>NZ_JSEH01000003.1 GCF_000801335.2 Desulfovibrio sp. TomC
GGGATGGGGCATCGGCGCGGCAGTCGTGCTTGCGCACCCCCCCTTTAAAAGTTTTTGGGGAAGGAGGGGGTGTGGGGGAGGGAACCCTTTTTTCCCAAAAAAGGGTTCCCTCCCCCACATCTTCGCCTCTCTCCCCCCAAGGACATCTTCGCCATGCAGCGACAATTTGGGATCATTGGCCATCCGTTGGGCCACACGTTAAGCCCCTTGGTGCACAACTGGGGGTTTTCGCTTTTTGACCTGGATGCCAGGTATCGGCCGTGGCCGACGCTGCCTGAGGAACTGGCGGCGTTCATGGCCCGGTTGCGGCAGACGCCCATTGAGGGTCTGAGTGTGACCATTCCGCACAAGACGGCGGTCATGGGGTACGTGGACGCGGTGACCGAGCTTGGGCAGGCGGTCGGGGCCGTCAACACGCTCTATTGGCGCGACGGGGTGCTTTGGGCTGATAATACCGATGTCGAGGGCTTTTGCCGGCCGCTGGCGGTTCGGGGCATTGCGCCGAAGAAGGCGCTGGTCCTGGGGGCGGGCGGCGCGGCCCGGGCGGCGGTGGCCGGCTTGGCCCGACGGCTGGGCGTGGCCGAGGTGGCCATTACCGCGCGCACCTTGGAAAAAGCCGAGGCGTTGGCCCGGGAATTTGGCGTTGCGGCCGTGGCCTGGGACGACCGGGCGGGTTGGGGGGCGGATTTTGTGGCCAATGCCACGCCCATGGGCATGGCCGGGCGTTTTGAGGGCGTATCGCCCTATCCGGCCGGGGCGCTTGGGCCGGGTACGGTGGTGTTCGATCTGGTGTACAATCCCCACGAGACGCGGCTGGTCCTGGGCGCCGTGGCGGCCGGGGCCGGCGTGGTGCCGGGCATCGAGATGTTTCTCTATCAGGCCGTGGAGCAGTTCCGGCTCTGGACCGGGCTGACCTTGCCTGACGACGAGTTGCGGCCGCTTATTTTGGAAGCGCTCTATGGCAACGACTCCCCCGGGGAGACGGAGGACGACGTCACATGATGGATACGCTGCGCACCTTGGTGCGGTTTTTCGAGTCTGTGGGGCAGGTTGCGGCCGTGGTGCTGCTGGTGGTCGTGGTGGTCGGCGTGGTTTTATTCATCTGGCTGGGCATGGTGAGCCGTAAGATGCCGCCCTCGGTGTCGCCGACGGGCGGGCCGCTGCGGTCTGATGGCGCAAAGCCCAACTGGGTCTCGAGCACGGTGAGCAAGAACGATCCGCTGCATTATATCGCCCCCCGGGCTTGCGCGGAAAATCCCATCCCGACCCTGATCAAGGTTTTGGGGCAGGGCAAGTATACCGTGGTCGCCGCTACCGAGCGGTATATCCAGGCCACGGCCCGGTCGTCGCGCTTTGGCTTTGTGGATGACCTGGAATTTCTCTACGACCCGGCGGCCGGTCTGCTGCATATGCGTTCCGCCTCCCGGGTCGGGCACAGCGATCTTGGCGTCAACCGCCATCGCCTGGAAGCCATCGTCAAGGACGCCGGCCTGTAGTGCCGCGTTCACAAAAAACAGGTATGTTTTTTTGTGAATAAATAGTGTAAATTCAGCGTATTGATTCTTGGTTGGCCCGAGCGGAGACGACCGTCGGCACACGGGAAAACAGGACAGGCGGTCCAATGGAAAAGGGCGCACCCGGGAGTCGGGCGCGCCCTTTTTTCGTCTGCGGTTGCGGTCGGCTTACTGGTGGATGGTGAGCTGCGCCCCGGTCTGGAGCGAACTGGAGCTTTTCATATTGTTCCAGGCCATGAGCGAGGACGGGTCCACATTGAATTTCTTGGCAATGCCCCACAGGGTGTCGCCAGGGCTGACCTTGTAATTGACCGACTTGCTGGCCGGTTTGGCGGCCTGCGGTTTGGCGGCCGGCGCAGGAGCCGGCTGGGGCGCGGCCTGGGCAAAGGTCTTGGCCACCGGGGGCTGGGGCGCGGCGGCCGGCTTGGCGGCTTTGTCGTATTTGGCCGGTTCGCGCGGGGCCGGGGCGGCAGCAGCCTGGACCGGCGCGGGAGCCGGCGCCTTGGACCCGCCGGGCAGGGTGAGCCTGTCGCCGGGGCGCAGTTTGTCGAGGCGGCCCGGGTTGGCGGCGGCGAGCTGTTTGGGGTCGATGCCCTGGCTGCGGGCGATGGAGTGGGCCGTATCGCCGGCTTTGACCGTATAGGAGCCGGCCGAAGCGGTCTGGACCGGGGCCGGGGCGGCCGGCTCGGGCGCTTTTGAGCCGGGCTTTTTCGGGATGCTCAGACGCTTGCCGACCAGGAGTTCCTTGGGCGAGCGCAGGCTGTTGGCGGCCATGAGTTCCTGGGGGGAGACGCCGTGTTTGGCGGCAATGGAGCCGACGGTCTCGCCTTTGGCCACGGTGTGGCTGGCTTCGGCCTCGGCCAGACTGACCGGGGCGTTTCCCTTCACGCCCGCAGCGGCCTGGGCCGGGGCGGCAGCCTGGCCGCCCGGAATGTTGAGCCAGGAACCCTGGGTGAGGCGGCCGGCGTGTTTCATCTTGTTGGCGGCCAGGAGTTCCTGGGTGGACACGCCGTATTTGCGGGCCACGCTGCCGACGCTGTCGCCTTTGCTGACCCGGTGCCGTTGCGGCTTGGCGGCGGCGAACGGTTTGGGGGCGCAGGCGTCGGGACCTTCGGCCAGGGCGGAATTGTCGGCGCCCGAGGCGCTTAAAGCCACGCGCACGGTCTGGCCGGGCGGCAGGGTTTCGGGCAGGGAGGCGTTTAACTGGCGCAACTCGGCCACCGGCATCCCGGATTTACGGGCGATGTTCCACCAGGTGTCCCCGGCTTCGGCGGTGTAGGTCTGGCCGCCGACCGGCGGGTAATTGCCGGGATTATTTAAAAAAGCCAGGGCGACCTGTTCTTTGGCCACGGGCACGTAGACGTTGACGGTCATATCCGGCGGGCTGACCTGGCGGCGAAAGCCCGGGTTGTATTCCCGAAACTGTTCCCAGGGCATGGAGCAGGCCTGGGCCAGGGCGGCCAGATCGGTGCCGCCAGGAGCCGGAACCTCTTTGAGGTTGGGGCCGGCCTGCCAGTTGACCTTTTTAAAGCCCAGGGTGTCGAGGTTCTGGAAGATCTTGAGGACCGCCAGGAATTTCGGCACGTAGTGGCGGGTTTCATCCTTGAGCAGCTTGGGGTCTTTGGCGATGTCGAAGAAGTCGCACTGGCCGCTGGCGGCCATGACCCGGGAAATTTTGCCTTCGCCGGCATTGTAGGCGGCCAGGGCCAGATTCCAGTCGCCAAACATCTGGTAGAGTTTGGTTAAGTATTTGGCGGCGGCCACCGTGGATTTGTAGGGATCGCGCCGCTCGTCCACCCACCAGTCGACGGTCAGCCCGAAGCGGCGGCCGGTATAGGGCATGAACTGCCACATGCCGCCCGCGCCAACCGGCGAATAGGCCATGGTGTTGTAGCCGGATTCGATAAACGGCAGGGCAATGAGGTCCGGCGGCAGGTTGTAGCTGGCCAGCACCGCCCGCACATAGGGCAGATGCGGTTCGGCCCGGCGCAGCCAGGTATCCATGGACCCGCGTTTGTCGATGGAGAAGTACTGGAGAAAAACCTGCACTTCCTCGTTTTCCTTGACGTCAAGGTCGAACTGGATGGCTCCGCGCGAGGCCAGGGCCTTTTTTTCCTGTTCGGTCAGGGGCCGGCCGCGCTGGAGGTTTTTTAAAATCTGGGAGGTATCCCAGAGTTCAGGCTCCAGGTTGGCCTTCATGTCGGCGTTGGATTTGTCATACTGTTTCCCGGAACAGCCGGAGAGCAGCAGAAAAGCGGGGAGGAGGACGAAGAGGAGATAACGGCCCATGCACCATACTCCAAAAGGAAAAAAGACCGGAAGGCGGGTTTCGCCGTCCCGAGGAGGTTGTCGAAGGACTCTTAGAAGGCTCAATCTATTAATAATTCTGTATCCTTTAGTCCAAAGTTGACGAAAGCGCAAGGAAAAAGACCTTGTGGAAACGAGCGTTATACGGCATTTTGCGGCATGACCAAAAATGATCGTAATCGCCGGCCGTCCCCGAACCGCCGGCCTGATGGCCCTTCCGAACAGCGCGATGACCGACGCTCAAATTCCGGTTCCGAGAAGCGCTCTGCCTCCGGTTCCGGCTCCGAAAAACGCAATACTTCCGGTTCCGGCCATCCGTCCAGCCGGCCGCCGGCCCGCAAGACCGGACAACGTGACGACCAGCGTGAACGCACCGGCGACCAGGGCCGTCCCCGGCGCGACGGCGACCAGCGCCCGACCCGTCCTTCAGGAGGGCGCAGCGATTCCCGCGACAACGACCAGGGCCGCCCGCGCCGTGACGGCGACCAGCGTCCGACCCGTTCCACCGGCGGGCGCGGCGATTCCCGCGACCGGGCCGGCGACCAGGGCCGTCCGCGTCGTGACGGGGATGCCCGTTCCGGCCGTCCAACCGGGCCGCGCGGGGAAAAACGGGAACGGACCGACGACCAGAGCCGGCCGCGCCGCGATAATGACCAGCGCCCCGAGCGCCAGTCCGACCGCCGCGACGGGTACAAGGGCAAGCCCGAAGGCGACCGCCAGCAGGCCTACGATGCCGGCCGCCGCTCTGGCGAGCGGCCCGAGCGCGAGGCGCAGCCGCGTCCGTTTGTCCGGGCCGAGCCGACGCCGATCGTGCCGACCGTGTTGCCCGAGGACATTTTGCCGGGTCGCAAGCCCGTGCGCGAGCTGATCGAACAAAGCCCGCAGAGCGTGGACGACGTGCTGTTGCGCCAGGGCCTTCGCGGGGCCGACGTGGACGCCATTGTCACGGCCTGCACCGCTGCCGGGGTGCGTTATCGGTTCATGCCGGCCGGCGACATGGACAAGATCTATCCCGGCAACCATCAGGGCTTCCTGGCCCGTCTGTCGGCCGGGGATCTGGCCAGCCTGGAAGACGTGCTGGAGGCCACCAGGAATGCGCCCCTGCCCGTTTCCCTGGCCCTGGACCGGGTGCAGGACCCGGGCAATGTCGGCACCCTGGCCCGTACGCTCTTTGCCCTGGGCGGCGGCGGCCTGATCGTGCCCAAGCATGAAGGCGCGCGGCTTGGACCGGGCGCGGCCAAGGCCTCGGCCGGGACGCTGGCCCGTTTGCCCGTGGCCAAGGTGTCCAATCTGGCCCGGGCCTTGGACGAGGCCAGCGAGGCGGGATTTACCATCATTGGCGCGGCTGGCGAGGCCGAGGCCAAAAACATCTATACGGCCACGCCGGACTTCCCCATCATCCTGGTGCTTGGCAGCGAGGACGAAGGCATCCGGCCCGGCGTGCTCAAGCGCTGCCAGGCCATCTACCGCATTCCCCAGGCCCGGCCGCTCGATTCCATCAATGTGGCCCAGGCCGGGGCGATTATTCTGGGACGTCTGGCGTCGATTCTGGATCAGGGGAACTGACCCGGTCGCTGCATTCGGCCAGGGAGGCGCGTCTGGGGCGGGTGACCGTCCAGGGCGCTTCCCAGGCCGGTGGGGCGCAATAGGCCGCTCCCGGCAGCACCACCCGCCAGGCGTGCAGCCGCATGGGCGGCGCGCCGCCGCCGTACTTGGCGTCGCCGACCAGGGGATAGCCCCGGGAGGCCAGCTGGGCGCGGATCTGATGCGTCCGTCCGGTTTCCAGGCGCACTTCCACCAGACTGGCGGTGGGCATGGACACCAAAAGTCGCACCTTGGCCACGGCTTCCTTGCCCACCTCGCCGGACACCATCCGTTCCTTGCCCGGCCCGCCTTCCTTGGCCAGCCTGTCCCGCAGCGTCACCCACTCGTTGTCTTCGCCTAAAAGCCACCGTCCCCAGACCCAGGCCAGATAGTCCTTGCGGGCCTGTCCGGTCAGCATGGCGTCGTGGATGCGGCGCAGGGTCCGGTAGCTTTTGGCCACCAAGAGCAGGCCGGTGGTGTCACGGTCCAGGCGATGGGCCGGGGTGGGGCGAAAGGGGGCGTCGGGATAGCGGGCGTTTAGAAGCGTGGTCAGGGCCACGGTGTGGCCGGAGCCGGGATGCACCGGCAGGCCGGCCGGTTTGACGACCACCAGCAGGTCGTCGTCTTCGTGCAGGATGTCCAGCGGCGGATGGCTGGGCGCTGCGGCCCTGGTCCGGGCGGCAGGCGGCGCGGCCGGTTTGCCCGATGGCCCTGCCCGGCCGTCGCGGCCTGTCGCTGCGGCCCGCGCGGGCGTCTTTGGCCGGTCCTCGGGTCCGGGAGACGGCCCTTGGCGCCCCGGCCCGCCGGTCCCGTCCGGGTCATAGGGCGGCACGCGCACGAGCTGGCCTTGGCCCACCCGGTCAAAGGGCTTGCAGCGTTTGCCGTCGAGGCGCACCTGTCCGGTGCGAATGAATTTTTGCAGGACAGCCTGGGGCAGACCGGACCCCAGACGCCGGGCCAGGTATTGCAGCAGCTTCTGGCCGGCTTCGGCCGGGGTGACGGTGAAGGTCTGGACGGGCGTTTTCATAGTGCGGCACTGACACCGGGTGTGTCCAGACAGGCGGGAATCACACCCCCCCGTGAAACGTTATTGGGGAGGGGAGCATGCGGGGAACCCTTTTTCAAAAGGTTCCCCTGACATCTTCTCGCGTTTGCTTTTTCGCTGCGCCCTCGCCGCCTACGGGGCGAGTTTGAAGCGGTTGGAGTCGACGATGAGCATGATCATCGAATCCTGGCCCAGGCCGTTGTGGTCCTCGGCGGACAGGGTGTAGACGCCGGAGACGCCGACCACGCGCTCAAGTTTCTCCAGGGCGGCGCGCAGGGCTTCGGGATCGGCCTTGCCGGCCTTTTCCAGGCCCGCCCGCAACAGCGTCAGGGCGTCATAGGCATAGCCCGAGTGGGTGTTGAGCGGGAATTTCTCCTGGATGCCGTTGTCCTTGTAGGCCTTGATAAACGATTCGATGACGATCTTTTGCGGGTCTTCGTCGGGCAGGGATTCCGGGGCCATGAGCTTGGTGCCGGGCATGACCGTGCCGCCGGCCGCTTCGCCGGCCATCTCCAGGTAGCTGGGACCGGGCTGGCCGTGGCTCTGCACGAGCAGCGGGCGTTCGCCGGGCAGGGCGGCGAAGTTTTTGGCGGCTATGGCCCCGGCCGGTCCGATGGTCCAGACCACGGCGGCCTGGGGTTTGGCGGCCTGGAGCTTGAAGGCCTGGGCCGAAAAATCCGTGCCTTTGTTGTCAAAGCTCTCTTCGGCCACGATCTCGATGCCGAATTTGGCGGCGTTGGCCGTAAGTTCGGTCAACCCGTCCTGGCCGAAGGCGTCTTTGGAGCAGAGCACCGCGATCTTCTTGATGTTCTTGCCTTTGAGGTAGTCGTATATCTTGGCCACGGCCGTGGCGGTGCGCTGGGGAGCCTTGAAGGTCCAGTCGTAGGGACCAAACTTGCCGCCGGCAATGACGGCATCGCCGCCCACGGTCATGATGACCGGGACGTGCTTTTCCTCGGTGTACTTTTTAACGGCCAGCCCTTCGCCGGTGGAGGTGGGGCCGATGATGGCCAGGACCTTGTCGCCTTCGACGAGCTGGCGGGCCTGGCGCAGGGCCACGTCCGGGGAGGATTCGGTGTCGTAGGCAATAAGTTTGAGCGGGCGGCCGAGCACGCCGCCCATGTCGTTGATCTGTTTGACGGTCATTTCGGCTACAAGCTTGCTTGGCGTGCCGACGACGGCGGCCGGTCCGGACTGGGCGAAAAGCCCGCCGATGAGAATGGGTTCGCCGGTCGCCTGGGCAAAAACGCCCGTGGCGGGCAGGCACAGGAGCGCAGCAAGCAGGAGCAGGACTTTGGCCATGGGGAAGCCTCCGATACGGTGTGGTCTAAGCGCAAATGGCAGGGTTTTTTTACCGCATCGGGGCGCGTTGTAAATCATTTTTGCAAGGTGGGCACCCGAGCCGGGGAAATGGGGTAGCGTCCCCGCGCCACGGTTGGCGTGGCGCGGGGACGTCGCCTGGAAACTGGGCAAGGCAGTGCAAGGGTGCACGCTGTTGACAGGACACCGGCAACGGGATTGCGGCCCCGGCCCCTGACAGTGGCACGGAGATCAGAGAAAATAGGGCACAAGTTTTCCGGCCCATTCAAGGATTTTGGCTATTGCTTCGATGATCTTTGCAATGGATTCAAGATGGTTGAGGCTATCCTTGGCTTTTTTGATGGCAGCGTCAAGGTGTTGTGTGAGAGCATCGACTTCGGGCTTGTCCTCGAAAAGAGAACTTTCGACTGCTTTCAGATAGAGTTTCTCTGCCTTCAATTTAGCGGTGTAGAGGGTGTCCTGCTGTTCTTGCGGCGCTTCGGATGAGACCGCGTACACATAGGCCTCGTCCGCAACGTCAAAGGCGGTCTTAAGACTCTCCAAACACGTCTCACGCGTTGTTTCGGACATGATTAAACCTCCTTTGAAGAGCTATTTCTGGGTGTCGATCTTTACGGCCAGGGCTTTGAGCTGGTCGATGAGAGACGTGAGTTGGGTCAGATCAATGCCGGCATCCTTTTCAAGTTCCACGTGGACTTTGACGAGAGCCATAAGCGCTTCAAGACATTTGTCATAGGTCAGTGCAATTTTTTCAAGTTTCTGATTGTAGATTTCGATGATGACGGCATTGAGGCCAACTCTCAGGTGCTTGTTGTTTCGGATAAGCTTGTCTGTATCGGGCGCGGCGGCAAGGCCGGCAGATGCGCCGATTTCATTGACAAGAGGTTTGAAAGAGAGCGCTCCCTGGCTGGACAGAAGGAGCGTGGCATTTCGCAACGTGCGGGCATACGCCTTCTGGAGCGAGGTGTACTGCTCCTTTCTTTTGTATTCGGAGAGCAGTTCAATCGCCTGATTCAATTCGGCATGAATTGCCTTGCTTGCGTCAATGATTTTATTGGCTTGGACAAAACCGACAATTTTCCCACCGGCATAGCGGAAGATATTGGTTAGCTCTGTCGATGGGGAGGGGACGCCTATAGCAGCCGCAAGGGGACCAGTGGATGCTGAGAGGCTGTCGAAGGCGGTAATAAATTTTCCACTGGCATCATAGGAGGCCAGCTCTCCCATGGCGACATAGGATTTTCGAAGATTGACTATCCACGCTGAATACGTACCAAGTACTTTTTGAATCGAAGTTATGGTTGTGAGTATTTCCTTCTCGGTGTTAAAATTGTCTGTGCATGCATCGGCATCCTTGTTTTTTATCTCTTGGCAGGCAGAAGCGCGAAAGGCAGCATGAAATAGGGCATACTTGTTGAGATTGTTGAGCTGGTCATTGGTCAGAATTGTGTTTTCCTGCAGTTGCGTTGCCGCTTCCTGCCCGGCCTGACTCAGTTTGATCGCTGTCGGCAGCGTCTTCTGGGCGCATGCGCCCAGAGTTAGCAGCAGGAACAGCAGACCTGACGCCAGGACAGGGGTGCAAAGCCGCGATTGTTCTTGGTCACGCCATAGGAATCCAATACTGGTCATAATGGAACCCTCCGGAAATAAGTTTATGCGAAATTATATCAGCAAAAACTATTAGATATATAGATTTGTCTAATTAATAAGACGTGAGTACCAATCTGACAGAATCTGTCAACGGCTTGCGCAGAGGAGATTGGGAAAAACGTGGGAAGGGTGCGAAAGGAAAACGCTTATTTTTTCATGCGCCAGTAGCCGGCGAGCAGGGCCGCGCCGAGCAACAGCCCGTTGACCAGGGTGCGGGCGTCGCCGAGCACCGAAAGCCAGCCCATGGCCGTTTCCAGGACAAGGGCGGCCAGGATCGGCCGCAGGAGATTGCCCGGACCGCCGATGACGAGAAACAGAAGAGCCTTGAGCGAGAGCTCCAGGTGGAACTGCTCGGGACTGATAAAGCCGGTGTAGTGGCCGTGGACCACCCCGGCGGCAGCCGAAAGGCCGCCCCCCAGGCCAAAGGACAACGAGCGCACCGAGGCCCGGTCGATGCCGAGGCTGGAAGCGGCCTGGCTGTCGTCGCGGCAGGCGGCCAGGGCGCGGCCAAGGCGGCTGTCGCGCAGGGTCAAAAAGATGGAGGAGCCGACAGCCAGCAGGCCGGCAAACAGGAAAAAGGTCAGCTTGTCGCCCCCAAGCTCCCCGATGCCCGGCACGGTCAGCCGGCTGTCGGCCATGAGCCCGGCCGAACCGCCGGTGACGCTTTCCAGGGACAGCACCAGATTGGTAAAGACCAGGGAGACGCACAGGGTGGCCATGGCCAGAAAGCCTTCGCCCAGGCGTTCCATGGGACGGCTGAGCATGGCGGCCAACAGGCCCGTGCCCAGCACCACTGCCGGGACAATCAGCAGGCTGGCCCCGGGAAAGCGGGCATGGAGCAGCACCGAGCCATAGGCCCCAAGCCCGGCAAAGGCCGCCTGGGCCAGGGAGATCTGGCCGCCAAGGCCAAGGCAGAAATTCAGCGCCAGGACGTTGACCGCCAGAAACAGGTGTTGGTTGACGGCCAGCAGCCGAAAACCGGGCGTGACAAGGCCGACGGCGGCCAGAGCGGCGAAAAACAGGGCAAGCGAGGTGCGGCGGGATGGGTGCATGGCTTACGGACGCTCGTCGTGCTCTCGCGGGGCAGCCACGAGCAGGATGATGATCAGCGCATAGATGGCGGTTTCCTTGATTTCGCCGGACAAGGTCAGCACCAGCGTCGCCTCGGCCAGTCCCAGGACGAGGCCGCCGGCAAACACCTTGCCAAGGGAGGTGTAGCCGCCAATGGTGGCGGCGGCAAAGCCCTTGAGCCCAAGGCCAAGCCCCATGTCGTAGCGAAGACCGGTCTGGGGACCGACGGCCAGGGCGGCCAGGGAGGCCAGCGCGCCGGCCAGGGCAAAGGACAGGGCGTGGCAAAAGACCGTATCGACCCCCTGCAACCGCGCACCCACGGCATTTTGGGCCGTGGCCCGAAGAGCCCGGCCCAGACGGGTGCTGTTTAAAAAGACGCCCAGCACCACCATGCAGACCACGGCCAAGACCAGGGCCGTGGCCGTATCGCGGCCCAGGAAAAGCGACCCCAGACGCAGATCGGGCATGGGAATGAGGCGCGGCGGCATGAGCGGATTTTTGCCCCAGGCCAAAATGGCCACGCCCTGGAAGACGAGGCTGGCGGCCACGGTGAGCATGAGCTGGCGCAGCGGCGCGGCCCGCAGGGTCAGGCCCAGGGTGGAGGCAAAAAGCACCCGGCCCAGGAGATACCCGGCCAGGCTGGCCGCAAAAAGGGCCACAACAGGCGGCAGGTGCATGACGCCGGCCAGACTGGTGATGATAAGCCCGCCAAGGAGCAGCAACTCGCCCTGGGCGAAGTTGATCAGCCGGCTGGCGGAAAAGATCAGGGAAAAGCCCAGGGCCATGATGCCGTAGACGGCCCCCAGGGCCAGTCCCGAATTGACGATCTGGGCCAGATACAAGGCAAGCAAGGCGACCTCGGCAAACCAGGGTTACAGACGCAAAAACGGGGGGACCGCAGCACGATGCGGTCCCCCCGTCGTGGTGTCAAGGGGTGGGGCTACTCGGACTGGTCGATGCCGTACTCGCCGGCCTGGCCCGCACTCGCGGGATCGAGCTTGTAGGCCAGCACGATGGTGCGGCGGGCGTAGACGCCGGCCGCGCCCGGCCAGGTGGTGAGGCACACCACCAACTCTTTTTGACCGTCGTTGTCGATGTCGGCCAGGGCGTATCCAGTGATGGTGCCCTTGATGCGCCGGGTCTTCCACAAGAGGTTCATGCCCACGCCGTCCCAGTACAGGGCATGAATTTCACCCTGGGAGAAGGTGCGGAAGGTCTCGAAGAACTGGGCGGCCAGAGAGATGTTCTTGCTGACCAGCACTTCGTAGCGTTCATCCTTGTCCAGATTGCTGACGATCATGGGCAGCGGGATGTAGTAGTACGTCCAGAGGTGGTCGCTCTTGGGCTTTTCCATGGGGGCCATGAGCGGGTCGAATTCCAGGCCGACGGCCGAGCCGCAGTACTGTTCTTCGGTGGCGGCCACGCGCTCGCCCTTGGCCGTATAGACCACGATGCGGTCCTGGTCGTCGTTTATGATGACCTTGTAGCCGCTTTTTTCAGGCACAAAGGCGAAGTTGAACGGGTTGGCCTTGTTGGGCAGGGGAATGCGGGTGGACAGCTGGGGCTGGCCGCCGGAGAAGATGACGTTGTGCACGCCCTGGACGAAGATTTCCTTCGGCTCGCCCTTGGAACCGACCAGCTGGCGGTTGAAGTCCGGCGCGACGGGCACCACGTTGAGGTAGAGCTTGATGTCTTTTTGCGTCTCAACCAGCTTGTTGCCGTCAAGGCTCAGGATGAACGAACGCGGCTCTTTGAAGTAGCTGGCCGAAACAATAATCTCGGATTTGCCGTCCCCGTTGATGTCTAGGGTGCTGATGTTGAGCAGCATGATGTTGGGCGGGGTCTGATACTTGGCAATCGGCATCAGCTGGCGGTCTTTGTAGTTGAAGACCTCAACCGAGTTCTGGGCCAGGATGGCCACTTCGTTTTGCCCGTCGCCGTTGAAGTCGCCGACGGCAATGCCGCGCGAGACAATGGGCATGGACTGGCTGCGCCAGACGCCCGGGGTGTCGGAGGGGCCGGCGTAGCGGAAGCTCGGGTTGAGATAGCCCTTCTGGTCGCCGTTGGTCTGGTTGACCACGAAATCCGAATTGAGCTGGCTGGAGGGAGCGCCGCCCTTGCCGGCAGCCGGGGTGGCCGGGCGCTGGAAAATTTCGTTGTTAAGCGTCTGGGCCGTGCGCTCCATGGCCGGGATCAGCTCGGCAATCTTGGTGTCGAGCGACTTGGGCCATTTCTTGCCGTCGCGCCCCACCACCATGATGTCCACGCTGGCCTGTTCGCCAGAAACCGTCACCGATCCGTAGGCGAGGTAATCCACGCCAAGGTCGTTGGCCGTCTTTTTGGCTTCGGACTCGGAGGCAGGAGCCTTGGCCAGTTTGTTCCCGGCTTTGGCTTTGTCCATGGGGGCAAGGTGGCCGGGCCAGTTCATTCGCGATTCGAGCATGCTCTGCACGCCCTGGCCCAGATACTGGTATTTCTCAGGCCCATGGACGGTAAACGGGGCTACGGCAAACGTCTTGACCTCAGCGGCCAAAGCGGACGCCGGCAGGCACAGCAGGGCCGCAACCAGCAGGACAAGGCGACGGAAAAGCATCATAGGGGGTTCCTCCGGGTCCATATCGGACCGTGTTGTCCGGGGACGTGGCGTCGGCAGATCGAGCCGGATCGCCGCGAGGCCCTGCATTACTATCAAGCCAGGGGTGTTGCAAGGCCCGGCAAGCCTCTTTCCTCCGTCCGCGTGTCCGGTCATGTCGTCCGTGACTCCGTCTGGTTACGCCACGTTCCTGCCGCGGCATGCAAAACTTACCATAACGTCACAGAACCGCAGCCCCTTCCCCTTGCCTAATCGTTCGGTCAGGGCTACCCCTGCACCCGCCCGAATCCTGGAGGAACTGCGCCTATGGTTCGCAGACCGCTGCTGACTCTGACCCTGGCCGTCGTGCTGCTCTCCGGCCTGTCCCCGGCCGCCGGACAGGCCGGGACGCCCGAAACCATTGTCGTTGCCGCCGAAACAACCCTGCGTCCGACTGATCGCAAGCTCCTCGGCATCAACCTCAACTATCTTTTGGACGACGACGCCAACCGCCCCCCCGGTGCCCGGCCTCTGGCCCGCGCCCTGTCTGATCTTGGCGTCGGCTCTCTGCGCTACCCCGGCGGGGCCAAATCCGACGTCACCCTCTGGGCCGCGCCGCCCTACCGCAAGCCCAAACCCACCCTGGCCCGGCTTGGTCCCGATGAATGGCCCTCCAACGACCGCCGCGTCTACGACCTCGGGGCCAAACAGTATACCGCCACGCCCCTGGACTTTGACGCCTTTATCAAGCTGTGCCGCCAGACCGGGGCCGAACCCGTGGTGGTCATCCCCCATGACGCCATGTATCGGCCGGCCAACAACGGGTCCACGGCCCCGGATATGGCCACACTGCTGCAAAATGCCGTGTCGCTCGTGCGCTACGCCAACATCGAACGCGGCTATGGCGTCAAATATTTCGAAATCGGCAACGAATCCTATTTTTACGTCTACGACGGCGGCTCCCGGGCCAAGGACTACGCCCGGGACCTCACCCTGTTTTCCGCCGCCATGAAAGGCGTCGATCCCACTATCAAAATCGGGGCCAACGGGCCGGTCGGCGCAACCGATGTCGGCAGTCTCGATAATATGATGGGCGATCAGACGATCTGGTGGCAGGCCGTCTTTGCCGAGGCCGGCCCCAGCATCGACTTCGTCTCCGTCCACGAATATCCCTGCTACGAGTGGTTCGGCTATGATCCCTACCGCACCCAGCCCGCTCCCATGCTCGGCGTGGGCGAAGTCGACAAGGCCGCCCGGGCCTACGGCCCCCCGGGACTGGCCGGACGCCTGCGCTACCTGCTGACCGAAATCAACTCAGCCGACTGGTACGGACATCCCCAAAATCTTGGCTGGAAACACGAGAACACCCTCGGACACGCCCTCGTCCTGCTCGATATGCTCGCCCAGGCCATAAGCGATCCCCGCGTCGTCACGGCCCAGGTCTGGGCCACCCGCTGGCTCAATAACGTCCAAAATCCCGAACTCTGGGACGCGCTGGACGCCAAAAACGAACCCCTGCCAACCGGCACAGCCATCAAACTTCTGGCCGACCGCCTCGGCTCGCGCCTCGTCGCCACCACCGACATCCCGGGCGTGCGCACCTTCGCCACCCGAAATGATCGCAAAAAAGAACTCACCCTCTTTCTCATCAATAAAGATGCCGCCCGGCAGGCCGCCGTCCGCCTCGACAACGCAAAACCCGGCCAACACGCCTCCCGGGCCGTCTGGTCCGGCCAAGGCCCCGACGACAAACATCCGCAGCTGCACTGGCAAAACCCCATCCCCATCACGGGCAACGAGTTGCGCCTGGACCTGCCGGCCGTGTCGCTGACCATCGTCACGGTGCCCCTGGTGTAGGCAGGCGGGTGAGTCGGTGCCTGGGAAGGAGGGGGGGTGGAGAAGGCCAGGGTCAGGGTGAGGGTGAGGGGAAGGCGAAGAGAATCGGGGCCTTGCCCCGAACCCCACCGGGGGGATGATCCCCCCGGACCCCTGCGATGGGGGGGAAGCGGGTGGGGTGCTGTGCGGGCGTGAGAGAATGGGGTCTGGGATTTGGCTGGCGGTTCCGGCCGGAAGCCGCCTGGAACCGCCAGCCAAATCCCAGACCCCAACTCGCCAGCGTCCGGGCCGGTTTGACGCGATCAAAGCCTCACGCCAAATCGGCCCGGACGCATTTCTGAAAGATGGCCCCAATTCCAACAAAAGTCCCTTACCCCGTCCACGCCATGCGCCCCCATCCGGGGAGCCGGGGCAGCGCCCCGGGTATTCATTAAGCCATTCGGGCGGATTCGATATTGTCCAGGAACCACTGGTAGGTCTGGCGGAGGCCTTCTTCGAGGGAGAGGGTGGGTTGCCAGCCGAGCGTTCTGAGGCGGCTGACGTCGAGGGCTTTTCGGGGGGTGCCGTCGGGATGGCTGGGGTCAAAGACGATGGAGCCGGCAAAACCGGTGGTCTTGGCCATGAGGGCGGCCAACCCGGCGATGGTGATTTCTTCGCCGGAGCCGATATTGATGATTTCCGCGTCGTCGTAGCGGGCGTAGCAGGCGAGACAGGCCCGGGCCATGTCGTCCACGTGGAGGAATTCACGCAGGGCGTTGCCGGTGCCCCAGACGGTGACGGAAGCGTCGCCGCGCAGTTTGGCTTCGTGAAAACGGCGCATGAGTCCGGGGATGACGTGGGAATTGACGGGTGTGAAGTTGTCGCCAGGGCCATAGAGGTTGGTGGGCATGAGGCTTATGGCCGAGAAGCCGTACTGGCGGCGGTAGGCCTGGCACATTTTGATGCCGGCGATTTTGGCGATGGCGTACCACTGGTTGGTTTCTTCCAGGGGGCCGGTGAGGAGGTCCTTTTCCTGCATGGGTTGCGGGGCGAATTTGGGATAGATGCAGGAGGAGCCGAGGAAGACGAGCTTTTCGACGCCGGCGTTGCGGGCGGCGTCGATGACATTGGTCTGGATGAGGAGATTGTCCCGGATGAAGTCGGCCGGATAGGTGTCGTTGGCGTGGATGCCGCCGACTTTGGCGGCGGCCAGGAACACGGCGGCGGGCCGGGTGGCCTGGAAAAATTCGCGGACAGCGGCCTGATTGGTCAGGTCGAGTTCGCTGTGGGTGCGGGTGAGGACGGCGTGTCCCTGGCTGGCGAGGGCGCGCAGGATGGCTGCGCCGACAAGGCCCCGGTGTCCGGCGATATAGATGGGACCGTTTACGCTGACGGTTTCGGGAGTATTCATGGCGTGGTTCCGTAGCATGGCCCGGCCGGGCTGCCTAGTGGGGCGTCCTTTGCGGCCGCGGCGGGCATTTGAAAAAAAAGGACGTCTGGCGCATGCGCTGGAGATGCCTTGCCGTTGCCTCAGGTTTTTGGCGGCTGTCCTGGGAGCAGCGGGGCCAGGGCCAGGGCCAGGCGCTCTCCGGCGGCTTTGGCGGCGGCCAGATCGTCTTGACCGGCCATATCGGTGGCCTGTTGGGCGGTCTGCGCCAGTTCGGGCAGGCCGAGGTTCAAGAGGTTGCCCTTGAGGCCGTGGGCGGCGTCGGCGCAGGCGGCGGCGTTTTGCGCGTCGGCGGCGCGGGCCAGGCGGGCCAGGCCGGCGTCAAGGACGGTTGCGGCCACGGCCAGGGCTTCCTCGGCCTCGTCCCGGGTGAGCTGGTGGTCCTCGCGGAGGAAGGCCAGGGCGCGTTGTCTGGCATTGCCGGTCATGGAACGCCCCGGGTCGATTTGCCGCAGGCCAGCTCGGTCAGCACGGCTTCGAGGTCGTTTATACGGTAGGGTTTGGAGAAGTAGGCGGTCATGCCGGCCTCCCGGCAGCGGGCGGCATCCTCTTCGGCCGCCTGGGCGGTCAGGGCGACGATGGGTGTATCGAAGCCCGCCTGGCGAATGTGCCGGGTGACTTCCAGGCCGCCCAGACCCGGCATCCGCAGGTCCATGAAGATGATGTGGTAGGGGGGGCGGGCAGTCAGGGCCAGGGCCAGGGCTTCGTTGCCGTCGCTGGCGAAGTCGGTGTGGCCGACGCCGAGTTTTTCCAGAATTTTTTGCAGCAGGAAGCGGTTGAACGGGTTGTCTTCGGCCACCAAGGCGCGCAGGCCGCCGAAATCGGCTGCGGGCGGTAGCGGCAGTTCGGCCGGACGGGTGGCGGCGGCTTCGGGTTCGGCCAGGGGCAGGGTGAAAAAGAAGGTGCTGCCTTGACCGGGGACGCTTGCGACCTCCAGGCCCGTGCCTCCGAGCAGGCTGGTCAGTCGGTTAGAGATGGACAGGCCAAGTCCGGTCCCGCCGGGGTTTCTGGCTGTGGCGTCTTCGGTCTGGACAAAGGGTTCGAAGATCTGTTCGCGCATGTGCTCCGGGATGCCGGGGCCGGTGTCCCGGACGCAAAACTTGGTCCAGCTCCGGGTATCGTCTCTGGAGCGGGGAGGGGTGCGGGCCACGGAGAGGACGACCCGGCCGCGGGAGGTGAATTTGATGGCGTTGGAAAGCAGGTTGAGCAGGATCTGCTTCAGGCGCACCGGGTCGCACACGAGAACCCGGGGCAAGGCGGGGTCGCGTTCGATGGTCAGGGTCAGGCCCTGCTCGTCGGCAGCCTGGGCCATCACCCGGCGCACTTCTTCCAGGAGCCGGTCGATGTCCAGGGGAGCGGGCCGGATTTCCAGACGGCCGACTTCGATGCGGGAAAAGTCGAGGATGTCGTTTAGGATGACGAGCAGGCCTTCGCCGGCCGAGCGCATGGTTTCGACGCACTCGCGCTGTTCGGGAGCCAGGGAGGCGGCTAAAAGCAGTTGGGACAGCCCCATGATGGCGTTTAACGGGGTCCGGATTTCGTGGCTCATGTTGGCCAGGAAGGCCGATTTCATCCGGCTGGCATCCTCGGCTTCGACCTGGGCCCGGATGAGGTCGGAGACGTCGACGAAGGATTCGATGCCGCCGGTGGAGCGGCCGTCGGCGTCGAGGAGGGGGGCGGCGTTTTTTAAAATGGTGACCCGGCGGCCGGAGCGGGTGAGGATGTGCGACTGGCGTTTTTGCACGGTGGCGTCGCGGGTCGAGGCCGGGCAGGGCGAGGGCGGCGATTCGCGCAGCAGTTCAGGCCGGGCTCGGCCCAGGGCCTGATCCCGGGTATAGCCGGTGATGGCCGTGAATTCGTCGTTGATGGTGACCACCACATCGTCGCGGTTGACGATGCAGATGGCTGCGCCGGCGATGGTAATGACCTGTTCGAGGAAGCGTTTTTCGCGTTCCACGCCCAGGCGCGCTTCGACCAGGGGGGTGACGTCGATAAGCGACACGATAAGCCCGGCAAAAACGTCATCCTCGATGACGGGCTGGAGCTTGACCGTGACGTCGCGCTCGCCCACCCGGCTTTCAAAGGAGACAGGGGAATGGGCCACGCCCCGGCGAAAGAGGTTGAGAAAGGCTGTGGCCTGGTAGTCTTCGGTTTCCAGGTCAAGGGCCTCAAGGGGGCGTCCGAGCACATCGGCGCGCGACAGGCCAAGCCAGGCCAGATAGCGGTCGTTGATCTCGGCGATGATGCCGCTGGGGGCGATAAAGGCGATGGCCTGGTCCAGGGCCGCGATGATGGACGTCAGCCGGGCCATTCGTCTGTCGGGATCAACCAAGGGGCGGGCATGCAGCAAGGCCCTGGCGGCCCTGAAGGGGGGGCGGGGGCGATGTCGGCCCGGGGCGGGACGTCTCGTGTTGCGTTCAAGAATTTTCATGCGGATTTTTCGAGAAGCAACGGACTTGGTTTATGTGTTGACGTCTCAACAAACAGGCCGGTCTGTCGAGGCCTCGAGGCTAGGCCGGACCGTGGCCGGCAGCGGCGTGAAAAACCTCCAGGCGCTCTTTGTACGGCGGATGTCCGAAAAAGGCCGAGCCGGAAACCAGGACGTCGGCCCCGGCAGCCAGCAGGGCGGCCGTGTTGTCGGGGCTGACGCCGCCATCGACCTGGATGCGAAACGACAGCCCCTTGCGGCGGCGAAGCTCGGCCAGGTCCCGGACCTTGTCCAGGCAGAAGGGAATAAACGACTGGCCGCCAAATCCCGGGTTGACGGTCATGACCAGCACCATGGCCAGCTGGGGCAGCAGGTACTCGACGGCGCACAGGGGCGTGGCCGGGTTGAGGGCCACGGCCGGGGCCGCGCCCAGGCGGGCGATTTCGGCCACGGTGCGTTCCAGATGGACGGTGGCCTCGGCGTGGACGCAGATGAGGTCGGCCCCGGCGTCACGAAAGGCCGGGATGTAGCGTTCGGGCCGCTCGATCATGAGATGGGTGTCGAAATAGAGTTTGCTGCACCGGCGAAGCGCAGCGATGATCGGGGGGCCGAAGGTGATGTTGGGGACGAACAGGCCGTCCATGACGTCGAGATGGACCCAGGTAAGACCGGCGGCCTCCAGGGCGGCCAGTTCGTCGGCCAGCCGGCTGAAGTCGGCGGATAACAGCGAAGGGGACAGGATAAACGGTGGGGTCATGACGGCTCCGGCGGCACAAGTCCGACGCCTGACGGCGTCGTTTGCATTTTGATAGACCGGCCGGCGATTGCGGTCAAGGCAGGGGCACTTGCGAGTCCGAAGGAATGCTTCTCGCGGTTGTTGTCACAAAGTGCCTGGCGAGTTATGATGAAAATAAGGCAGATACAGACCGTGGCCGGGAGCGTCACGCGTTTTCCGTGGCCTCGTCACCGGACCGTAACGGAGCGTTTCTACCTTCCGGCACGTGACGTTGGTCAATTCGCGCCAATCGTGGCGTGACAAGTACTTTTACGGAGGACTTACATGAAAAAGCTTATTGGCATCGTGGCTGTGTTTCTGCTGATGGCCTCTACCGCCCTGGCCGACACCAGCATCAAGGTTGACGGTTCCACCACCGTCCTGCCCATCATGCAGAAGGTCGTCGAGGCCTACATGAAAGCCCATCCGGATGTGAAGATCTCCGTGTCCGGCGGCGGTTCGGGCAACGGCATCAAGGCCCTGATCGACGGCGCCACCGACATCGCCATGGCTTCGCGCGCCATTGAGCCCAAGGAAATCGATCTGGCCAAGAGCAAGAACATCACTCCCACCCAGACGGTTTGCGCCATTGACGCCATCGTGCCCATCGTCAACCCGGCCAACAAGCTTGGCGAGATCACCCTGGCCCAGCTCAAGGACCTCTACATGGGCAAGGTCACCAGCTGGAAGGACCTCGGCGGCGAAGGCCCGGTGGTCGTCATCTCCCGCGACACTTCTTCGGGCACCTACGAGACCTGGGAAGGTCTGGTCATGAAGAAGGAACGCGTGTTCCCCGGCGCGCTCATGCAGGCCTCCAACGGCGCGGTCGTCCAGGCCGTCAGCAAGAACAAGAACGCCATGGGCTACGTCGGCATCGGCTACCTTGACGCGTCCACCAAGGGCCTCAAGGTTGACGGCATCGAGCCCACTCCGGAGAATGCCAAGTCCAAGAAGTACCCCATCTCCCGTGAACTCTATATCTACACCAACGGCGCTCCGGCCGGCGCCGCCAAGGGTCTGGTCGACTTTCTGCTGAGCGCCGACGGCCAGAAGCTCGTCAAGGAAGCCGGCTTCGTTCCCCTGAACTAGGCCCTCGCCACATTCGATCAATTGTCCGCGCCCCGGCCTGCCAGACAGGCCGGGGCGCGTCCCCGGGGGAGACGCCATGGCCTTTTCGCGCAAGTCCCAGGACTCTTTGGTCCGCAACTTCTTTTTCCTGACTGCCCTCAGTTCCATCGTGGTCCTGGCGCTGATCATGGTGTATCTTTTCATTGAGGGGCTGCCGATTTTCGGCATCGTCTCGGTCTCCGACTTTCTCTTCGGCTCCTTGTGGTATCCCACCTCCGATCCGCCGGCTTTCGGGATCCTGCCGCTCATTGTGGCCTCTCTTTCCGTCACGGCCCTGTCCTCGGCCATTGCCATCCCGCTTGGCGTCCTGACCGCCATCTATCTGGCCGAGATCGCCAGCCGGCGCACCCGGGACTGCCTCAAGCCCGTGGTGGAGTTGTTGGCCGCCCTGCCCTCGGTCGTCATCGGCTTTTTCGGCATGGTGGTGATGGCCCCGTATCTCCAGGATACCTTTGATCTGGCCACCGGACTCAATCTCTTCAATGCCGCCGTCATGCTGGCCTTTATGTCCGTGCCCACCATCTGCTCGGTGTCTGAAGACGCCATCTACGCCGTGCCCCGTGAGCTCAAGGAAGCCTCGCTGGCCCTGGGGGCGACCCATTTCGAGACCATCGCCAAAGTGGTGCTGCCGGCCTCGCTGTCGGGCATCTCCACGGCCGTCATGCTCGGCATGTCCCGGGCCATCGGCGAGACCATGGTCGTCCTCATGGTGGCCGGCGGCGCGGCCATGATCCCCAACTCCATCTTTTCACCGGTGCGGCCCATGCCGTCGAGCATTGCGGCGGAAATGGCCGAGGCCTCGTTTCGGGGCAACCACTACCGGGCCCTTTTCGCCATCGGCATCGTGCTGTTCCTGTTCACCCTGGTCTTCAACCTCGTGGCCAGCCACGTGGCCGAAAAGCACAAGCAGGTCGGCGCGGCCACCCTGTAGCCCCTGCCAAGGAGCCTTGTCATGAATCCAAGCGCCATCGCCCACGCCGGACTGGCCAGACGGCATCGCACCCAGAAGATCATGTGGGGCGTCTTCGGGGCGGCCTCGGTGATCAACATGGCCGCGCTGGTCCTTATCTGCGGTTTCCTGCTCATCAAAGGCCTGCCGGCCATCTCCTGGACCTTTTTAACCGAGATGCCGCGCGACTCCATGACCGCCGGCGGCATTTTGCCCTGCATCCTGGGGACGCTCTATCTGAGCCTTGGCACCATGGCCGTGGCCTTTCCGCTGGGCGTGGCCTCGGCGGTCTACTTGAACGAATACGCCCGGCCGGGCCGCACCCTGCGGCTTATTCGCCTGGGCATCAACAATCTGGCCGGCGTGCCCTCGGTGGTCTTCGGCCTCTTTGGCCTGGCCTTTTTCGTCACCTTCTTCGGCCTGGGCGTGAGCCTGCTGTCGGGCATCCTGACGCTCTCCATCCTGGTCCTGCCGGTCATCATCGGCACGGCCGAGGAAGCGCTCAAGTCCGTGCCCCAGACCTACCGCGAGGCCTCGCTCGGCCTTGGGGCCACCAAGTGGCAGACCATCCGGCTGGTGGTCCTGCCGGCGGCCCTGCCCGGGATGCTCACCGGAGCCATTCTCGGCCTGTCGCGGGTGGCCGGCGAGACGGCGGCCATCATGTTCACGGCGGCGGTCTTCTTCACGCCCTATCTGCCGACCAATCTGACCGATTCGGTCATGGCCCTGCCATACCACATCTACGTCCTGGCCACGGCCGGCACCGACATCGTCAAGACCAGGCCGCTGCAATACGGCACGGCCCTGGTGCTGATCGTTTTGGTGCTCGGCATGAACCTCGGGGCCATCCTGTACCGGGCCAAGCTGCAAAAGCAGCGTCGCTAGCGTGCCCTTTGCAGGATACGGCAGGATGCTTTGAGAATACGTAAATCTCCCTGGGTGTAGTCTTGTATAAGCGCAGGAACGATTTTCGCGGACATGACGCGAACCCGGGAAATGCCGCCGTCGCCCCTGGCGGTCCGATACGGAACAGGCAGCGGGGATAGGGCCATTTTGGACCATTGCGCGGGAAACCAGCCGATGCTCGGAACGGCGGTGAAACAAGTGAAAAAGCGGCGAGGCGTGAGGCACGTCCCGCCGCTTTTTGCATGGCCGGCCCGGGCGCACAGCGTCTGGGCGGCCGGCTGATACAGGCTTGGCAGCCGGCAGGGGCGTTTCGCCGGGGGGCGGGGCCTCGACAGTCGGCGTATGCGGCAAACCAGGGAGGATCGGCATGACCGAAGGCGGCAACGCCCAGGGACGCAAGAACTACGTCCTGGACACCAACGTGCTCATCGAGAACCCGCAGTGCGTGCTCAAACTGCGAAACGGCGTGGAAAACGCCATCCACATTCCCTACCACGTGCTCATGGAGCTGGAAGGACTCAAAAAGACACCCAAGCTGCGCCATATTGTGGCCAATGTCATCGGCGTCTTAAGCGAACACCGCGACGCCATCCACTTCATTCAAAACGACAAGAGCCACTCGGCCTTCACCGACATCGTCGACAACCACATCCTCGACGAGATCCAGGCTTCATCCATCGAAGACCCGATCCTGGTCACCAACGACCGTATCTTGAAGCTCCAGGCCGAGTTGCGGGGCCTTAAAAGCGAGGAACTGCGCGATTCCAAGCCCTTTGAGTCCGAATCCCAGCGCTATACCGGCTTTGCGGAGGAAGGCGAGGAGATCGTCCCCAACTGTTTCACCTGGCGCGAGGGCAAGCCGGTGCTCCATACGCCGGACGGCGAGCGGGTCATCAACCATACCTGCGACGTCTGGAATGTGCGGCCGCGCACGGTGTATCAGAATCTGGCCCTGGAACTGATCATGGCCCCGCATATCGATCTCGTTTCCATCCAAAGCGAGGCCGGCTACGGCAAGACGTTTCTGGCCCTGGCCGCGGCCCTTTTCGCGGTGCAGGAAAAAAAGCAGTTCGAGAAAATCTTCGTCCTCAAACCAACGATCGAGATCGGGGCCAAGATGGGCTATCTGCCCGGCGATGTGTCGGAAAAGATGGAGCCGTACGTCAAATACGTCTTTGAACTGCTGGTCAAGCTGCACCGCTGCCGGGCGGCCAACAAGGTGTTTTTAAATCCCAACGACGAGATGCTGCGGGTCAACCCGAAGAAGTTCGAAATCCTGCCCCTGGCCTTTGTGCGCGGCATGAACATCGAAAATGCCTTTGTGGTCATCGACGAGGCCCAGAATCTGGCCCGTTCGGAAGTGCGCGCCCTGCTCACCCGCATGGGCGAGGGAGTCAAGTGCGTGGTCCTTGGCGACACCTCGCAGGTGGACAACCCCTATCTCAACGAGGCCAACAACGGGCTCAACTGGATCGTACGCAAGTTCAAGGGGTTCCCCAACTATGCCCATATCGTGCTCAAGGGCGAGCGCTCGCGCGGCCCGATCACGGACATGGTGCTGAAATCGAAGCTGTAAGCGGCAAACCGTCCTGCCGGCACGCCTGAGCCAAACGAGAAGCGGCCCGTAAGAGGGCCGCTTCTCGTTTGGCTCAGGCGTGAACGATCGAACCCCACAAGCCCTGTTCGCCGGGACCTCATGCCCCTGCGGGGCTCAAGGGGGCGCCCCTTTGGCGCCGGGGCAACGGTGTTTCCCGTCGAGCATAGGCGCGGGCTGTCCCGGTCTGCAGCCGACCGGAGTGCCTGCCAACGCCAGGAGCGCCTTGAACCCCAAAAAAACTACTCCTCTTGCAGGGGTCCGGGGGGATCATCCCCCCGGCCGCCGGAGGCGCTCTTTCTCTCCCCCCTCTCTTCTTCTTCCGGCACGACTGCCGGCAGGCGCACCGTCACGGTCGTGCCGTCGGCTTCGGAGGTGTCCAGGCGGATTTCGCCGCCCTGGCATTCGGTCATGAGCCGGGCGGAGTAGGTGCCAAGGCCGCTGCCGCCGCGTTTGCCGCTGGTGGCGTATTTCTCGAAAAAGACTGGGAGCATCTCAGGGCGGACCGGCGTTCGGTTGGACACGGCAAAGCCGGCGCGGCCATCTGCGGCAAAGACGCGGGCGGTCACGGCACTGCCGTTGTCTTCGGCTTCCACGGCATTTTTGAGCAGGTTGCCGGCGATGGTCTGGGTGAGCAGGGCGTTGCCCAGGGCGAAGACGGCCGGCTGGTCGGTCGGGAGGGCGAAGGCGACGCCCCGGGCCTTGGCGACCGGGGCCAGCATGTCTGCCGCAGTGGCCAGAATGTGCCCCAGATTGATGCGCTGCACCTCCGGGACGTAGGTTCCGGTTTCCATTTTGTAGAGGTCAAGGGACAGGTCGATCTGATCGAGCATGACCCGGCCGGCCTGCTCGATTTCGGCCAGGATGTCGCGCTGTTCCTCGGTGGTTTCGCCCAGGGCGGCGACCAGTTCGGGCAGGGTCAGGATGCTGTTGAGCGGCGCTTTGAGGTCGTGGCGCATGATGCGTTCCACGTCCTCGCGGATGGCTTCGAGGTCTTTGCGGGCGGTGATGTCGTCAAAGACCCAGAGGGAACCCGCTTCCGGGAGTTCGGGGTCGATGCGTCGGGCATGGACGGCGCACCAGAACGGCTGGCCGGAGCGGTTATGGAACCGTTCTTCCACGTAGGCGTCCCCACCGGCGGCCACGCCGGCCAAGATCTCCTGACGCAGGGCCTGGCGGCGGTTTTCGCCTTCGTGGATGGCGTCCAGGGCCTGGCCGGCCAGGGTTTCCGGGACCGTCCCGAACAGGTCGGCAAACCGCTTGTTGGCCCGCACCACCCGGCCGTCGCCGCCGAGGTGGACGATGCCGACGGACGAGGCGTTAAAAATGGCCTCGAATTCGGTCATCAGCCGGTGCAGCCGGGTTTCGCGCTGTTTTTGAGCGGTAATATCTTCCTTGACGGCGACAAAATGGGTGATCTGGCCCTGGTCGTTTCGGATGGGCGAGATGGAGGAATTCTCCCAGTACAGCTCGCCGTTGCGCTTGCGGTTGCAAAGCTCTCCCCGCCAGATGTTTCCGGCCTGCAAGGTCTCCCACATGGCCTGGAAAAAGGCCCGGTCGTGAACGCCGCTGCTGAGCACCCGGGGGGTCTTGCCAAAGGCTTCTGCGGCAGCGTAGCCGGTCAGCTCGGTGAAATAGGGATTGACGTATTCAATGCTCCCGTTGTGGTCGGTTATGACAATGGAGGCCGGCGATTGTTCCACCGCGGCCCGCAGCAGGCGCAACTTCTGTTCCTGCCTCCGCTGGGTCGTCACATCTTCCACCGAGGCGATGACCGCCGTGGCGCTATTGGCGGCGGCCACCGGGTTGAAGGCTGCCCGCAGGGTCAGGCTGCGCCCGCCAAGAACGGTGGTGTACGGGCTTTCCACCAGGGTGGGACTGCCGTTTAAGGCCGTGGTCAGGGCGTTTCGGGCAAATTCCGGCATTTGGGCCAGCACATTGGCGCCCAGGGCCTGTTCAAGCGTGGTCCCGATGATGTCAAGAAAGCGGGAATTGCATTTAATGATGGCGCCGGCGGAGTCATAGGCCACCAGTCCCAGCGGGGAGTTTTCGAAAATGACGCGCAGTTCGCTTTCCCGCTGGGCCAGAATTGCCGCAGCCTGCCGGCGGGCCGTTATGTCGACGCAAAAGCCTTCCAGGCGGATGATGGCTCCGGAAGCGTCGCGCACGGCCAGGATGTTGAGCGAGACCCAGACGATGTCGCCGGTTCGGGTGTGCCGCCGGATCTCATGGTTGGACAAGAAGCCACGGGTTTTCAGCAGATCGAGCAGGCTTTGGCGCTCGGCGGGATCAACATAGATCTGGTCCTGGATGTCGCTGATCTGGTCGAGCATCTCTTCAGGGGAGTCAAAACCGTACATCCGGGCCAGGCAACGGTTGGCTTTGAGGTAGTGGCCGGAAGGCGTGGACGTGAAGATGCCGACCGGGGCGTTGTCGTAGAGGGTCCGCAGGGCCTCTTCGCTTTGGCGCAGGGCGTTTTCGGCGGCCAGCCGGTCCGTGACGTCGTAAACATAACCGCCGACGCCGGTCTTGCCGTCTCCCAGGGGCACGGGGAATTTGCGGACCTCAAAATGGCGGTCGCCCATGGATTCCAGGGTGGCGACAACCTCGTTGCCGTGCATCGCGGCCAGATCCGACAGGCGGCAGTTGTCGGCCAACGCCGGCGGCATGACGGCTGCGTCGTCGCGTCCGAGAATGTCCTTGGCAGGAAGCCCATAGAAATCGCAGAGGTTTCGGTTGACCACCAGATAGCGCAACTGGTCGTCTTTTAAAAAAGCCATCCCGCTGGTGGCGTCGATAAAGGCCCGGTAGCGGGTTTCGCTGCTGCGCAGGGCCTCGTTGGCGGCGAGCAGGGCGGCGGTGCGTTGGGCCACCGTGTGTTCCAGTTCGTCGCGGGCGCTATCCAGGGCCGCCGTGGCCCGGGCCACGGCGGCGCTCAGGCGGGCCGGCCAGGATATAAGGACAAACAGGGCGGCAGACAGCACAACCCAGAGGATGACGCTGCCGGCGGCCAGGGTGGGAGGAACGGGCATGGCCGACCAGCCGGCGGCCGGAATGGCGGCGAGTTGCCAGGAACCGCCCGGTGTTTCCATGGAAAGGAGGACTGGGGCGTTGCCAAAAACGGAGGCGTCGCCGACCAGCAGGCGGTCGGGCTGGCCCTGGGCAGGCGCTGCGCGGATGGCCAAGCGGATGCCGGAGGCCGGGGAGATGGCCAGATCAAAAAAAGCACTGGCGTCCAGGATGACGGTGCTCAGTCCCCACAGCCGCGGCGGTTGGCCGGCTGCGCCGGGGATGGAGACCGGGAAACGGAGAATGAGGCCAGTGCCGCCCTGGAGCAGGGGGGCCGGGCCGTCGAGCACCGGATTGTCTGCGGTGATGGCCTGTTGCAGCGCTTCCCTTTGAGCCGGCGGCAGGCGGGAAAGCAGGGGCAGGCCCAGGATGCCGGCGTTGCTGATGGTCGGATGGATGTGGGAAACGACCAGATCGCGGGCCAGTTGCAGGGAGCGGATGTCCGGCAGGCTTTGGCTGAGAATCTGGGCGAAGGTGTCGAATGCGGCGGCCGTGGCCTCGGGATTGCTGGCGGCAAAAGCGGACAGGGCGCGTACGATGGCGATTCGGGCGGTCAGGGCGGCGTCCAGGGCCAGACGGGATTCGGACAGGATGAGCTGGATTTCGGCCCGCCGGGCCGTGGCGAAGCGGGCGTTTTCCGAATGCCACACCAGCCAGCTGCCGGGGAGGACGACAAACATCGCTCCAAAGAGGGCGACGGCGATGCGAGCGGCCGTCCTCAAAAGGCCCTGGGGCATGAGCGGGGTATCCTTGCCTGGGGTTGGACGTAATGCGGCAACGGGTTCGCCGATCGGGACATCAACGGCTGTGCATCAATATTGTAAGCATAGCCGGGTCGAAGCGCCGAGGCAAGGGGGCGGCTTGATATCCGTCAAAACGCGTCTCGGCGCACAAAAAAAAGCCCCTGCCGGGCAGGGGCTTAAACGACGTTGACGGAACGAACTAGAAGCCGAACAACAAGGCGGACATCAGGTAGGTTTCCAGGGTGCCGAAGGTGATGGCCGTTTGCACTTGTTCCGGCAGCTTGGTGGTGGTTGTCGTGGCCGGATTGCCGAAATTGAAGTTCGCATTGATGGTGGTGCCGGTTTGCCAACTTGTGGCCATGTTGGCCGCCGTGCCAGCCATGACCGGTGCGGCGAAGGCGAGGGTGAGGACACACAAGGCAGCCAGCAGCAACGTCACAATCCTCTTTTTCATACGCTCCTCCTCGTTGTTAAACGATGTCGATGCATTATGAACGCCCTATTGATCCATCCTAGCACCCTGGATTCGAAAATCAAGAAAAACATACAGAATATTTCAGACCTGCGAAATCAGCTCCATGCATGGAGTCTGGCTAATTTCGGCGACTACTTGGCAAAGAGGATATATCCATGGGCGTTGGGAGCATATGCTGGTCTTTGAAATTATTTCATATGAAATGGTGTGTATGTCGTTTTGCAGAGTATTTTGTGTTGTTTGAACGCTGCTTGAAACAGTATGTTGCTGTATAGCCTTGTTGGGCAAGGGGTAAATGCAAAATTTGCGTCAGCCGATGTCATATGTGCGCATAGAGAATGTACGGTATGCAGTGCTGACTCTTGGCCTTTTGTTGCATGTTGGCGCAGCAACAAAACGGCCGGCTCAGGGAGCCGGCCGGGATGGGCTTGCAGGGGACTCTTGCTGGAGGCCAGCCTTGTTCCGTGCAGTGCCGGGGGGGATGCCTGGGCTGGCGGGTATGGCCCTGCGCGATGGCGCGGCCGGGGAGGCGGTTTGTCTGCCGGGAGAGGGTGACGTGTTCCCCGGGGATCAGAAGATGAGGACAGGGTCGGGAAAGGCCAGCTCCTCCCAGGGGCGGCCGGCATGATCCACAACCCGGGTCAGCAGATAGACGCCCCGGTGGAACAGTTCCTGGGCAAAGGGACGTTTGACCTCGAAGCGGGCCGAGGTGGCCAGGGCCCGGGCCAGGGCAAAGGTCAATCGGGCTTCGAAGGTCGTATCCCCCTGTTCGGCGGCAAACCCCCGGGCAAATTCCAGGAACCGGTGCATGACCAGCTCGAGTTGGCTGCGCACGGCCTGATCGAAAAAGGGCAGCCGGAAATTGGAGGCCAGGAAGACCGCCGTATCATGGGCATAGTCGCCGTCCCGGGAACGGTTCAGGTCAATGTAGTGGATACGCTGGGCGGTATGGTCGTAGACGAGATTGTTGAGGTTGAAATCGCCGTGCAAAAAGACGGCAAAAGGAGCGGCCAGGGTCTTTTCTGCCGCTTCGGCCGCGGTGAGGAGATCGGTCAGGGCCGGAACGGACTGATTGCCGATGGTCTTGGCCTCGTCGGCAAAGGCCGGATGCAGCCGCAGCACGTCGTCGAGACGGGCGCGCAACTGGGCCACGGCCTCGCCCGCAACCGGCCGGCGCACCAGGGTCTGTTCCCACAGTCCGCCTACGGTCTGGGTGATGAGAAAACAGGCGTTTTCGATGATGTCCCGGTCGGACGTGAGCACGATTTGCTGCACATTGCAGCCGCCCAGATACTCCAGGAGCATGGAGGCCGAGTCGCCTTCGGTCTGAAAGGCCTGGATGCTCGGGGCCAGTCCCGGGGAAAGCCGCTCCCAGCGTTCGATATTCTCTTTTTCCTTGGCCAGCTTGGCCGCATTGCCTTCCTTAAACAGCACGCCCTTGGAGCGTGCGCCGTGCTCTTCCTGGACCCGGCCGATGCGGCAGCCGGAGCGGGTCCCCCAGATGGAATGGAAGTCGCCGGCCGGGATGGGCGTTTCCTCGCCAAGTTCCAGGGTATCCTGAAGTGCCTGATACTGATGGATCTTGAGTTTTTCACCCAGGGCCGCAAAGATGACGGCCTCGCCGATATTGAGCAGGGCGTCGCCCATCCGTTCGAGATACCGGAAGATGTTGAAACTGGAGATGGCGTTTTCCGGGGATTCGCCCCGGCGCAGGTCGGCCAGGATGGCATCGAAGGCGGTCTTGAAATGGTCGTCCAAGGAGAACTCGGCCCGGCAGATGCGCAGGGCCAGTTTGACGTCCTGTCGGGTGAGCGCCGAAAAAACCAGCCCCAGGGCCTTGTCCACGTCCACAAAGGGAGCGCGGTAGTTGTAGCGCCGGATAAACTTGGGGTCGGTCAGGTATTGGACCTGGTTGACGACGTTGACGGCGTAGTCCGCGATGCGTTCCAGGTTGATGTTGATGATGTTGGCGGCGCGTACGAGGTCGAGCGTGCGCTTGTTGCGGTCGGTGGAACCGTGGATGCGTCCCCAGCAAGCGTTTTCGATGACGCTCTTTAAGTTGTCGATATAGTCGTCGCGGCTTTCAATCCGTTTGATCTGCTCCGGGTCCGGGCTTTCCACCACAGTCAGGGCGCTGCCCACCTGTTTGGAGACCTCCAGGACCATGAATCGGAAATTTTCCTCGATGCCTTCCAGAATGCGCATAGACCGGTCCTCCCGGGTGTCAGGACTGCTCGCCCGGGGCAATGGTCAGGCCCGCGTCGCCGTCGTCCTCGGCGGAGGTTTCCCGCCAGGAAAATTTAAGATGGAGCTTCATGCGTCCGTCCATGGACTTGGCCTCGACCAGAAAGCCGAGCATGCCCTTGGGATGGAGCACCACTTCGCCTTCGCGGCTGCCCAGGCGCAATTCCCCCGAGGCAAAGCCGGCGGTGATGGCTTCGAGGTAGCGGCGCAGGGTTTGGGCGTCCTGGGTGGACTCGTATTTAAACCGGGTATCCTTCTCCACGCTTTTTCTCCTGTCTGGCGCAGCCGCTGGCGAGGCCAAGCGGCAACAAAGTCCATTCGGGCGGCTTGGGCGGCCGGGGTCCCCTTCAAGGGCTCATTCCGGCTGCCCCGGTGTCCGGCCCCTGCTCGTTTTTTCTTGCCCAACTTTCGCATATCGACTCGGCAACGCGCCCAGTCCAATCAAACTCACCCCGGGTGGGTTTCCAAAGGGCAGTGCCCTTTGGCCGCCGGAGGCCTCTTCCGCCTTTTTATTCCCACATCACCCGGCCAGTCGGGTCCGGTATTCGTCGATGATCTTGCGCCGGCTCATGCCGTTTATGATGAGGCTTTTGCGGATGCTGAAGTCGTGCCAGGCCGGCTGGAGCCCGATTTCCCGGGCGGCCTTGTCCGGGTCCTGTTCGGTCACGGGGCGGGTTTTCTCGCTCATGTGGCAGTCGTCGCCCATGAAGATGAGGATGGGGCGCTTGCCGTGCCAGCCCATGCGGTTGCGGCGGTTGACCACGTTGATGAGAAATTCGGTGTAGAGCTGGGACTGGGGATTCCAGACCTCGATGCCGTCCACGTCGTAGTCGGCCAAGAGGATGGGCCAGAACTGTTCCGGGTGGGGGATGACGATGCCGGCCCCGAGCGACCGGGCCTCCTCGATGACCTCGCTTGCCCGGTAGAAATAGGACAGGGAGAATTCTTCCTTGACCAGATCCTTGACCGCCTTGGCATAGACCTGGGCCCGGTTGATGAGCCGGTCGCCAAAGCGGCTGCGCAGGGCGTCGAGGTAGTTGCGCACGAGTTTGTTCTTGTAGACGTCATCCGGAAGATCGGCTTCGTGGGCCAGGATGAGGCTTTTGATTTTGGCGGCCTGGAGGCGCACGAAGGTGACGAGTTCCTCTTCGGCGTTGGTGCGGCCGGCAGCCTTCTGGCGGCGGTCCTCGAAGGCCGGTTCGGCCAGGGCGTCGAGATATTCGAACAGCTGGGAGGCCCGGTAGCGGTGGGTGTGGCCGAGCATGGACTTCAGCACGTCGGCCCGCTCCGGGTCCAGGCCCTTGAAATGAAGCAGAAGCTGTACCTTGCGGTTAAACCCGCTGGAATAGCAGTCCACTTCCACGCCCTGATACCCGTCGTATTCCATGAGCACGTTGTGCTGGGTGGGGATGATCAGCTCGTCCACCCGGTTGGGATACAGGGCGTTAATGCGTTGTTTGAGCAGCTCCATGGGCACGTGCTCGGGGTGCCAGTGGGCGGCCAGAACGTATTCCTGGCGGGGGTAGACCCGGGCCGGGGCGACGATGCGGCTTATCTGTTCGGGGCTTAAGGCAAAGTCGTTAATGCGCAGAAAATCGCGCTCATCGTCTTCGGTGACGGCAGGATCGACGGTCGAAAGGTCGATTTCGACGCAACGCGGCTCAATTGCGGTCGGGGAATCAGGCATGGCGGCTGTGACACTCCTTTTTCATGCGGGAAAGGGCCGCGACCGAGCCGGTCATGGCGGCGATGTCGCCGGCGGCGACGGCGGTCTCGAACTGGTCCACTTCAGCGTCATAAGCCGGATAGAAGGCGTCGCCCTTGCCTGGGTAGCGGGTCATGAGCCGGGAGTCGGCGATAAAGGCGGCCGCGACTCCGGCCTCGGGGACAACACCGGCCCGAAGCGCCATGACGATGGCCTTGAAGGTCTGCTTCATGCGTTTTTTAAGGCCCTTGTAGCGAGGAAGGCCATTTTTTTCAAGGGGTTCGGCGTTGTCTTGATCGGCAGTCGCCGGATCGTCCGGGCTCTCCGGGGCCTCGGCTTCGGGCCGGGGCAGGGCGTCTAGGCCCAGGGCGGGGTATTTGAGCGACACCTTGAGCATCGACGAAGCGCCGAAGTGTTTGATGCCGATTTTCAGGCTGGTAAAATCGTCAAGGACGACGGTCTCTTCGCCGATGACCAAGGCCCCGTCGGCCGCCTTGGCGGTCAGGTCGGCCAGGGCGCGCAGGGCCTCGACGCGGGGCAGCACCAGTTCGAATTTGCGTTTGCGCGATCCGTACATGCAGTCCTCCCGGGAATCATGCCGTCCGGAGGAAAATCCTTCCGGCGTTTCACGACAATCGTACGATAGGACGATGACGGTTTGATGGCAAGGCAGGGCGGCAGCCCAGTGGTTGCGAGAAAGCAATTAGCCTCCTTTCTTGCCAGACATCATTTCGCGGGTGTACCCTTTCCCCCATTCTCTTTGTCTGCTGCGGCGTGTCCAGATGGGGGGCGGTTTGTTGGCTTTGCCCGCTGATGTGTTGCAGAAACGGAGCTGTTATGGGCCACAAGCCTGTTTTCTCCCAAAGATGGTTGCAACTGGGGGCGGCGATTGCACTTCCTTTTGCCGCCTGTGCCCTGCAGTGGATTTTCTGGGGTGCGATCAAGCCCTACATCTGGTTCTTGTTTTTCCCGGCGGTGTTTTTCAGTTCGCAGCTCGGCGGCATGGCCGGCGGATTGGCGGCAACATTCCTTTCGGCCCTGCTCGCCTCGCTGATTTTCATGGAGCCGCCGTTGTCCTTTATCTCGGGCGGGCCGGTGAGTCTTGTTTCGGTGCTCATCTTCCTGGCCATGGGGGCGCTGTTCAGCCTGACCCACCGCCGGCTGGCCCAGGCCCGGGATACGGCCCAAAAGGCCCTGGATGCCGCCCGGCAGGCCAATGCCGAAATCACCCGTCTCTATGAAAAGACCCGGGAACTCGATGAACTCAAGACCCGGTTTTTCGCCAACGTCAGCCACGAACTGCGTACCCCGCTCACGCTCATTCTCGGCCCCTTGCGCGCGAGGCTGGCGGAGGTGGCCCCGGATGATCCCCAGCGTCGGGAGTTGCGCCTCATGGAGCGGAATGCCCGGCTGCTCTACCATCACGTCAGCGATCTGCTTGATGTGGCCAAACTCGATGCCGGGCGCATGGAATTGCATTACGGCCGCGTGGATCTGGCCCATCTGGTCCGTTTCGTAGCCTCCTGTTTCGAATCGCTGGCCCGGCAACGCAGCATCAGTCTGGAAGTCGTCGTTCCGGACACCTGCCCGGGCGAAGCGGATGGTGATAAGATTCAGCGTATCGTGCTCAACCTCCTGTCCAATGCGTTCAAGTTCACCCCCGAGGGCGGCCGGGTGCGCCTGTCTCTCGAAAATACGGGGGAGCAGGCCCGCCTGACGGTGGCCGACAACGGTCCGGGTGTGCCGCAGGCCTTGCGGTCTGTTGTGTTCGAGCGCTTTCGCCAGGGTGACGACGGGGCGACCCGCCGTCATGGCGGCACGGGCCTTGGGTTGGCCATCGCCCGGGAATTTGCCGTCCTGCACGGCGGTGACATCCGGCTGACGGGCGATGACAACAAGGGTGCCACCTTCACCCTTGTCCTGCCCCTGGCTGCCCCGCCGGGGAGCACTGTTGCCGACAGGCCGTTTGCGGCAAGCGCCGAATCAGGACTCATGGATATGGCCTTGCCGTCGCCGGCCGAGGGAGACGCCTCGGACGATGCGTTCCCGTTGGCGGATGCCCCGCTTGTGCTTGTGGTCGAGGATAACGAGGATATGGCCGCCTATGTGACCGGTATTCTCAAACGCCGCTACCGTGTTGTTCAGGCCCGAAACGGCCAGGAGGGTTTGGAAATGGCCCTGGCCCTGGCCCCGGATCTCATTGTTTCCGATGTCATGATGCCGGTGGTTGGCGGCGAGGCCATGGTGCGGGACATGCGGCAGCGGCCGCAACTCGACGGCGTGCCTGTGGTCATGCTGACGGCCAAGGCCGACGATGCCTTGCGGCAAAATCTCTTGCGGGAGGGCGTCCAGGACTATCTGGTCAAGCCCTTTGACGACGGCGAACTGCTGGCCCGGATCGGGCGGCTCGTGGCCGACAAACGGCGCAACGATCAGACCCTGCTGGCCAGCAACCGGCGGTTTGAGGCCACCTTTGAACAAGCCGCCGTGGGCATCGCCCACGTCGGTCCGGACGGACGCTGGCTGCGGGTCAACCGCAAACTCTGCGCCATTGTCGGCTACACGGCCGGGGAGCTGTTGGGGAAGCGTTTTCAGGATATCACCCACCCCGACGATCTGGCCGCAGACCTTGCTTGGGTCGGACAGCTTCTGAGCGGCGGGGTTTCAAGTTACAATATCGAGAAGCGCTACATCCAAAAGGATGGGCAGGTGGTCTGGGTCAGTCTCACCGTGGCCCTGGTCCGCGACAGTGCCGGTGAACCGGAGTATTTCATTGCCGTCATCGAAGATATCACCCCCCGCCGGGCCGTCGAATCCGCCCTGGCCCAATCCAAGCAGGACCTTGAGGCCTCCGTGGGCGAGGCCCGGCTTCTGGCCCGCCGGGCCGAGGCGGCCAGCCAGGCCAAAAGCGAATTTCTGGCCAACATGAGCCACGAGATTCGCACACCGCTCAATGGCCTTTTGGGCATGATGCAGCTCCTGGACACCACCGAACTCGACGCCGAACAACGGGAATACACCGCCATGGCCCGCCGCGCCGGCAGCCGACTGACCCGGCTGTTAAGCGACATCCTGGATCTGTCGCGCATCGAGGCTGACCGGATGGTCCTTACGGCCATTCCCTTCTCCCTGGCAGACCTGCTGGCGGCCATCCGCGAAACCTTTGCCCCGCTGGTGCTGGAAAAGGGGCTGGTCCTGGCCTGCCGCACCCTGGACGACGTGCCTGGAGCCGTAGTCGGCGACGAGGTCCGGGTGCGCCAGATTCTGTTTAATCTGGTCGGCAACGCCATGAAGTTTACGAGCCGGGGCCGCGTGGATGTGGACATCGCCCGGCTGTCCCAGGTTGCTCCCGGACAGGTCCGGCTTCTTTTTACCGTGGCCGATACCGGGGCCGGCATTCCCGATGACAAGCTCGCCCTGGTCGGCGAAGCCTTCATCCAGGCCAACAGCTCCTACACCCGGGCCCAGCAGGGGGCGGGCCTGGGGCTGACCATCAGCAAACGGCTGGTCGAACTCATGCATGGCTCTTTGGCTATTGACAGTGAGGAAGGGCGCGGCACCACCGTTTATCTCATGCTGCCCCTGGGGCTGCCCCGGGAGCCGCAGGCGATTCCGGCAGGCCCTGTGCCCTTGGTTGGGGAGAAGCCGCGCCCGGTCCAACCCCCGCAAATTCTCCTGGCCGAGGATGATGCCGTCAATGCCCTGGCCGCCCGCAAGCTCTTGGAACGGTCCGGGTTTTGCGTGACCACAGTGCAAAACGGGGCAGAGGCGGTGGCGGCCGTGGCCGGGAGGACATTTGCCTGTGTGCTGCTGGACGTGCAGATGCCGGTCATGGACGGTCTGGAGGCCACCCGGCGCATACGGGACTTGCCCGGCGGGGGCGTGCCCATCTTGGCCATGACCGCCCATGCCATGGTCGGGGACCGGGAGCGCTGTCTGGCCGCCGGCATGGACGACTATGTGGTCAAGCCGGTGGATGCCCGGGAATTACTGGCGGCCATAACCCGGGCCATGGCCACCAGTCAGGGCAACGGGCGGCTTACAGAAAGAACCAGACCGCAGCCAGCCCGGTCAGGGTCATGGTGATGGTGTAGGGCAGGGCCTGCTTCACCATTTCGCCGTAGGACAGGCGGATCAGCGGGGCCAGGGCCGAGGTGAGCAGGAAGAGAAAGGCGGCCTGCCCGTTGGGCGTGGCCACGCTTGGGATGTTGGTGCCGGTATTGATGGCCACGGCCAGCCGGTCGAACTGGGCCAGGGTGGCCGTCACCTGGGGCAGGGCGGCCTGGGGCACGGCGGCCAGCACGGCGTCGCGGGTGTTTTTGGCGTCGGTCAGCCGGGCCAGCAGCTCGGCCCCGTCCATGCCAAGCTCGGGCATGGCGGCGAAGAGCTTGACGAAATGGGCCTTGGTCTCGGTGATGTAGACCGTGGCCACAAAGACGTTGTCGCTGATCATGGAAAGCAGGCCGTTGGCCAGATAATAGGCTGCGGTCTGTTTTTTGCCGGACAACGACACGACGTACTCAATGATGGGGGCAAAGAGGTGCTGGTCGTGGATGACGGCCACGATGGCGAAAAAGACCACCAAGAGGGCGGTAAAGGGCAGGGCCTCGGTGAAGGCCTGGCCGATCTGATGCTCCTCGGTCTTGCCGCACAGGGCGGTCAGCAGGATGATGACGGACAGGCCGATGACGCCGACCTCGGCCAGATGCAGGGCCAGGGCGATGACGAGATAGACGGCCGTTGCGGCCTGGACGTACAGCCCAGCCCGATAGCGCAGGGTCATGGAGGCGTCGCGCCGGGCGTCTTCGGCGGCCAGGATGCGCCGCACCTCGGTCGGCAGCTTGAAGCCGTAGCCGAACAGGGCAAAGCGCTCCACCACCATGGTCGTGGCCAGGCCCGCCGCCAGCACCGGCATGGATACCGGGGCCACCCGCAGGAAGAATTCCCCGAAATGCCAGCCCATCTCCTGGGCCACCAGCAGGTTTTGCGGCTCGCCAACCAGGGTGCACACCCCGCCAAGGGCCGTGCCCACGGCCCCGTGCATCATGAGATTACGCAAAAAGCCACGGAACTGCTTGAGATCGCGCCGGCTGACCTCGTCGAGGCCGTCTTCGTCGCCAAGCCGGTTTTTCCCGGCCGAGGCATGGCGGTGGTAGATCTCGTAAAAGCCGTAGGCCACGGCGATGATCACCGCCGTCACGGTCAGGGCGTCGAGAAAGGCCGACAGGAAGGCCCCGGCAAAGCAGAACAGGAGCGACAGGGCGATTTTCGAGCGCACCTGCATGAGGATCTTGGTGAAGACGTACTGGAGCATGTCCTTCATGAAGTAGATGCCGGCCACCATGAAGATCAACAGCAGGATGACCGGGAAGTTGTGGGCGGCTTCGTCAGAGAGCGTCGCCGGGCTGGTCAGGCCCAGAATCACGGCTTCCATGGCGAGCAGGCCGCCGGCCGGCAGCGGATAGCAGGACAGGGCCATGGCCAGGGTGAAGATGAATTCGGCAATGAGCAGCCAGCCGGTAACAAACGGCCCGACGGTATGGAACAAAATGGGATTGGCCATGAGGAAGGCGGCAATGGTCAGTTTGTACCAGTCCGGGGCGTTGCCGAGCAGGTTGGCCAGAAAGGCCCGGGGCAGGGTCCGAGGCATGAAACGACTCCTTGGCTGGATGTGCGACGGCGCAGAGCGCCGGGAGTCCATAACACAGTGCCGCCCGGGGACCAAACCCGGCCGGCGCATTCCGCCTTTAGCCGCAACCCCGCGCCGTTCCCATGGTTTTTAGCCCCTGACCAATGGTATCCCCCGGTTGGACCAGACGGTTTATTATCAAAGCGGTTGCTGGTGGTTTGGCAGGCGCAAACAGTCCCCTTTGCAGAAGAGCCTGCAACCGGCCGGGAATCATGCTGTTTTCATTGACGCCGGGGAGCTATTTGTCTACTTTAAACGTATGGATGCGGTCCCGCGTGGCCGGGTCCGGGACGTCACCGGCCAGGAGGCCGAGCCAATGAAACTCACGACCCGAAGCCGCTACGGAACCCGTATGATCCTGGATATGGCCATGCATGGCCAAAACGGTCCGGTGCGCATCAAAGACATTGCCGCCCGCCAGGGGGTTTCCGTCAAATATCTGGAAAAACTCGTACGCGAACTCAAGGATGCCGGCTTTGTGCGCAGCCGTCGCGGTCCGCGCGGCGGCCATGAACTGGACAAGCCCCTGGCCGAGATTTCCGTGGGCGACATTGTGCGCGCCCTGGAAGGCGACCTGTCCCTGGTCGAATGCAACGGCGAGGGCGGTCCCTGCCCGCGCACCGCCGAGTGCCTCACCCGGGGCGTGTGGATGGAGGCGGCCCGGGCCATGCACGAAAAGCTCGACTCCATCACCCTGGCCGATTTGATTGCAGGGCGCACCGACTGCGCCGCCGCCGGGACAGCCCCGGACAAGCCGCTCCCAGGCAGCGGGGGCGCACAAGGTTGCCGCCGCAGCATATAGTGCTTGAACGCCGCCGCCGTTATGCCCTAGTATCAGCCAGTATCACTTAAAACGGCCGAAACAACGGGGCGGATCATGGATGGCAGGGATGGCGACGGCGTCCGCACGGGCATCCTGCTCGTAGCGGCCGGAGACGGGGTGCCCGAAGAACTGGCCCCGGCCCTGGCCGCCCTTGGCTATAGCGTGCTTGGCGCGGCCCCGGGTGGGGAACTGCCGGCGGCGGTGGTCCTGGTCGCGGCCCCTGGCGCGGCCCCGGCGGCTGCGGCCCTGGTCCGCGATTTTCACAGTCAGGGCCTTCCCGTGGTCTGCTACGCCCTGGACGGCGCTCCCGAGTTCCTCTCCGCCCTGGCCGCCGGCCATCCCCAGGGCTTGCTTGCCCCGCCGTTGTCGCTCCCGCAACTGGGCGTCGCCCTGGATACGGCCCTGAGTTCCTTTGACGAAATCGGCCTGACCGGCCGGCTGGCCGTCCTCAAAAGTCTCATGGACGCCGCCGTCAATCCCATCTACGTCCAGGATACCGAGGGCCACTATCTCGGCATCAACCGGGCCTTTGAGACCTTTCTCGGCGTCTCCATCCAAAGCGCCCCGGGCCTGACCGCCGCCGAAATCTTTTCCGACGAGGTGGGGGCGTTTTTGGCAGAGAAGGATCGCGAGATTTTAAGCCGGGGCGGCGTGCAGCAGTTCGAAATCGCCGTGGAGGACGCCTCGGGCCGGGAACGCCATCTGGTCTTTCACCGCGCCCGGTTCGACGATGCCGAGGGCTCGGCCCAGGGCATTGTGGGCGTGGCCACCGACGTCACCGACAGCAAACGGGTGGAAAAGGATCTGCGAAGCGAGCAGGAAGTGTTGCGGCGCATCCTGAACGGTATCCGGGCCGGTATTTTCATCATCGATCCCAAGACCCAGCTCGTGGAGGACGTCAACGCCACGGCCGAGGAGCTGTGCGGCCGCAGCCGGGCGGAACTGGTCGGCCGGCCCTGCGGCGACATCGCCTGGAGCGACAACGAAGGGCGGCTCCTGGGCACCTGCTCCGTTTTGACCGAGCGCAATATCATAAACGAAGAGATGCGCCTGATCCGGCCGGACGGGCGCACCGTGCCGGTGCTTAAAACCGTGGTCACGGCCCCGCGCCGGGGCGAGCTGCGGCTTTTCGAGATCGTCTTTGACATCAGTGAGCGCAAGACCCTGGAGCGCCAGCTGGCCGTGGCCCAGAAGCTTGAATCCCTGGGCGAACTGGCGGCCGGCATTGCCCACGAGATCAACACCCCGACCCAGTATATCGGCGACAACCTGCATTTTCTGTCCACGGCCTTTGCCGGATTTGGACAGGCCTTTGCCCGCATCGAGACCGTGGCCCGGCGGCTGGCGGCCGACAGCGGCGATCCGGCGGCCCTGGAGGAGATCGAGGCGGCGAGACGCGAAGCCGATGTGGAATTTCTCCTCGACGAGGCCCCCCGGGCCTTGGAACAGTCGGTGGAAGGCGTGGGCCGGGTGACGGCCATTGTGTCGGCCATGAAGAAGTTCTCCCATCCCGGCGGCGAGGAAAAAACCGCCGTGGACCTCAATGCAGCGGTGGAAAACACCGTTATTGTGGCCAAAAACGAGTGGAAGTATGCAAGCGAGGTGATTCTTGAACTCGACCGCAGCCTGCCGCCGGTGTTCTGTCTCCCCGGCGATTTTAACCAGGTGATTTTAAATATCCTGGTCAACGCCGCCCATGCCGTGGCCGAGAAGGTCAAGGGCACGGTCGAGAAGGGCCGCATCACCATCCGCACCGAAGCCGACGGGGATTTTTTCAAGCTTTCGGTGGCCGATACGGGCGTTGGCATCAGTGACGCCAACCGGCGCAAGATTTTCGACCCCTTCTTCACCACCAAGGAAGTGGGCAAGGGCACGGGCCAGGGGCTGGCCATCACCCACAACATCGTGGTGACCAAGCACGGCGGCACCATTGATTTCGATTCCGTGCCGGGGCAGGGGTCCACGTTTACCGTCCGGGTGCCGTTTGGCCTTGAGGCCGCCCTGGCCGCCACCCAGGGAGACGATTCGTGAAAACCCGCATTCTGTTCGTCGATGACGAACCCAACGTGCTTTCGGCCCTGCGCCGCATGTTTCACGACATGCGCGGGGAGTGGGAGATGGATTTCGCCCAGGACGGACCGACCGGCTTGACCATGATTGCCGAGCAGCCCTTTGACGTGGTGGTGGCCGACATGCGGATGCCGGGCATGGACGGGGCCATGTTTCTGCGCGAGGCGCAAATTCACAATCCCGGGGCCATCCGCATCGTGCTGTCAGGCCATTCCGACCGGGACATGATCATGCAGACCGTGCGTCCGGCCCATCAGTTTTTGCAGAAACCCTGCCGGCCCGAGGAACTCAAGGCCGTCATTTCCCGGGGACTGTCCCTGCGTGAGGTGTTTCTCGACGAGCGGGTCAAAAACGTGGTGGCCAAGCTCGACCAGTTGCCGACAGTGCCGCGCCTGTACGCCGCCCTGCTCGACGTGCTGGCCCAGGAAGATCCGTCCGTGCGCGAGGTTTCCGCACTCATTGCCCAGGACGTGGGCATGGCCGCCGGGCTGCTCAAACTGGTCAATTCGGCTTTTTTCGGCCTGCGCACCCATGTCTCCAGCCCGGCCCATGCCGTCAATCTGCTCGGGCTTGACGTGGTCAAGGCCCTGGTGCTCGGGGTCGGATTGTTCGGGCGTTTCGACAAAGAGGCGTTTCACGACTTCGACCTGGAGAAGCTGTGGAGCCACTGTCTGGGCACGGCCCGGCTGGCCCGGGAGATTGCGGCCCAGGAGGACGCCCCAAGCGAGGCGCGCGAACACTGCTATATCGCCGGACTGCTCCACGACGTGGGCAAGCTGGTCATGGCCACCAATTTTCCCGAACTGTATCTGGAGGTCATCCGGGCCTGCCAGGCCGGCCAGGGGACCATTCTCGACATGGAACAGCATTTCTTCGGGGCCTCCCATGCCGAGGTCGGGGCCTATCTGCTGGGGCTTTGGGGGGTCGAAGACGCCGTGGTGCGGGCGGTCTATCTCCACCACGAACCCGGGCGCGACCGGCGGGCCGGTTTCTCGCCGCTGTTGGCCGTGCACGTGGCCAACCGGCTGGAGCACGAACTGGTGGTCATCAGCCGCGACTATGCCATAAATCCCCTGGATGAACTGTATCTGGCGGCCTCGGGCCTGGCCCCGCGGCTGCCGGTCTGGCGGGAGGCCTGTCAGAAGGTGCTGGAGCAGGGCGGCGCGGACAGCGGGGGTTGAGCACTGCGGGAAGCGTCCGGCCCTGGCGTTTCCCGATCCGGCGGCACACGGCGGCCGCTCCCCAGGGCAGGTTGTGAGGAACAGGCATGGACCTGACGGCGGAACTGGTCGGCGGATGTCTGGTGGTGTCGGTGCTGACTCCCGAAGTGGACCACACCGGGAGCGCGGATTTCAAGGACGCAGTGCTCGAGCGCTACGCGGCGGCCAAGGCCGATGACCTGCTGCTCGATCTCGGGGCGGTCAACTTCATGGACAGCAAGGCCATCGGGGCCATGGTGTCGGTGCGAAAGGCCGTTTTGGCCCATGGCGGCCGCATGGGCATCTGCCGTCTGCATCCCCATGTGGACAAGATCATCCGGGTGGTGACGCTGGGGGCGGTCTTCGACGTCTTTGCCGATCGGGCCTCGGGGCTGGCCCGCTACGCCTGAGGTTTGGCCGGGGCGGGCGAGGGGGCGGCTTAGACGAGCCGGCGCAGGACGGCCATGGCCAGATCGTCGTGGAGGATGCCCTTGCAAAAGGGCAGGGCGGTTTCGATGATCTCGCCGATCAGGTCTTTGGGCGCAATACCCGGGCGCAGGTGCTCAAGCACCCTGTCCTCGCCGAAAAACGTCCCGTCCGGGGCGCGCAGTTCCGTCAGGCCGTCGGTATAGAGAAAGAGGCTGTCCCCGGGACCAAAGGGGATGGTGCGGGAGGTCCAGTCGAACTGGGGCAGGAGGCCAAGGGCCGGTCCCTGGGACGGCAGTTCGGTTAAGCCCTCGCGCCCGATGACATAGGCCGGCACATGTCCGGCCGAGACCACGGAGAGCAGGGGCACATTCCGGTCGATGCGGCACAGGGCCAGGGTCACGAACATGTCCAGGTCGCCGCCGAGCAGCAGGTCGCACAGCATGGCATTGAGCGCCGCCATGATCTCTTCCGGAACCAGGCGGGCCTGGCGCAGCGACAAGAGCAGTCCCTTGCACACGGCCATGAGCATGGCGGCCGAGGCCCCGTGGCCGGAGATGTCGGCCATGACCACATTGACGGCCGAGCCGTCGTCCCAGGCTTCGTAGAAATCCCCCCCGACCTGTTCCTGGGCCTGATAGACCACGGCCGACTCGATGCCCGGGAAATCGAGGTCCTTGGGCAACAGCTGGCGCTGGACACAGCCGGCCAGATACTGTTCCCGGGTGAGCAGATCGTTTTGGCGACGCAGCTCCTGGCCGAGGGTGGCGAGTTTCAAGTGCAGGTTGATGCGGGCGGCCAGCTCCTGGCGGTGGTAGGGCTTGGGCATGAAATCGTTGGCCCCGGCCGAAAGCGCTTCGGCCCAGACGCAACGGTCGGTTTCGCCGGACAGGAAGATGATGGGCACGTCGGCCAGGGCGGGGACGGCCCGGATGCGGCGGATGGCCTCGATGCCGTCGATGCCCGGCATGAAGAGGTCCAACAGGATCAGGTCCGGGTGCACGGTTTCGGCCAGGGCCACGGCCTCCAGGCCGTTTTCGGCTTCGACCACGGCAAAGCCGAAGAGCGATGTCACGTGCCGCCTGAGCACTTCCCGGAAAATGGCGTTATCGTCGGCGATAAGGACGCGCGTCATAACTCCCGCCACAGCTTTGGGGGCCTTTGGCCCGCCCGTTCCCTTTGCCCAAGTGGATTTCCAAAGGGCTATCTCTCCCTCTGGCCGCAGGAGCAACGGGGTTCCGCATCAAGCGCATGCTTCGACTGTCCCGGTCAAAAGCCGCCCGGACTGGCAGCCCAGCGCCAAGAACCCCTTGAAAAACGTTTCCCTTTGCAGGGGTCCGGGGGATCATCCCCCCGGCCGCCGGAGGCGTCTTCTGCCTTTCCTACTCTCCCTCCCTACTTGGGCAGAAGGACGTAGGCCTTGGCCGTGCCTTTCATGAGGCCGGCCTGATGGGCGGCTTTTTCGCCCGGCCCGAGGTAGAGGTCAAAATGATTGCCGCGCATACAGCCGGTGTCCTGGGCCATGACGAAGCCGGTGAAGCGCTCGACGCCGGGGCCGGTCCCGGGCGGATAGCCGGGCAGGTCGCCGTCGACGGCGAGGAGCGTGCCGTAGGGGACGAACCCCGGGTCCACGGCCACGCTGGCGTGGGGGGTGACGGGCACGCCCATGGCCCCGACCGGCGGGGTCTGGGAGGCCTTGAAAAAGATATAGCTCGGATTTTTGGTCAGATACTCGCGCACCTGGGACGGGTTTTCCTCCAGGAAGCGGCGGATGCGCTGCATGCTCATCTCTTCTTCGGGGAAGCAGCCCCGTTCCACCATCACCCGGCCGACGCCGACGTAGCGGTGGGCGTTGTGCCCGTCGAAGAGGGCATAGATCGTGGAGCCGTCCTCGATGTAGCGCAGCTTGCCCGAACCCTGGACGTGCAGGAAAAAGACCGCGATGGGGTCCTTGGCAAAGCCCAATTCCAGGTTGCGGCCGGCAAGGACGCCCTTGTAGTCTATGGCTTCCCGGCTGTGCTGTTTGCCCGAGGCTCCGGGATTGCGGTAGATGGGCCAGATGTATTGGCCCTGGCGGGTGCGCGAGACCTCGATGGTCGGCTCGTAGTAGCCGGTCAGGAGCGTATCGGTGGCAAGCGGCGCCCAGGTGAAATATTTGGCCAGCACGGTCGGGTCGCGGTCGAGTTCGGGCAGGATGCGTCGGAAGGTGGTGAGGCTTTGGTGGAGCTGGCCCCAGGTCAGGCGGGCCCCGGGCTGGTCCACGGCCACGGCGTTGGCCGGTTTGCGGGCGGCATAGGCGATGGAGCGGTCAACCGCCGGGGCCAGGGCGGCAAAGCTCGTGATCTGCTGGCTGGCCGGGGAAATGCGGCTGTTCCAGGGCGTCGTGATGGGCGGGGCAACAGGCGCGCGCACCTGGGAGGTTGCCGCGGGCGTCTGGGCGGCAGTGGTCTGCTGGGCCGCAGCCGGGCGTGGGGCGTCCTCCAGGCCGGCGCAGCCGGTCAGAAGGCAGGTTGCCAGACAGGTGGCCAGGGCCAGGGCACGGAAGTGTCGTTTGGCGGGTCGCATCATGCCACTTTCTATAGCGCGGCCCGCACAGGAGGGGAAGGGGGCATTGCGACGGCCTTGCCCCCTTCCCCGCCTGCGCAGGCCGCGACCTAGAAATTCATGATGCGATCGGCGGCCTGCATGGCGGCATAGAGAAACGGCATATTGGACAGGGTGACCGGAGCGTTGGCTTCCACGCCGTGGATGCCCAGGCACTTGCCTCAGGCTGCCAGCACGCCTTCGCTTAAGCCAAAGAGCTTGGCCTGTTCGGCGATGGGAAACTGCGGGCTGTCGCCGGCCATGAGGTCCACGGCCGGGCCGTTTAAGAAGATGGTGACGTCTTCGCCTTCGCTCAGCAGAAAATTGCCGAAGCGTACGGTGTTCCACTTGATCTCGGGGTCCGGGCTGGACAGGGTGATAAGTATTTGCATGGTCTATGCCTCCGGCCACAATCGATAGATAAAAATGATCGATTGGGCAACAGCCAAGGCCCGGGCTGGGTCAGGCGGACAGGCCGGCCTGGGTCTGGAGCGAGTGGGTGGGGAGAGACGGACGGGCTGTTGGGCAAACGGGGCCGGGGAACCGGCTGCGGGCCGAGGTTCCCCGGGGCAATGCGCCTGTTACGGCACCGGATTGGTGCGGGCGTAGGCGAGCAGGTCTTCGTAAATCTGCTGGCAGATGGCCACCGGCACATCCGGGGCGTGCAGGACCGTGGGGCGATCCTCTTTGAACAATTTGGCCCAGGGCTTGTTCTTGAGATCTTCCCAGGCTCCGTAGCGCCCGTAGCTGATCACGCCCTGAACGGTTTGCAACCGCAGGTCAAAGGATTCGTAGCCCATGGGGTTTTCCAGGAGCGTCCGGGGGCGGCTGTCGTGAAACGGCCCGGCCTGGGCCGAAAAATAAAACCAGCCGCCGATCTGGATGTCGCCGAACCAGCGGTCGCCGTCTTCGAGCCGGTCCGATTCCATGAGAAGCGTCCTGAAATCTTCAGCCATGGCAGTCTCCTTCGTTGCGGTGTGTGACCCGCTCTCCTACGCCGTCCCGGCGGTTGCGGTCAACGCCTGGAAAGGGCCAGCAGATATTGAAACACCGCCGAGACGTAGCGTCCCGAGGCCACGTCGGGCAGGGCGAAGTAGGGCAGCGCCCCATCGCCCAGGGCGCCGGCCAGGGCCAGGAACACCTGGCGCGACAGTTCGGTCAGACCCGGTTCCAGGGTATTTTCCCACAGGGCGGCCACGGCTTCGCCGGGCGCGCCGTAGGTGATGCAGGTGATGGGGCGGTTGGCCAGGACCAGACACGCTCCGTCCCGGGCCAGCGGACACAGCCGCGACCAGGCCGACAGGCACAGCTCCCGGGAATCGCCGTAGCGCCGGGTCAGGTCGTCCATCTCCCGCGAGGCCTCGGCCGATTGCTCGATGACGCTGTGGCGCACCTCGCTTGGCAGCCCCAGGTCGATGGCCCGGGCCAGGGCCACGGCTTCGATCAGCGACAGCCACAGCGGCCGGCGGCAGCAGGCGTCGGTGTCGCGGCCGCAACACGGGACACCGGCCGCCGCCTGCCCGGCCAGGGCGGCCAGGGCGGCGTAATCGGCCAGAAACGGAGCCAGATTGACGGCCCGGCCGGATTCCAGCCGGGGCTCGCGCACGGTGAGCTTCCCGGCGGTCTTGCCATAGCGGCGAATCGTCCGCCACTGGTCGAAATTGGCCGGCTTGGAGCGCAGCGGCCGCAGCACCTTGGCCGCGCCCTTGTGGCCAAGGCCCCGGCGCAGCAGATAGGCGTTTAAGACCGTGCCGGTGCGGCCGATGCCGTGGCGGCAGTGGATGAGCGCCTTTTTGCCGAGGTAGATGGCCTCGTCGAGCCAGGCCAGGGCGGTTTCCAGGGCGGCCATGTCCGGCGCGCCTTCGTCGGGGATGGGCAGATAATGGACTTCGAAGCCGGCGGCGGCCTCGATTTCGTGGAGGTCGCAAAATTCGCCGCACAGGTTGAGGATGGCGGTCACGCCCTGGCTTTTCAGGGAGTCGAGCTGCGCATGGGACATGGGCGCGCCGCCCACGGCCAGATGGCTGGTCACCCAGGTCAGGGGATAGGCGTGGTTTTGGGCGGCCATGGCAGGGTCTCGCCTCAGCGGTCGGTGCGTTCGAGAAAAGCCGCGACCCAGGCGTCGGCGTCGGCCTCGCTGGCCAGACGGATGTCGAGCATCCGGCTGGCGGCCAGCAGGCAGCCGAGCATGGCCAGCCGTTTCTGGGCGGTTTTTTCCGGAATGCGGGTGAGGGATGCGTCGAGCAGGTCGCCGGCGGCCCGCACCTCAAAGCCAAAATGGGTCAGCACCCGGCGGATGCAGGACAGGCGCAGGGTGCGCTGGTCAAAGCCGGCCCCGCCGCCCTTGAACCGGAAATTGACGTAGTTCTGGGCGTCTTCGGGACCGCACAGGGCGTCAACCACGGTGAAATGGTAGCCAAAACGCAGCATGGCGTGGGCGTAGGTGTCGGAGATGACGGCGTAGCTGGCCAGATGCTTGGAGTCGTTGATAAAAAGGCCGGCGCTGGTGCGATCAAGGGCCGCGTCGTCGGTAATCGGCGGCCCCTCGGGCCAGGGAGCGTCGTCAGCGGCCAGCCCGGACCACAAGGCCCACATGGGGGCGCTTTTGATCTGGTCGGGGCGCAGTTCCTTGTCGCCGGCGGCAGACTCGAACACGCCGCCGCCAAGGTCCAGGACGTACATGGTCAGCGGCAGGTGGCTGCGCAGGCGTTTGGCCGAGGCCAGCCCCCGGCCGGATTCGCCGACCAGGGAAAACATTTCCGTGACGGCTTTTTCATGGGCAAAGCGCACGACGTCATGGAGCGACCGGACCTTGGCCGGGGTGAAATCCGGCGAAGACGGGTCGGTCAGGGTCAGCCCGGCCACCAGCGGCACCAGCCGGGCCAGCCGCTCGGCCACGGGCGAGCCTTCGCCGGCCCTGGGCGCGGCGGTGCGGGCCAGGAGGGCGGCCACCTGTCCGGGGTAGACCAGGGCGGCGTCGGCATCGACGGTCACTTCCATGTCTTCGGTCAGGGCCGAAAAGGCGTCGGCGGCCCCGGTGATGACCGGCAGGCCGAACTCCCGGGCCACCGAGGCGAAATGGCCGGCCCGGCTGCCTGAGACGGCGATGACGGCGGCCAGGCGGTCCACGGCCCGGGCCAGGGTGGTGGGCAGGGTGGGGGTGACAAGGACCGTGCCCGGAGCAATGGCGTCGATGTCCAGAATGGTGGCGGCAAAGCGCACGATGCCGGTCGCGCAGCCGCCCGAGGCGCGCATGCCGCCGGTCAAAAGGGGGGGCAGGCCAACCGGTCGCGGCGGCGTTGGAGCCTCTTGGGCCAGAGACGGGCCATCCTCCACGGCCATGGGCCGCGATTGCAGGATGGTTGGCCTGCCGTCCGGGCTGATGACCCATTCAACGTCCTGGGGCGTGCCAAAGGTCCGCTCCAGGGCCAGTCCCAGGCTGGCCAGCCGGCTGGCTGCGGCTTCGGTCAACAGCGGGGCGTCCAGGGTCTGGCGATCAAGCAGAAAGTGGGGCGGCGCGTGGGACAGGGCCAGACGCTCGGGGCTGGCCGCGCCCTCGACGAGGTCCGCGCCCAGGCCCGGCACGGCGTAGACGGTCATGGGCGCGTCCAGGTCGGCGCTGTCGCGGGTATAGAGCACCCCGGACGCGGCCGCCGGCAGCATGGGCAAAAAGAGGACGGCCATGGGCGTTTCTTCGTCGGCGTAGCCGGTCAGCACCCGGTAGGTGATGGCCTTGGCCGTGTACTTGCCGGCCACCACCCGGCGGTAGGCGGCCACGGCTCCGGCCGGATCGACGCCAAGCACGCTCTCGTACTGGCCGGCAAAGGAGGCCCGGCCGTCCTCGGCCACGGCCGAGGAGCGCACGGCCAGCTGCAGCACGGTTCCCTGCGGCCCTTGGCCCAGGCGGGCAGCGGCTTCGGCAATGGGGCCGGCCACTTCCTCGGGCACCCGGGCTGTCAGGATGAGGCTTCGGATCTCACCGGCAATATCGGCCACGGCATCGGGCCGGGCCAGATCCACCCGGCGAAGCAGGCGATCGATGCCCGGGCGCAGTTCGCAAGCCTCGAGAAAATAGCGAAACGCCCCGGTGGTGGCCACAAAGCCGTCCGGCACCGGCACCCGGGCCTCGGCGGCGGCCCGGGCCAGATTGGCGGCCTTGCCCCCGCCCCGGGCTAGGTCGCCGGCCAGTTCGGCCAGAGGGGCGACAAAGGGCGGGGACATGTCCCCGCCCGGCAGGTCCAGGGCCATCTGGACGTAGAAATCCACCTTGCGGGCGTATTCGGGCAGATCGAGGTGGCGGGAGGGGGACAGGCGGGCCAGGCGGTCCACCAGTTCGCCGACCGAGGTGCGCAGCCGGCGGGTCAGATGGACCACCCGGGCCCAGTCCACGGCCGCGCCGCCGTAGTGGATGTCCTCGATGGCGGCAATGAGTTCCAGGCAGGCGTCGTCGAAACGCAACAGCTCCCGAAAGGCGTTGTACTTTTCCCGCAACAGTACGCCCGGGGCAAAGACCTGATAGGTCCAGCGGCGAAAGAGTTCCTTGGAAAACACGCCCCGATCAGCCTTCGCCCGGCAACGGGGCCGCCAGGGCTTCCTCGACCTTGCGTTCGAGTTCGTCCTTGTCGATGGGTTTGACGCAGTATTCGCAGGCCCCCAGGCGCACCGATTCCCGGGCCGTTTCCAGGGTGGGATAGCCGGTCAGCATGATGACCCGGGTTGTGGGCGAGCGTTTCTTGATCTCTTCGAGCACTTCCACGCCGCTCAGTTTTTTGAGCTTCATGTCGAGGATGGCCAGGGCCGGGGTTTTTTTGGCCACATGGGTGAGCGCCTCCTCCTCCTCGGTAAAGACGGCGACGCTGTGTCCCTTGCGCTCCAGAATGCGTTTGATGACGACCCCGGCGTCAATGACGTCGTCAAGCACGATGATGTCGGCCATGGGCGTTATGCCTCCGTGGAATCGGCCGGGCGCTGCCCGCCGAGGGTTTCTTCATGTTCAAGGGGCAGATCGACGACGAAGACCGTGCCAGGCGCGTCTTCGTCGCCAGTGGTCAGGGCGTCGAAAAAGCCTTCCGGGGCCGGGGTCTCTACCCGGATGGCCCCGCCGTGGTCGTTTATGATGCCAAAGGACACGGACAGTCCAAGGCCGGTGCCCTGGCCCACGGGCTTGGTGGTGAAAAAGGGATCGAAGATGCGGCTCTGGTTGTCCGGGCTGATGCCGGGGCCGGTGTCGCCAAACCAGGCCGTGACCCGCTGGTCTGCGGCAAAGAGCCGCGAACGCACCAGGATGGCCCCGCCCCGTCCGGCCAGGGCATCGCGGGCGTTGGACAGGAGATTGATCCAGACCTGTTTGAGTTTTTCCGGGTCGCCGTAAATGATGGGCATCCGCTCGTCGAGATCCGTCACAATGGCGATCTTGTCCAGGGACAGGGCGTGGCGCACGAGGCTGATGGCTTCCATAAGCGAATTGTTGAAACACATTTCTATCTTGGCGCTTTCGGCCTGCCGCGAAAAACCGAGCAGGTCGGCCACGATTTTACGGCAGACCTTGGCCTGTTTCTCGATGGTTTGCAAATCGGCCCGGATCTGGCTATCGGCCGGGACGTCTTCCTGGAGGAGCTGGGAATAGCCGAGGATGACGCCAAGCGGCGTGTTGATTTCATGGGCCACGCCGCCGGCCAGTTTGCCGATGGACTCCATCTTCTGGGACTGGATGAGCTGCTCCTGGAACTGCTTGAGCTGGGTGACGTCGCGGGCCGTGCGCAACAGCCCGATGACCCGGCCGGCCGGGTCGGTGACCGGCACCCGCACGATATGGAGCCACTGCGGCGCGCCTGGGCGGCGAAAGCCCACTTCGCGGTCGCTTGGCCGGCCGGCGTCGAGCACCCGGCGGTTTTCCCGGTGCATGTCCGGGCCTTCGTCCTCGGGGTAGATGTCGCGGTCGGTGCTGCCGACGATGGCCTCCGTGGGGCGGCCGACGAAGGTGGCAAAGGCACGGTTGACGGCCAGATAGTTGGAATTTTCATCAATGAGGCAGACGAAATCCGGGGTGGCGTCGAGGATGGTGCGCAGCAGGCGTTCCTGGCGCGAGAGCACCCGTTCGGCCTGGCGCAGCTCGTCGAGATGGGTTTTGAGCGACACGGCCATGACGTCGAAGGTCTCGGCCAGATCCTGAATCTCGTCGCCCTTCTGGTCGCGGTAGACCGGGCAGTCCCGGCAGGATTCCGGCCCGTCGCCGCGCTGGTCCGGCGAGGCCGTCAGCCAGCAGCGGCGGCTCTTGTCGCCGTAGGCCGGGCACAGGGTCTTGTCGCAGTCGAGGATGGCCGAACAGGGGCGAAGGACGGACGGTCCGGCCCGGTGGTCGAGGTTGCCTTTGACCACCTCTTCGGCGTGGAGTTTCAAGCGATTGATGCGTTCGGTGACGCGCCGGGCAAAGAGCGTGGACGGGGCCAGGGCGGCCACCATGGCCGCGGCGGAATAAAAAACGATCATCAGGGCCAGCCGGTCGGCGGCGGCCTCGGCCTTGGTGCGCGACAGGCCGATGCGGGCCGTGCCAAACGGCGTGCCGACAATGACCACCGGGGCGGCGAAATCGTCGATGAACTCCCGGCCGGTGTCGAGCAGGCGGATGTTGGGCTTGCCCTCCCGGGGGGCGTTGACGTCGAGCAGCTCCACGGGAAAGCCGCCGGTGAAGGTATGGACCAGCACGCTGCCCTGGCGGTCGAGGATAAAGGCGTAGCTGATGTCGTCGACCTTATCGAGCTCGTCGACCATGTTTTTAAGGCGCAAGAGATCCATGGACAGCATGGCGTCGGACACCCGCATGGCCAGGTTTTCCGACAGCACCAGTCCGCGTTTGCGGGTCTCGGCCTGGAGCGATTCGGCCGCGGCCCGCCAGGTCAGGTAGGCCAGGGGAATGGCGATCAGCCCGACGATGAGCACGATGCCGCAGTTGATCTTGGTGCGGAAACTGAGCGCCGACAGGCGGGGCATCATTCGTCGCCCCCGGCCATGGCGTCGAGGCCAAGCTTTTCGGCCAGGCGGCGCACGGAATTATAGTCGGCGTCAACGGCCGGGATGATGCCGCGCATGCCGGCCGTGGTCAGGATGACGGCGTCGTCTGGCCGCTCGGGATTAAGCGCGAAAAAGGCCCTGGCGATCTTGCCCGTGGTCTCCGGGGGCAGCCCCGGGCGGGCGCAGTAGACCCAGCCGGGATAGGCTTTGCTTTCGGCCAGGACGCGGATCTGGCCGAGGTCGATCCTGTCGCGCAGGATGTCCAGGGCGCCGTCGCGCACCGAGCCGATGTCGCAGACGCCGGCAAACACAGCCAGGACGACCTTTTCCTGCTTGCCGCCCGGTCCCGGGGCAAAGGAAATCTCGGCGAAGTCGGCCCGATGGATGCCGTTGTCGAGAAATTCGCCCAGCGCGTACAGATAGCCGCCGGCCGATGACGGGTCCACGGCCATCCAGCGTTTGCCCCGGCAGTCGGCCAGGGAGGAAAGCGCCTTGTTGTCGCGGCGGCAGATGATCTGGCTTTTGAAATCCGGCTTGCCCGACGGTTCGATGATGCGGGCGAAGGCCCTGGCTCCGCTGGCGGCCATGCGGATATAGGCGAAGGGATTGGAAAAGGAGATGTCGATCTCGCCGCGCTCCACCATGCGCACGTGTTCCTCGAAGGTGTCGGGAAACACCTGGCGCAGGGAAAGCCCGGTGGCCCGGGTGAGGTATTCCAGAAGCAGGCGATGGCGTTCGTAGGAAACGGTGTGGGCGTACTGGGGCAGGTAGGCGTAGGTGACGGCCCTGGGGAGCTTTCGCAGGGTGGGTTCTTCGCGCCTGGAGAGGTCCACGCGCACGGCGTCCTCATCGTGACCGCAGGCGGTCAGCCAAGGCATCAAAAGGCCCGCCAGCAGGAACTCCCTTCGCCGCATCAATTCACCCCCTGAGGCGGGGAGGATACGTCACTTCGGGCCGGGAGGAAAGTGGGTCGCACCGGGACTGTCCCCGGCGGCGCGTCGGGCCTGCCGCGCCTGCCGCGCCCGCTGCAATCGGGACAGGCCCCACAGGGCGGCAATATAGAGCGGCAGGAAAAAGACGGCCGGGCCGGCGGACTGGCCGACCAGGGGCAGCGGCACGCCGGCAAAGCGCCAGCTGGCCCAGGCCAGGACGAGCAGGGCCGGCCAGATAAGCGCCGCGGCCCGGCCGGCGCCCAGGGCCATGGAATTGCCGTAGGCCTCCTGGGCCAGATGGTTGGCGGCCAGGTATGTCTCGCGGTCCTTGGCGGCCAGGGCCGAGAAGGACAGGTCCTGATGGCGTTTGATTTCGGCGTCCTGGCCTTCGCGCTTGGTCCGGTGGACCCGGGCGACGCCGGCGGCGCAGGTCCGGCCAAGGACGGCGCAACTGAAGGCCAGCACGGCCAGACCGCAGAAAAAACCGGCCTGGGCGTTGTCGAACCAGCGGAAGGGGGCCACGAGAATGGCGTCGATGACGATGAAGGCGCGTAGGAAAAAGTCGTTCATAACCAAAAAGGCTCCCCGTCCCAGGTAGCCGGGACGGGGAGCCGTGTCCAGGGGGACGTGTCTGCGATCTAGATACCGGGGAGCTTGATGCTGAAAAAGCCGGCCAGCAGATAGCCGATGCCGACGTAGGCGGACAGCACGATAAACAGGCGCTTGAGCCACACGTCGGAGAAGTACTTCGAGGTCATGGGGCCGACGAAGGAACCGACGGCGATGCCGAGCATCTCCAGGCCAATGAAGTGCCACTCGATGGGCGTGCCTTTGGAGAGCAGGGTGATGATGCTGGTGACCATGCTGACCAAAACGGCCAGGGCCGAGGTCCCGGCGGCCAGATACATGGGCAGCTGGGTGACGCTGGTCAGAAACGGCACCAGCAGGAAGCCGCCGCCGACGCCCAGGAAGGCGGCCACGGCCGAGATGACGATGCCGCCGAGGAAAGGAATCAGCGGATTGAACTGGAACGGCACGCCGTAGAAGGTGAAGGCGCACTTGGACAGGGTGAACTGGGTGATGTGCAGGCCGTCGCAGGAGGCGTCGACGGATTCGCCGCACTTGATCTTTTTGGCTGCGGCTTCGAAAGCCTGGGCGGCCTTTTTGGCGGTCTGCTTTTTGGACTGGCCGGCCGGGGTGGTCTCGTAAAACAGCCAGCAGCCAAGGAGCAGGACGAACAGGCCGAAATAGCCCTGGTAGGACTTGAAATCGAGCTTGCCGGCCGAGAGTTCCTGGGCCAGCCAGGCGCCGATCAGCGACCCAAGGCCCAGGGTGATGGCCAGGGGCAGCACGAGGCGTTTCATCTTGAGATAGTTAAAGGAGCTGATGGCGGCGGAAAGACCGACCAGGAACTGGTTGGAGGCCTTGATGGAGTCGGTGATGACCTTGCCAAGCTCCGGAGCGGTTTTTTTGAAGCTGCCGGCGTAGCTGCCGAAGCCGAAGACGCTCATGTGGCCGACGCCGGACATGACGCCGCCAAACGCGCCTACGGTGGAGAAGATCCAGCCCACCCACACGGCCCAGCAAAAAGCCAGGATGGGGTTGACCACTGGCGAGCCCGGGATGCCGAGGAAGCCCTTGACGGCATTGGGATCGGCCGGAATCTGGCCCGGTTCGGAACCGACCGGCGCCTTGGCGATGGCGTCGGAGAGTTTGTCGGCAAAGGCGGGTTCAAACCATAAAGCGATGGCCACGATGGCCAAAAGCCCGACGGGCAGGGTCCATTTCCAGTTCTTCACCTGTGGCCTCCTTCTGGTTGGCGGCGAAACTGCGTTGCTTGGTGGGTGCGTGCGGCCGGACGAGCCGCCTGCCGCTACTGCCTTGCTGCCACGGGCGGGGAGACGCGATGCCTGCCGCCGCACCATCGGCCGCTTCTGGAAACGGTGGTCGCTTGTGCGCGATGCGGGGCAAGACTGCCAACATCGTCGCTATGTGACCGGAGTGCTCCAGGGTGCGGCCCGAGCCTTTGTGATCCGTTGCGGGACCGTGGGGCTTTTGTTGCATCATAGAGCATCGCAGCCGCTTTCTGTCAAGAATGTGTTGCTATCATTCTGTTTTTCACAATGAACGGCGAACCAGGGCGGGAAAGGGGCGAGAATCGAAGGAAAGTTTGTGATCATTTTCACAAAGTCAGGCCATAAAAAAGGGCGTTGCCGTCGCCGACCCGCCCTGATTTCCGGGACTTCGGTCCCGGCAGGGCAACCATGCCTCAATCTCCTGGGCAGGGCAAGGAGAAACCCACGCCTTTCCCTTTGACCCGCCTGCCGCCTTGGGGCTATATGCCGGCAACCCGGCCCCGTCTCGCGGAGCCTGTCCCTGCCTGCGGAGGCCTGTGATTATGCTGCCCTTTTTGCGACCGAAGAAAGAAAAAGACATCGGAGACAAGCTCCTTGGCAAGCGCAAGAAGTACCGCCTGCCGCGAAACGGATCGGCTGTGGCCGTAACGGGCACGCTTTTGGCCTATTATCGCCGCGAAGTCCTGCCGGATGGGCTGATGCCGCCATCGGGCGGGCGGGTGGAGCTGTTGGCCCTCTTTCGCACCCAGGCCGGCCGTTTTTTTCTCTATTACGTCGTCACCTATCCCGAAACCGAAGACATAGCCGGTCGCCAGGAATACGCCCATGTCTGCCAGGACTTTGCGTCCGTGCGTGATTTCCTCGGGTCCATGGCCTATCCCAACCGGGCGAAGTTCGTCGGGGCCGTGCTGGCCACCGCCCAAAAGACCATGGCCCCCCAGGAGCCGGCGGGCAAGGGGAGTCCGGCCCCGGCGGCAGACGGCGTCGTGGATGTGCCGCCCGGTGCACCCTCCGACCTGTCGTCCGGTGCGCCGACCGAAACGCCGCCTGACGCCCCTTCCGACCTGCCGCCCGGCGTCCCGCCGGCCACTGCCGTTGATGGGCCGTCCGAGGCTGTCCTCCCGGCTTCCGATCCGAAGACGTCTCAGTCCGCCGTATAACAGAACACTGGATTGAGGGGAGAGTACACGGGGACGGCGTCCCCTTGGTCCCGGAACTTCAGCCTGCCGTCAGGCGTAGACTTGGGCGGCCATGGATCCCGGCCGACCGCAGTGCAAGCGAGTGCCCGTTTTTCCCTTGTACCCTTCCCCCTTTGCAGGGGTCCGGGGGGATCATCCCCCCGGCCGCCGGAGGCATCTTCCTCTTCTCCCTTCCTAAAACTGTCGGTCGAGCAACTGGCGCAGGACTTCCTCGTCGTCGGCGGTATCGAGTCCGGCCAGTTCCTGGCGAAGTCCCGATAAGACGGCCTGTTCGGCGGCCACATGGGCGCGCAGGGCCTCGCGGCGTTCCCGGATGGCGGTCAACAGCGCGGCTTTGCGGGCATTGGCCGACCCCAGCCGGCCGGTCACGATGGCGGCCAGACGGCGAAAGATGCGGATGAGGAAATCCTCGCGTTCGGGACTGGGCAGAAAATCCACATAGCCCATGTCCACGGCCAGACAATCGCAGGGCGTATCCGCCACCACCGTGGCCGTGCGGCCTTTGCCCAGGACAAAGCTCATTTCGCCGAAAATGGTGCCCGGCGCATCCAGGGAGGCCACAAGCCTGCCGCTGCGCACCACCCGGCCATGGCCGCGCAGCAGCACGAAAAAGGTCTTCTCGTAATTGCCTTCCTCGACAATGGTCTCGCCGCTGCCAAAGCGCACCAGCCGCACCGCCCCGGCCCGCATGAGCAGATCCAGGTCTTCCTCGATGAAATCCGCCCACAGCGGCAGTTTTTGCATAAGCCCGAGCAAAGCGGTTGCGTCGGGTCCGTCAACCTGTTCCACGCTTACGCCTCCCCGCCGGCCAGCCCGGCCTCGGCGGCCAGCCCGGCCCGGTCGAGGATGTCCACCTCGCGGCCGCGCACGGCCACAACCCCGGCCTCGGCCAGTTTTTTAAAGGCCCGGGACAAGGCTTCCGGCGTGGCCCCGACGATCTTGGCCAGCTCCCGGTGGCTGATCGTCAGGCGCACCGTTTCGCCGCCAAGCCCGCGCGAGGCCTCGTGCAGCACAAAGCCGGCCACCCGGCCGGAAAGCGGGACCAGGGCCAACGATTCGACCATGGCCATGGACTGTTTGAGCCGTCGGCACATGAGCCGCAACAGATCAAAAAGCACCTGCGGGTCCTCTTTGGCCGCCTCGGCCAGGGCCTTGGCCGGAAAAGCCAGCACCCGCGTCTCCTCCAGGGCAGCGGCAAAGGCGGGAAATTCCCCGGCGTCCACCAGTGAGCACAGGCAAAACGGTTCGCCCGGGCCAAGGACGTAGAGCGTCTGTTCCCGGCCGTCCGGACCGATCTGGTAGAGCTTGGCCCGGCCCGAGGCCACCAGATAAAAGGCCTCGCCGGCGTCGTCCCGGGCCGCGATAATCCCGCCCGGACCATGCCGCGACACCACCGCCCCGGCCGCCAGCCGGGCCAGTCGCGCTTCGTCCAGGCCGCCAAAAAACGGCAGCGACCGCAAAAGAACCATTCGCGCAACCTGATCCATGTTCTCCCCTTGGCCGGCAACAGGCCGGAATGTCTCCACACCCGCGTAGTGGCGGTCTTCTCCCGTCCGCGTCAAGACGCAATCGTGCGGCCGTTGATCGACATCAATGCCCACACCGGCCACATCCCGTATGTACCGGGCATCCGGCAACAGCCGGCAAGGAGTCCGTCGGCATGAACAGACGCGCCTTTCTGAGAACACTCGGTACAGCCGGCACCGCCCTGGCCACCGCCCCGGCCGTGGCCACGACGCTTATCGCCCGCGACGCCGCCGCCGCATCCGGCGAACAACTGGCCACCCTTTATGACCTGTCCAAGTGCGTGGGCTGCGGGTCCTGCGTGGCCGCCTGCCGCGACGCCCACGCGGCCGATTATCCCGAGCCGAAAAAGCCTTTTCCCAAAATGTACCCGGCCCGGGTCAAGGCCGAGGATTTTTCCGACAAGCGCGATCTCGACACCCGGCTGACCCCCTACAACTGGCTTTTCATCCAGTCCGCCACGGTCAGCCGAAACGGCGCTCCGGTCACCGTCAATATGCCCCGGCGCTGCATGCACTGCACCCACCCGCCGTGCGTCGAACTGTGCCCCTGGGGTTCGGCCGTGCGCCACGCCGACGGAGCCGTGGCCATTGACGCCAGTATCTGCCTCGGCGGTTCCAAATGCCGCACCGTGTGCCCCTGGGCCATCCCCCAACGCCAGACCGGCGTTGGCCTGTATCTCGATCTCCTGCCCGCCTTCGCCGGCAACGGGGTCATGTACAAATGCGACCGCTGCCACAGTCGCGTGGCCGCCGGCGGCAAGCCGGCCTGCCTCGAAGCCTGTCCCTACGAGGTCCAGACCATCGGCCCGCGGGCCGAAATCATCGCCGCCGCCCACGCCATGGCCAAATCGATCGGCGGTTTCATCTACGGCGAAACCGAAAACGGCGGCACCAACACGCTCTACGTTTCCCCGGTGCCCTTCGCCGACTTGAACGCCGCCCTGAAAACCGGCCCGGGCCAGCCAGGACTCCACGCCGCAGCCGACGTCATGGGCAAGGAACAAAACCTGGCCACAGCGGTCCTCATGGCCCCCATAGCCGGCATCGCGGCCGGCCTGCTGCGCCTGGCCGGCCGCTTCAAGAACGCCGCCCCCAAGGAGGACGACCATGCCTGATCCGCTTTTCCCCCGCTGGCAAAAACGTCTGCTGCTCCTGGCCGCCCTGGGACTGGCCCTGACCGGCATGGGCCAGATGCCCATCTTCTCCCGCTACTACATTGCCGATATCCCCGGCCTGCACTGGCTCGGCGATTTTGAGATCACCGCCGCCCTCCATCTCGTCCTGGCCGCGGTACTCGTCTGCCTCCTGGCCGTTTTCGCCACAACCTGGATCGGCGCAGGCGCCAACCGGCCGCAGCTCACCGCAGCCGGTCGCCAACGCATCGCGCTCTATGGCGCACTGGCCATCACCGGATTGGTGCGCGTTCTGCAAAACGGGTCACATCCGCTGGTCGCGCCCATGCAGGTGCGCTACCTGGACTGGACCCACCTCGGACTGGCCATGGGGTTGCTGGCGTTTGCCCTGGTCAGGGGCCGGCGACCGGCTGTGGCGGAGAGTTATGTAGGTGAGTAACGTGGTGAAATAAGGGGGAAGGCCTCCGGCGGCCGGGGGGATCATCCCCCCCGGACCCCCTGAATGGGGCGCATGGCCTGGACGGAGTAAGGGACTGTTGCGGGTGGGGGAGTACGGGAAGACTGTTGGCGCGGGAGCGCTTGGCGGCTTTGCCGCATGGTTTGTTGGAATTGGGGCCGCCGACACTCCCCGCGAAGCGCGGGGAGCACGGCGGCCCCAATTCCAACAAACCGGTTCGCCCGGGAAGGCAGCAGAACCAGCAATCCGTGCTTGCGAAAAAACGTCTGCCCATCTTTCAGAAATGCGTCCGGGCCGGTTTGGCGCGAGGCTTTGATCGCGCCAAACCGGCCCGGACGCTGGCGAGTTGGGGGTTGGGATTGGGCTGGCGGTTCCGGGCGGCTTCCGGCCGGGACTGCCAGCCCAATCCCAACCCCCATTTTCTCACGCCCGCACACCACACACTACCCCACCCGCTTACAACCCCCATTGCAGGGGTCCGGGGGGATCATCCCCCCGGCCGCCGGAGGCATTCCTCTGCCTCTCCCGTCTCCTCTACCAATTCTCAGGCGCGATTTCGAAGTAGGCTTGCGGGTGTTCGCAGGCCGGGCACTTGTCCGGGGCGTGGTCGCTGTCCATGGGGTAGCCGCAGTTGCGGCAGCGCCAGGTGACTTTGCCTTCGCGGGCGAAGACTTTGCCGGCTTCGATGTTGTCGGCCAGGGCGGCGTAGCGGCGTTTGTGGAAGCCTTCGGCCTTGGCGATGTGGGTGAAGGTGGCGGCGACTTCGGGGTAGCCTTCTTCGCGGGCGATGGCGGCGAACGAGGGGTACATGTCGTTTTCCTCGTAGGATTCGCCGCCGGCGGCTTCGCGCAGGTTGGCCACGGTATTGCCGATGACCCCGGCCGGATAGGCGGCGGTGATTTCCACTTCGCCGCCTTCGAGGTATTTGAACAGGCGTTTGGCGTGTTCTTTTTCCTGGTCGGCGGTTTCGGTGAAGATGGCGGAAATTTGCTCGAAGCCTTCTTTTTTGGCCACCGAGGCAAAGTAGGTGTAGCGGTTTCTGGCCTGGGATTCGCCGGAGAAGGCGATCAGGATGTTTTTCTCGGTCTTGGAGCCTTTGAGCGATTTCATGCGTCCTCCGTTATGGTGCTGGTGTTGGTTCCCCGGTGCAGGGGGTGTGTGACGATGGGATGTGGGCGGGCAAGGTGCCATTGCGTGCAAGCAGTGCCGGTTGGTGCGGGCGCCCGACGGCTGCACCAACCGGCCTGTTGCAGGCCATGGATGGACCGGGCCGGCGCTTATTGGCCGCTTCGGACCTTTTCCATGGCCTCAAGGAGCGGGCCGAGGTCAGGTCTGGTGTTGATGTCGTGCACATCAATGAAACGGATCGTGCCTTGTTTGTCCACTAAAATGAGGGCGCGTTCGGCCGTGCCGTCGCTGCGCAGGATGCCGAGTTTTTTGGCCAGCCCGCCGTGGGGCCAGAAGTCCGAGGCCACGGGGAACCACAGGCCGCCCATTTCCCGGGTCCAGGCGAAAAGGGTGGGGATGTTGTCCACGGAGATGCCGACGAGGGCGGCGTCGTTGGCTTCGAAAATGTCCCGGGCGATGTTGTACCCGGGCCATTGGCCGGAGCACACCGGGGTCCAGGCGGCGGGAACGAAGGAGAGCACCAGATTTTTTTTGCCGACATAGTCGGCCAGCCGGACCCGGGAGCCGTCGACGGCGGGCAGGTCGAAGTCGGGCATGGGGTTGCCGACGGCCACGGTCGGCACGCTGTCGGTGGGCGGCAGATGGGGCACCTGGAAGATGTTTTTGGCCAGGGATTCCTGCGGGGATTGTGCGGCGGCGACCGAAGCGGCAACGAGCAGGGCCGAAACGGCCAGGAGCAGGGCGAGTCTGCGCATGGGGGCTCCTTGGGTTTGCGCGTTAGGGCTGTATGCCGGCCTTGGCGGTGATGGCGGCAAGAAAGTCGGCCGGGGAGGGGATCAGGCCGAGGTGGGTCAGGACGATCTCGTAACCCTTGCCGGGGTTTTTGCGCAACACGTAAAAAAACGGCGTCCCCACCTGCCCGACGCGCTGGTGCACGGCAAAGGCCGAATCCGAGAACAGGGCAAAGGGCACGTTGTATTTTTTGCGGAAGATGTCCACTTCGGTGTCGGAGTTGCCGGCCCCGATGCCGATGATCTTGATACGTTTGCCCAGGCCGCGCTTGTCGATGAGCGCATGGAGTTCGTTTATGGTTGGGGCTTCGCGCTGGCAAAACGGGCAATACATGCTGAAAATTTCGACCACGAGGATGTCGGCGTCCACGGTGTTGATGGGCGTGGGGCCGGCGGCGGCGATGCCGAGGCTGGCGGCCAGGGTGGGGGGGAGGGGACCGATAAGCGGCACGTCGGGAAAGGCCGTGCCCACGGGCAGGGGTTTGGCCCCCGGGGCTTCGGACGCTTCCACGGCCATGGCCCGGGTGCTGGCGGCGACGACAAGGATCAAGGCGGCGACGAATGCAAGAAGACCTTTCATGCTCCCTCCGATGCGACGGTGTTGGGCGGCCGGGCCGCGAAATGCTTGTATAAGCATTCTGCGGCCCGGGGCAAAGGGCTTCAGGCGATAGTGGCGGCGTCCATGGCCCGGGAGATGTCGCGGATGATGTCTTCGGCGTCTTCGCAGCCAACCGACAGGCGCACCAGGGTATCGGTGACGCCGATGGCCAGCCGGCCCTCCCGGGACATTTTGGCGTGGGAGGTGACGGCCGGGAAGCAGGCCAGGGATTCGATGCCGCCTAAGCTGACCGCTTCGAGCACCAGTTCCAGGTTGTCCATGAAGCAGCGGGCGGCCTCGGGCGGGCAGTCGAGATCAAACGACATCATGCCGCCAAAGCCGCGCATCTGGCGTTTGGCCAGGGCGTGGCCGGGGTGGCTTGGCAGGCCCGGGTAGTGGACGGCGGCAACGCCTTTGCGCCCGGCCAGGAACTCGGCCACGGCCTGGGCGTTTTCGTTGTGGCGGGCCATGCGCAGGGCCAGGGTCTTCATGCCGCGTTCAAGCAGATAGCAGTCGTAGGTGTTAAGGGTCTGGCCGAAGTTGACGGCCCGTTCCTTGACGGCGTCGACCAGGGATTTCGATCCGGCCACGGCCCCGCAGTTGAGGTCGCTGTGGCCGTTTAAGTATTTCGTGCCGCTGTGGATGGACAGGTCGAAGCCAAGTTCCAGCGGGCGCTGGTTGATGGGCGAGGCAAAGGTGTTGTCCACCATGGAGACAAGGCCCCGGCGGGCGGCCATGGCGGCAGTGCCTTCCAGGTCGATGATGCGCAACAGCGGGTTGCTTGGCGTCTCCACATAGACCACCCGGGTGCGCTCGGTGACGGCGGCTTCCAGCGTGGTCGGGTCGGCGTCCGGGACCAGGGTGAAGCCGATGCCGAGACGGGCCAGTTCGGCCATGAGGAAGCGGTGGGTGCCGCCGTAGAGGTCGGCCTGGAGCACCACGTGGTCGCCGGTGGTGAGCACGGCGAGCAGGCTTGAGGAGATGGCGGCCATGCCCGAAGCCAGGACCAACCCGGCGGCGGCCCCTTCCAGGGCGGCGAGCTTTTCGGCCGGCGCGGCCTGGGTGGGGATATTGCAGTAGCGCGGATAGCGGTAGGCTCCGTCCACGCCTTCGGCGGCCATGTAGGCGGCAGCGGTGTGAATGGGCGTGGTGACGCCGCCGACCGTGCGGTCGAGTTGTTCCCCGGCCCGGACGCTACGGGTGTTTTCTCCCAGGCTCGTGATGTCCATTGCGGCTCCTCCTTGGTATCGGTTTTCAGAAAATGTAGCCGGGAACCCGATGGTTGCCAAGGCAATCACAGCTGCTTCGACCCGGGCGGCAACGGACCTGGGGTCGGGGACGCGGCCTTTGGCCCGGGGGCCGGGCGGAGCGGAAAGAGCCACGGCTGTAAACGCAACAGCCATGTCACCTCCGTGTCACACGGGCCGGGCTATCTGGGACGCGATACCCCCAACGGAGGAAAACACACCATGCGTCGACACGCTTTGCCGCCGTTTTGCGCGGCCACGATCAACCGTGTGGCCTGGATCGTCCTGGCCATCATCATGCTCGTTGCCGCCCAGGCCCACGCCGGGGCCGGCAACGCCCCCAAGTACGTGTTCCTGTTCATCGGCGACGGCATGGCCATGCCCCAGCGCAGCGCCGCCGAGTATTTCCTGGCCGCCAAAGACGGCAAATCCGAGCCCGGCATCGTCAAGCTGACCATGAACAAGCTCCCGGTCCAGGGCATGACCACCACCTATTCGCTCAATTCCATCATCACCGATTCCGGCGCAGCCGGCACTGCCCTGGCCTCCGGGGTCAAGACCTACAACGGGGCGATTAGCGTCGACGGGGCCAAAAAACCCGTGCCCACCCTGGCGGAAAAGGCCCGCGACCAGGGCATGAAGGTCGGCGTCGTCTCCAGCGTGTCGCTCGACCACGCCACCCCGGCCTGCTTCTATGCCCACCAGACCAGCCGCAACAACTACTACGAAATCGCCCTGGACGCGGCCAAAAGCGGCTTTGATTACTTTGGCGGCGGCGGTTTCAAAGACCCGGCCGGCAAGAAATCCAAGACCGAGGGTGAAAAGCCAAACGCCCTGGATGTGCTCAAAACCGCCGGCTACGCCGTGGCCGATACCCGCGACGCCATCCTGGCCGCCAAGCCCGGGGCCAGGCTCGTGGCCCTTAATCCCGAACTCGACGCCGACAAGGCCCTGCCCTACGCCCTCGACGGCGACACGAAAGGCCTGACCCTGGCCGAATACACGACCAAAGGCATCGAGCTGCTCGACAACCCCAAGGGCTTTTTCTTCATGGTCGAAGGCGGCAAGATCGACTGGGCCTGCCACGCCAACGACGCCGCCGCCTCCATTCAAGACACCGTGGCCTTTGACGCCGCCGTGGCCGAGGCGGTCAAATTCGCCGAAGCCCATCCCAAGGAAACGCTGATCGTCGTCACCGGCGACCACGAGTGCGGCGGCATGACCCTGGGCTTTGCCGGCACGCGCTACGGCAACTATTACGATTACTTGAAAAGCCAGAAGGACTCGTTTGAGGGCTTTACCACGGCGCTTAAGGCATACAAAAAGACCCACGACGCGGCTTCGGCCAAGTTCGAAGACGTGATTCCCATGATCAAGGACAGCTTCGGCCTCGTTGTCCCGGCCGCCGCCGACCTTGAGGCCATGAAGACCGTGGCCAAGCCCGATGAGAACAACACCTCCCCGGCCAACCCCTACGGCATGCATCTGCGCGACTTCGAGCTGACCGCCGTGAAGGACGCCTTCACCCGGTCCATGCAGGGCGACGCGGAAAAGTCCGGCAACGAAATGGACTACCGGGCCTACGGCGGCTATGAGCCCCTGGCCGTGACCCTGACCCACATTCTCGACAACAAGGCCGGCATTGCCTGGACCAGCTACTCCCACACCGGGGTGCCGGTCATGACCTCGGCCGTTGGCTCGGGTTCGGACGTTTTCGCCGGCTACTACGACAACACTGATCTGTCCAAAAAGATCATGGCCGCCCTGGCCGAGAAGTAGACGAGAGAGCGTGCGAAGAAAAGAAGACGGAAGAGGCCTCCGGCGGCCAAAGGGCTGAGCCCTTTGGAATCCCACCTGGAGGCAAGGGGTTAAGGGGGGAACGGCGTTGGCTGGCAGTCCGGTCGGCAGCAGACCGGAAACCCCGGTGGCTGGCCTGCCGGGAACCACTGTTGTTCCGGCGGCCGGTGGCCTGCGGCCTCCGGATCTCCCAAAGGGGGAAAGTGAGGAGACGGGTTGTTTGCCCTGACTGACCATCCGGTCGGCCGGACCCTGGACCGCCTTGTGATCTTGAAGTCTGTTTGACGGGGCCGCAGCCCGCCGGAGTGTTCTTTCGGCGAGCTGCGGCCCCAACGCTGTCCCGGGCCAGGGTGGGTTTCGGGAAAAAGGGAAGCTATGAGACGTTTTTCGTTGGGGGCGCGCAAGGATCTGCTGCTGCTGGCCGTGGTCGCGGCCTTGTGCGTCGGCTTGTGGTTTTTGCCCACCGGCTTTGAGGAGCGGTTGCCGGCCGACGCCTTGCAGGTCAAGGCCACGGTGACGGCCGTGGACAATGCCTATGTGCGCCAATATGGCCTCGTGCGCGAGGGCGAGCAGCGGGTGTCGGTCGTGCCGCTGGCCGGGCCTTATGCCGGCCAGACAATCGTTGCCGACAACATTTTGCTTGGCAAGCTTGAGATGGACAAGGTCTTTGCCCCAGGCGAAACGGCCCTGGTCGTCTTGTCCCTTCGGGACGGGAAAATCGTCTCGGCCGTGGCCCAGGACCATTGGCGGCTTGGGCTGCAAGGCCTGCTCTTGGGCCTCTTTGCCCTGGTCCTTATCGCCTATGCCGGCATGACCGGGGTCAAGGCCGTGCTGTCGTTCGTCTTTACGGCCCTGCTTCTGTGGAAGGTGCTGGTGCCGCTGACGCTTGGCGGGGTCGATCCCATGCTGACGGTGCTTGGGGTCACGGCGGCGCTCATGGCCGGGGTCGTGTTCCTGGTCGGCGGGGTCAACCGCCGGGCTGTGGCCGCCTATCTGGGGTCCCTGGGCGGCGTGGCCGTCACCTGTCTGCTGTCCCTGGCCACGGCCCCGGGCTTTGCCCTGCCCGGCGCGGTCAAGCCCTTTGCCGAGACGCTCCTTTATACCGGCTTTGCCCACCTGGATCTTGGCCGCATGTTTCTGGCCACCATCTGTCTGGGGGCCAGCGGGGCCATCATGGACGTGGCCATGGACGTGGCCGCTTCCCAGGCCGAGGTGGCGGCGCATCACCCGGAGATCGGGCGCATGGCGTTGTGCCGGTCGGGCTTTCGCGTCGGGCGGGTGGTGGTCGGCACCATGGCCACCACGCTGCTGTTGGCTTACTGTGGCGGCTCGTTGGCCCTGCTCATGGTGGTCATGGCCCAGGGCGTGCCGCTTATAAACGTCGCCACCATGCCGCATGTGGCTGCCGAGATCGCCAACACGCTGGTTGGCAGTTTCGGGCTGGTCACGGCCGCGCCGCTGACCGCTGCGGCCGGGGGGATGCTCTTGGCGCGGGGCACAGGGGCGGCGCGCGAGAAGCGATAGGGAAGAGGACAAAGGCCAGGACGCTGCCCTGGACGTGCAGAGGTGGGGGAGTGGCCCTGGACCCCGGCGTCGGGCCGTGGCCGGGCTGCTTGACGCCGCAGGCGTGGCGGGGCACATGGTGGAGCATGCCCTCTTGTGCCGAGTCCTGCGGAGGCGTCATGGATCGACCCGCTACGTCCCAACCGCTCTCGCTTCCGACCCGGGCCTTGTACGTCCTGGCTGCGGCCGTGGGCTATCCGCCGGCCTTTCTGACCGCCTATTTTTGCACCATGGCCAGTCCCTACGGTACGGTTGCGCGTGGGACCAACGTCGTGTCGCTGGTGCTGCCGGTCTTCGCCCTGTTTGCAGCGGCGGTGTTTTTGGCCCGCTGCCAGCTGTGGCGTATCCTCTGCCGGCGATTTCGGCCCCAGGCCAAGACGGAGGCCTGGGAGGCCTTTCTGGTCGCCCATCGGCCGTGTCTTTTTATGCTGCCGCTCACGGGAGCCGTCGCGGCCATGGACATGGAAGGCAACGTCTTCGGATTCTTGGTCTTCCCATTGCTGCTCGTCGCCAGTCTGGTGTTTGGCTTTTGGGTCCAGCGCCGGTTGTGGCAAAGCCCCCGGGGCTCGGCTGGCGCGACACAGTGAGCGTGCTTGGGGCGTGCGGCTAGCCGAGGCGGGGTCCTGTCGGTCAGGATGCGGGCGCGGCGGCCTTGGACTTGCCTTTGGCCGCAGCCTTGGGCTTGGCCGCAGGGGATTTTTGGGGGGACAGGCCTGGGTGGCTGTCTTTGAGCATGGCGTAGCGGGTCATGATCCGATCCACATAATTGAGCGTTTCCGCAATGTTGGGCACGCCGCCGCAGCGGGCGACCGTCTCCGGGCCGGCATTGTAGGCGGCCAGAGCCAAGCGCACGTCGCCAAAGCGGGTGATGAGCTGGCGGAGAAATTTCGCCCCGCTGGCCACGTTGCGTTCGGGATCGAACGGATCGGCCACGCCGAACTGGGCCTGGGTGTCGGGCATCAGCTGCATGAGACCGGCTGCGCCCTTGGGCGACACGGCGCAGGAGGAAAACCGCGATTCCTGCTCGATGACGGCATAGAGCAGCTCCGGGGCCAGGCCCGAGGCCGCGCTCTTGGTGCGCACCAGATCAAGGAGCGGCCCGGATTCGATGACCGCCGGATAGCCTGACGGCCCAAGCGGGGCCAGACCCATGCGCCGATAGGCCTTGGTCGCTTCGAGAATCCAGCCGTCCTTGCGGTCCTTGGAAACGGCCCCTTTTTCCTCAATGCGTTTTTTGATGGCCGCAAAACCGAGTTTGGGATCGGTCGGGCCTTCGTAGATGAGCACGTAGTGTTCGTCGCGCGGCTCTTCGCTCAAGTGGACGAGGCCGTAGTCGTCCTCATAGCCGTACAGCGTAAAGGCGTTGGCCACGACAGGGGCAAAAAGCAGCAAAATCCCCAGGGCAAGCGGGACGGAAACATTGGTCATTGGTTCTCCGGCGGGTTCGCCATTCTCCAATAGGACGGCGAACCCGGCCGGTCAAGGGGCGGTTATTTGCCAAACGGGCATTTGGGGTAGGTACACGAGCGGCACGACAGGCACATGGAGCCTTCGGCCAGCTCGGCCAGATCGTGACGGGTGAGCGTCAGTCCGGCCAGCACCCGGGGCAGGAGCAGGTCAAAGCTGGTGGTGCGGTGAAAAAGGGCGCAGGCCGGCACGCCGATGACGTCGGCCCCGCCAATGTGTCCGACAATGGCCATGGCTCCGGGCAACACCGGCATCCCGTGCACGGCGTCGGTCAGCCCGGCGTCGTCCAGGCCCTGGCGGGTGACGTCGTCAGGGTCCACGGACAACCCGGCCGTGGTGACGATGAGATCGGCCCCGGCGGCCAGCAGTTCGGCCACGGCCGCAGCCACGGCGGCCCGGTCGTCCGGGACCTTGCGCACGGCCACGACCTCGCCGGCCAGGGCCTCGATCTTGGCCCGCACCACCGGCTCGAACTTGTCTTCGATGATGCCGGAATAGATCTCCGTGCCCGTGACCAGCACCCCGGCCCTGGTCTGGCGGATGGGCCGGATGGTGAACAGCGGTCCGTCGGCCAGCACCCGCATGGCCACGTCAAAGACGCGGCGCGGCAGATAGAGCGGGATGGCCCGGCAGCCGGCCACGGCCTTGCCCGCCTCGACCACGAGATGGGACTGGCGCGAGGCGCACATGACGCCTTCGATGCAGTTGAAGGCCACCAACCGGTCCCGGGCCACGGTCAAGAGGCCTCCGGCCTCGGCCACCAGTTCCACCTTGCCTTCGCGCGGCGGGCCGGAAGTGACCAGCCCCACCCCGGCCATGGCCTGGGCAAAGGCCAGGGCGGCCTCGTTTTCGTGGACGAAATCGCCCAGCGGCTCGGACAGGTCTTCGACGTACAGGCTGTTTTTGCCCATGGTCTGCAGCCGGCAGACGTCGCCGGCGTGGATGTCGGCCCCGGCCTCAAATTCCACGCCCTTGGACTCGCCCGGCACGATGCGGGTCATGTCGTGGAGCACCCGGCGTCCGGCCGCTTCGCCCACCGGCACGGCCCGCAGGCGCGGGGAGTCGGATTCGATGACATACGGCGCCTCGCCGGCGCAGCCGCGGCAGATGGCCCCGTCGGCTTTGGGGTAGCCTTCGCCGCAGGCCGGGCACACGGCAATGGCCCCCATGTTGGGCTTGATCATAAACGCGGGGCGGATGGTCACCGGCGCAAGCAGGCAGATGCTGCGGGCGGCGGCCTTGATCTCGGCAAAAAGCACGGCCCGGTCTTGTTCTTTTTTCGGCTTGGTCTTTAAAAACCAGGCCTGGATTTCCGGCCAGTTGCCCAGGTGAACAGGATCAAGCCAGGCCCGATAGCCTTGGCCGGTGAACTTGTCATAGAGACTTAAGGCATAGCGGCCGAGGTTGATGACCCGCATCCAGCCGTTGCCGTAGCTTGGCGGGGTCAGGATCTGCACGGCGTCGGGCAGGCATTTTTTGGTCTCGACCACGGCGTCGAAGAGCGTCCCTTCCGGCAGCATGGACCGGGCCGCGTCGACCATGAAGCCGCCGATGATAAGCCCCGGGGCGGGATTGCCGTGGAAGGCGGCGGCCACGCCCAGAAATTCTTCAAAGGTGTGGGGGCCAATAGAGCTGTCATGAGCCTTGAGCTCGGTCATTTTTGACATAGTACATCCCGTAGGCGTCCGTCCGCACAAGAGGCAGCGGCCCGGTTGGGTTACTCGGAAACGTTGGCGTAGACGCGATTGAGCAGAGCTTTGAGCGTGGCGACTTCCTGGCTGGAAAGGCCCAGACAGGCGCGTTCCAGGCACTGGACGCCCAGTTCGAGGAGCTTGTCTTTGAGGGCGTTGCCGGCCTCGGTCAGGTGGATGCGATGGCTGCGCCGGTCCTTGGGATCGGGCTTTCGCATCACCAGTGCTTTGTCTTCGAGAATTTTGAGCAGGCGGGTGACGTTGGGCTTGTCCTTGTCGGCGCGCCGGGCCAGTTCCACCGGCGTCTGGCCGTCGCTTTCCCACAAGAGATTCAAGATGCCCCATTGGTCCACGGTGATGTCTTCGCCGGCGTCCTGGAGAATCGTGTTGCCGAGCAGGCGTAGCTTGAGCGCGGTGCGCACCAGCAGAAAGCCCAGGGATTGGCGCAATGGAAAGGGACGAACGTCCTCGGGGGTGAGCAGTGAACCATCCATGATGTTTTTAACATAACGGCCTGATGCCGTTTGGTCAACGATTTTTCAGGAAACCGTGACAGCGATGACGGATTTTGGACACGGTTCCTGACTGTGGCGGCAGGGGAGTGTGGCCAACGGCGCAACACTCCCCTCGTCGTCGGAACCAACGGATCAGGCCGGCTGCACCGTCACGAAGTGCTCCTGCATGCACACGCCGCCGCCGCCTTTGTCCCAGTTGGCAATGCCCTGGGGCATAAGCTCGTTGTCGGCCACGCCGCGGCCTCTGGCCCGGCTCTCCACCGGCAGGGTGTGGCCGAAGCCATGCACCATGAAGACCGTCTCGGGATGTATGCCCTCGGTGACCTTGGCCCGCAGCGTGCCTGCATGGGAGCCGTTGCGCACTTCCACCATGGCCCCGTCGGCAATGCCGAGCTTGCCGGCTTCAACATCGTTAATCCACAGCTCGTTTTCCGGCATCTGGGCAAAGAGCAGCGGGTTGTTGACGGTGTGGCCCTGGGTGTGCAGCCCGATGCGGCCAAAGCTGATGCGGTAGCGGCCCTGGGGCGGCGCGGCCGGGGAGACGTAGGGGGCCAGCGACTCCAGGCCGTCGGCCGCAAGCTTGGCCGAGAGGATCTCGATCTTGCCGGACGGCGTCTTGAAGCTTTTTTCGTCCAACGGCCGCAGGAGCGGGCCGCCGAGCTTGACCATGCCCGTGGCCTCGAAATCGGCCATGGCGACCCCGGTGTCCTTGAGCTGGAAGTCCCAGATGGCCTCGATGGAGTCGAAATCAAGCTCTTTTAAGCCCATGTGCCGGGCCAGATCGCGGTAGATCTCCCAGTCGGCCCGGGTGTCGAAGCGGGGAGCCAGGGCGCGCTTTCGCACGAAAAACTGCGGCGCGGCCCCGGCCTTGGAGGCGATCATGGATTCGCGTTCGAGGTAGGGCGACATGGGCAGCACCACGTCGGAATACCAGGCCGTGTCCGACCAGGAGAAGGTGACCGAGACGAGCAGCTCCAGGTTATCAAGCTTCTTTTTGACGTCGGCCGTGTCCGGAAAGGACATGAGCGGATCGTGGCGGTGCACGATATAGGCCTTGATGGGATAGGGCTGGCCGGTGGCGATGGCTTCGATGGCCAGATTGACCAGTCCCGGACCGGCTTCGAAGTGGCTGCGGCCTTCCATCCAGCCCACGCCGTCCACCCGCTTGTCTTCGGGCTTGGGGAAGAGATCCACAAGCTGCTTGAGACCCTTTCGGCCGACATGGGCCGGCTTGTTCATCTGGGGCAGGCCGCCCTTGGCCCCGATGGAGCCGAGCAGGGCGTTTATGATGTAGGCGGTGCGGCAGACGTTGAAGGAATCGCCGTAGCGGGCGGTCATCCAGCCGGGATGCCAGATGACGGCCGGCGCGGCGGCGGCCAGCTGGTCGGCCAGCTCGCGGATGCGCCGGGCTGGCAGGCCGGTCTCGGCCGCGGCGAAGTCGGCGTCATACGGCGCGACAAAGGCCCGCAAGGCGTCGAGATCATTGATCCAGGCGGCAGCGAAGTCCTTGTCGTAGAGATCGCGGGTGAGCAGTTCGTGGATGACGGCCAGGTTTAACGCATAGTCCGTGCCCGGGCGCACCATGAGAAAGGTGTCGGCTTTGGCGGCGGTCACGGTGGAACGCACGTCGATGCAGGTGATCTTGCAGCCGGCGTCTTTGGCGTCCAGGAGATCGTTGACCTCTTTGACGTTGATGGCTTCGAAGATGTTTCTGGTCTGCAAGACGACATGCTTGCTGTTCTTGTAGTCGTAGGCCACGTCCTTGCGGCCGAAGCCGAACAGGGACAGGGCGGCGTGCTGGACGTTTCTGGCGCAGGCCGAATCGTGGTTGCAGTAGTTGGGGCTGCCAAGGCCTTTTAGAAAGGCCCGGTGCATGTCGCGGAACGGGCCGCCCCGGTCGGAGAGCAGGATGGAGCGTGCGCCGTGGGCCTCGCGGATACGGGAGAGTTCGCCGGCAACGTAGGCCAGGGCTTCTTCCCAGGACGCCTTGCGCCATTTGCCTTCGCCGCGCGCCCCGGCACGGATCATGGGAAACTGGGGCCGCTCGTCATCGGCGATAAGCGCCCCGCCAGCCGCGCCGCGGGCGCAAAGCGCCCCCTTGATGCCGGCGGCATGGGGGTTGCCCTGCAGGTACACCACCTTGTTGCCCTCGACCGTGACCATCATCGGGCACCGTACGGTGCACATGCCGCAGACGCTGTAGACGTTTTTTCGATTCATGAGTTGCTCCGATTGAGGCGGCGTTGCGTGTGCCGGAGAGTTTTGAGTCTTCACGCACTAGCAGGAAATCGTGATTCGTGGCAAGGAAAAAGTGTTGTGAAATGAGGAACGTGCATTCTAAAGAATCACGCCCTGAGACCAAGATGATTGTGAAGCCGGGAACTTGTGCCCCATCCGTTGACAAGGCCGCTAAAAACCCGTTTAGACTGGGGGAAACCATGGCTTTGGTCCAAGGGGCGAAGTCCCCGGGAGGTCAAGCGTGTCTCTAGCCGATCTGATCAGCGAAGCGGCGACCGGGCTTAAAAGCCTGTTCGTCGGTCTGGGCATCACGGGCAAGGCCTTTACCCGGCCGGCCGTGACGGTCATCTATCCCCGCCAGGAAGTGGGCAATCTCGACACCTATCGGGGCCATGTGGAACTGATTGGCCGCGAGGACAATCCGGCCCTGCCGCGTTGCATCGCCTGCGGGGCCTGTGTTCGGGCCTGTCCGTCCCAATGCCTGGGCGTGGGCTGCGCTGTTGGCAGCGGCAGCGTCGACGGGCACGAGAACATGGAAGGGGTGGAGATGGCCGGCGAGCTGATTGCCCGGGCCGCGGTCATGGCCCCGGCTCCCCAGAAGGGGTGCAAGGTCCCGGGCGCGTTTTATTACGACTATTCCCTGTGCAGCCTGTGCGGCCAGTGCGTCAAGGCCTGTCCCGTGGATTCGCTGCGCTTTTCCGGCCACGCCTATTTCGTCGGCGCTTCGCGCGCGGACTTCCGCCTCGACCTGCTGGCCCGGCTGGCGCGGCAGGCGGCCAACGTCCCGGCCTCGTCGCCGGCTGCCCCCTTGGAGGAACACGCATGAGCAAGTACATGATCCAACTGGACAAGAAGCGCTGCATCAGCTGCCACGCCTGCGAAGTGCATTGCCAGGTCAAAAACGCCGTGCCGCCCTCGGCCAAGCCCGGCAAGCTGGTTTCCATCGGCCCGGACATGGTCAAGGGCAAACCGCGCCTGTTGAACCTCTACATGTCGTGCTTTCACTGCGAGCGGCCGTGGTGCGTCCCGGCCTGCCCGACCGGCGCGATGTTCCGGCGCGAGGAAGACGGCATCGTCTACGTCAAGGAAGAGCTGTGCGTGGGCTGCAAGGCCTGCATCCAGGCCTGTCCCTGGCGCATTCCCCAGTGGAACGAAGCCACCGGCAAGGTGGTCAAGTGCGACTATTGCCGCGAGCGCCTCGACGACGGCCTGGACCCGTCCTGCGTGACCGGCTGCACCGCCCACGCCCTGCGCTTTGTGCGGCCTGGAAAAAAAAACGAGGATGAGCGCGACGTCTACGGCAAGCGGCTGCTGTTAAGACAGAGTTAGCCCGGCCGTCTGACGGCAATCGTTTCGGGCCGGCGTCCGGGAGAGTCTCCCGGGCGTCGGCCCGTTGTGTTTGGTCTGGGCAGGGAACGGGGCGTTTCTAGGCGCTTGCGGCGGGGACTCCCTTTGGGGAAGTCGTCGGGGGAGGCGTTTGCGCGGCGCTTTGCAGGGCTGTTCGCACCGCGTCGGGATTTTGGGAAATGACGAGCAGATAGGCCCTGGCCGGACCCTCCGGCGTACGGCGTTTCTGTTCCCAGTGACGCAGGGTGTCCAGAGAAAAGCCGAACTCCTGGGCAAAGTGCTTTTGCGTCATCTTGAGCTTTTTGCGGATCTCGCGGACGTCCACCGATACGGCGTGGACCCGGTAGTCCTCGGTTCCTGCCTCGCCCTTGGCGTAGGCCACGGCCTCGCGCATGCTTTGCAGCAGTTTTTCACCCATGGCGGTCATGACGGTCACCTCGGATTGTAGGAGTCGATCAGTTCCCGGGCCAGTTGCTTAAGCGCGTTGCGTTCTCCCTGGGTGAGGGAGCATTTTGCGTTTTTCGGATAGAGCATGAGGGCAAACAGGGGCATATCTTCGTTATAGAAATAGTAGATGACCCGGTAGCCGCCGCTTTTCCCTTCATGCGCCCTGGCAAAACGCAGCTTGCGCACGCCTCCCGTGCCGGGCATCACCTTGCCGGCTTCGGGATTGCGCGCCAGCGAGGTGATGAGTTCGAGCCGTTCCTCTTCGCCGAGCAGGCTGTCGGCGTCGTTTTTAAATGTCGCCGTTTCGACGACCGTGATCGGCGGCGGGAACATGGCTCAAGGTAGTGCAGTGGACGACAGGCGTCAAGGCACGAGGGGTTGGTTACATGATATTTTGGGCCGGTCTGCGGGAGGGTATCCCGGGGGCTGGCCCTGTATCGTTGCTGCGGTTGGGAGGTGGGATGCGGCCCCGCCCGCAGAGGCAAAGCGTTGTCCCCACTCGTGCCGTGTCGTCAAACGGAGGCCTGCGGGATCTGGCGTGGTGTCGACTTGGCCTGGAGGATGACGAAATATTATTCTTGAAGTAAGAAAAATTATACAACAAACTATAAGCTGAGCGCATTACAGTGCTTGGCCTTGCAAACGACTAGGGCATCCTTTGAAGAGGCGCTTTTCGTGTGGCTGAAGCAGTGATGCGTATTGGTCTGAGCCGTTATCGCAAAGGATACGGAAACGAACGATGTTTCTCTGGATAGTGCTCAGTTGTCTGTATTTTGTTCCTGGCGTGCTGTTGCTGCAGGGGGCGCTTTGGTTTGTGACCAAAGGGAAGCACGATTTTTATGATGTACTTAAAGTTGTGTGTCTGGCATCTGTCTTATTTCCATTCGCAGCGAGATTGTTATATCTTGTGTGTTGCTTTTGGCCAGATGTAATTATTGTCTGTGTGATTTTAAATAAATTTATTAGTATAATAACAAGAGAATGGAAGTTTCTCGACATAGCTGTTTATGCTTTGATGTTGCTGTTCGTTGTTCAGACTCTCCTTTGTGCTTGGTTCGTGCGGCTGGGTGGCGGAAAGCGTCTCGGCTTGTTGCGGGCTGCGGCGGCAATTGCCTTGCAAGAATTCATGGCGGTGGGATTTTTGGTAATATGCTGCGGATTATTCAGGCTCTTTGCTCTTTTCGTGGCGTCCCTTGGTCGATAGCCCGGCACATGGCTTTTCCCTGGCTAACCGTTCCGCTCACCTGTCTTGGCCATGGTTGCCTGTCTTGCGGCGTATTCGTGCTGCCTGTGATCCACTCACTACCCCCGTCGCGCCGGCAGCAAATCATTTAATTCATTGATATAGTTCTTTTCGAGTTGGTTGACCCGGTCGATGTGGGTGCGAAAGATCATGTCCATGCGCGGGTCGAAGAAGCGGTGGGCGCTGTAGCTTGAAACGGACACGAATCCCCGCCGGGCCTTGTGTGCGCCGCCCATGCCGGGATCGTAGCGGGTGATGCCGTTTGCGATGGCGTAGGCGATGGGGGCGTAGTAGCACAGCTCGAAGTGGAGAAACGGCACGTCCTCGAAGGCGCCCCAGTAGCGGCCGTAGAGGATGTCGTTCTTGCCGGCCAGCATGGCCAGGGCGATGGGATCGCGCCGGCGGGGCCGGTAGGCGGCGGCAAAGGCCAGCCGGTGGCGGAACGCGCCGGCCATGCCCTCGAAGAATTCGTCGGTGAGGTAGCGGCAGCCCCAGGGGCCGAACTTGGTGTTGGTCCGTTCGTAGAGGCGCTGCATGAGCGGGAAAAACGAGTCCGGGATGTCGGAGCCGGCCACGATCTCGACGGTCACGCCGGCATCGGCCAGGGCTTTGCGTTCACGGTGGATGGCCTTTCGCCGGTTGGCGTTGAGCGTTCCCAGGAACGCCTCGAAATCGGCAAAGCCCCGGTTGCGCCACATATAGCCCTGGTGCCGCCAGGTGGAGAACCCGTAGTCCTCGGCCGAGGCGGCAAACTCCGGTTCGGTAAAAAGGAGCGCCGCGCCCTGGATGCCGTTGCCCTGGCAGTACTGCTCCATGGTCTCAAACAGCCGCCGCGACAGGCGCATCTGGTTGACGTCGGGGGCCATGAGAAAGCGCATGCCCGTGGCCGGCGTAAACGGCGTGGCCCCGACCAGACGCGGATAGTAGGGCAGGCCCAGGCGCACTGCGGCCTCGGCCCAGAGCTGGTCGAAGACGAATTCGCCGTCGGAATGCCACTTGAGGTACATGGGCAGCGCGCCGATGAGCCGGCCGCCGGAGCTGGCGATGAGGTGGTTGGGATACCAGCCCCGGGCCGGGGCGGCGCTGCCGGAATCCTCTAAGAGTTTCAGCCATTCCCATTCGAAAAAAGGGGTATCCAGGGGCTCGGCCAGGGCGTTCCAGGCTGGGCCGTCGATTTCGGACATGGACCGGGCAAAGCGCAGGGTGAGCTGCTCGTTGGGGACTGTCATAGCCGGCATATAAGCCTTGGCGGCGCTCCTGTCACCCGCCGGCCGCGACAGGCCGGCATAAAATACTGGTGCGCCACACGCCGTTTTCAAAGTCCTGGCGCGTCCAGCCGGCGGTTATGGCAAAGATCGGGGCGTATTTTTCCCATTCGCTGTTGTCCAGCACCAGGAACCCGCCCGGCCGCACCCGGCTTATGGCATTGAGCGCGCATTCGACCCTGGCCCGGCCGTCGATGATGACGAAATCCAGGCTGTCTTCGGGGAAATCCAGGATGGCGTCGCTGTAGGCGGCAAACTCCGGCCGTCGATGGACATGGCCCAGGCGCTGCCAGATGGCCGGCCGGGCCTGGGGGTGTCCGGGCGCATCCCCGGGCGGCAGGAAGCGGCTTTGGACATTGCCGATGCAGTGCCGGGCCAGCAGGGCCGCCGTCTTTCGCCGCCATTTGGCGTTGTGCTCGACCGTGACCAGGGTGAGCACCCGCCGGGCGATAAAGACCGTGCTGCGGCCGCCGCCCCACTCAAACCCGATCATACGGCGGGTGAGGCGGCGATTGAGGAAGCGGACCGCGCCGGCATTGAGCCAGGGATAGCAGGAATCGGCCGCCATGCGGCAGGCGGTCGGCAGATAGAGCACGGCCCGGACCGCCCGACGCAACTGCGCGGCCGGGCCGGTTGCGCCAGGGGTGTAGCGGATCAACATGCTGGAAACGGCCGGGAGGGAAGGATCAGGCCTGACAGGCGGCCAGGGCCGATGCCGTATCGGGATACAGGGCAAACACCTTGCCCAGATCGGCAATGCGCAGCACCTTGGCCACGCCCTCGCCCATGGAACACAGGGCCACGGTCCCGCCGCCGGCCAACAGCCGGTTTCGCACCGTAATGAGGCTGCCAATGGCGCTGGAATCCATGAAATCCACCCCGGACAGATCAAAGGCCAACACGGCGGGCGTGGCTTCCAAATGGGCGGCCAGCTCCCGCTGAAAATCCGGACAGACTGTATAATCGAACATTTTGGGCAGGCCGGACACCAGGGTCAGCCGGCCTTGCTGCGTCACAACCAAGTTCATTGCGCCTCCAAATCGCCTCAGGGCGATGGCCGGACACCTACCATGCCGCCCCCCCACGGGCAAGCCGGCACAATCCGCCGCCCGCCCCTTCCGGTAGGACGAAAATGCATGTATACTATCCCGCGTGCCCTTCTCTGCGTTGCAACACGAGGTGAACCCCGCCCATGAACAAGGTCCCGGAATCCGCCAGAAAGCCGTGTCCGCACGATGTCTGTGCCGAATCGGTCTGCGCCATGCTCGACCGGGTCGGCGTCCCCAAGGACTCCAAATGGCGCGGGTTGATCCTGTATATGCGCAGCATCAAGAACTATGATTTTCTGGACAACGAGCAGAAGGAACAGTTCCAGGCCCTGGGCATGGAAGTGCTGCGGGCCAGGGACTTCACCGAAGAGAAATTTCGTGAAGTCATCAAGGCCAACGAACGCATTTTAAGCGCGCCCTGGAACCGCGCCCTGACCCGCACCCTGGCCGAGACCGCCGCCCTGGTCCAGGAGTTCCAGGACACGCTGTTTCGGCACAAAGGCGGCGTGCAGAAACTCGAAAGCGTTGCCGTTGATGCCGTGGAATCCGGCGGCGACGTCGAACGGATGCTTGGCACCATCCGTCGCGGGTTCAAAGACATGGTGGCCATGATCGAGGAAGACGCCGAGAAGATGGTGGCGCTCACCCTCACCGACGCCCTGACCGCCATTTCCAATCGTCGGGCGTTTGACGAACACATGAGCCGCACCGTGGCCCTGTCCACCCTGGAACGCCGGCCCCTGTCGCTTTTCATGCTCGATATCGACCACTTCAAACGCTTCAACGACGAACACGGCCACCGCATCGGCGATCAGGCCCTGGTCGTTGTCGGCGCCATCCTCAAAGGCTTTGCCGAGGAAATGAAGCAGCTTGAGGACCGCGATATTTTCCCCGCCCGCTACGGCGGCGAAGAATTCGCCGTCACCCTGCTTGATGTCTCCAAACAGGAAGCCGAAGAGCTGGCCGACATCATTCGCCGCAAAATCGAACGCTACAACTTCGTCATCCGCGACCCGGACGGACAGATCCTGGCGGCCGGCATCAAGATCAACGTCAGCATCGGCGTGGCCGAACTGCTCGCCGACTGTCCCACCGCCGACATCGCCCACCTCGTCGACGCCGCCGACAAGGCCCTGTATATCGCCAAATCCTCCGGGCGAAACAAGGTGTGCGTGTACGTGAAAGGGTAGGCGGCGCGGGGGCCGCGCCAACCATCCAGACGGCAAGGCGGCCGAGCGTGCCGACGTCCCGCAGTCTTCATTTCCTCCCGCATCCCCAGCCGCCCCGTCCTGCGTCCGCGCCATGCCTCCCATCCAGGGGCAGGACGGGACGAGGCGAGGGCATTCTCCCTGACAGGTCCAGAGGCGCACCCCGGCGGGTCTTGCGGGACAGCGCCGTTCTGGCTGTGGCCTGGGGCCATCAATTCCCTTGTCTCGGGATGGAATCGCTTCAGTCTTCCGCTGTCCCTGCCGCTTACAACGAATTCTGAAAGATCCGCTCCACCACCGAGCCGTCCACCCGGATGGGGGCCTGAGGCAGGAGTTGCTTGGACAGGGGCGATTTGACGGCCAGGCGGGTGAGCGCCGGCACGTCGGCCCCGGTGAAGTAGGCGGACATGCTGGCCGGCTGGCCGATGCTGGCGAACCACTGTTTGAGACGTTCGACAGCGGTATCGGTCTCGCCCGGGTTGCCGGTCAGGTCCGGGGCCAGGGGGTGGAGCAGGTCGGCCAGGATTTCCGGGGTGGCCGGGTAGATTTCGCGCAACACGGCCGGCAGGAGGATGCCCAGGCCGTCGCCGTGGGTGACGTCGGCATTGAGCGTGCTCATGGTGTGTTCCAGGGCGTGGGTGATGTGCAGGCTGCCGAGGTCGAAGCTGATGCCGGCAATGGCCGAGGCGTACATGAGCCAATAGCGGGCGGTGAGGTTGCCGGGTTGTCGGATGGCTGTGGGCAGGAAGGCGGCAATGGTGCGGATGGCGTCTTTGGCCAGGCAGATGGAATAGGGCGAGGCCGTGGTGGCGGTGGCGGTCTCCAGGGCGTGGGTCAGGGCGTCGACGGCCGTGGCCACGGTGTGTTTGGCCGGCAGGGAGACGGTGAGTCTCGGGTCTTCGATGGTGAAGGCCGGGTAGAGGTGGGGCGAGTGGATGACCGGTTTGTCTTCGCCGTCGGACTGGGCCGTGGCGAAGGCGTTGCATTCCGAGCCGGAGCCGTGGGTGGTGTTGATGGCGATGATGGGGAGCGCTGCGGTGATGGCGGCGTTTTTTTCGAAGAAATCCGCGGCTTTTTTGCCGGGGTGGGCCAGTAGCACGGCTGCGGTTTTGGCGGTGTCTAGGGCGCTGCCGCCGCCAATGGCCAACACGGCCTTGGCGTTTATGAGGCGGCCGGCCTTGGCGGCGGCCTCGCAATTGGCGAACGTCGGATTGGGGCGCACGCCGTCGTAATGGTCCCAGGTGACGTGGGCGTTGAGGGCCGGGCGCACGGTGTCCCAGGCGGTGCTGGCCTTATAGGCAATGGGATCGGTGACGACCAGGACGGCGTCGCAGCCGGACTGGGCCAGGCCGGCCAGGATGTCGTCGATCCTGGCCAGGGCGCCGATGCCGAAATAGGTCGTCGGCCGGGTTGGTTGCAGGATAAAGACTCGGTTGATGTCGATTTTGCACTGCCAGCTGCCCATGCCGTACCTCGCTTGCTTGGTTGCTCGGGGTCCGTCTGAAGGCGGCGGTCCGGGAAAACGCTATCAATTCCCGTGCCAGCCAGGATCGGGACTGTTTCCGGGGGGATGGAGGCAGGCCGTTCCGGTCGAGATGGCCAAATCAGCCCGGCGTTGGCTTCCGGGGATGGTTTACACAGCTGTAATGAGCGCGGGGGCGGGGCCTTTGGCGTATGGGTAAAAAAGAAACACCCCCGTCCGAATCGGGGAATTAATGACCCGGACCGGAAACGGGCTTTGGGAAAAGATGTCCCGGCCGGGCCGGCCGGCCGGGACAAGGGACATGAAAAAGGCCGCCCGCAGGCGGCCTTGAGGCAACGTCGGATCGTCGAAATGCCGGCGTTTGTCAGTGCATCCCCTCGGGCATTTTGGAGCCCATGGGCGGTTTTTTCATGATCCACATCATGACGGCCAGCCCCAGGAACATGAGGCCCTGGGCATAGAACACGTCGCAAAAGGCCATGGCGTTGGCCTGTCTGAGCATGAGCCGGTAGAGGGTCGCGCCGGCGGTCTGGGCGGCGTCGTGGATGCCGAGCAGCTTGGGGGCGAGGTAGGCGGCCAGGCGATCCTGGGCCGTCTGGTAGTTGAGGTCAAAGGGCGTGAGATTTTCCGTCAGGCGCAATTGGTGGAACTGGGCGCGCCGGGCGAGCAGGGTGGTGACAAAGGCCACGCCAAAGGAGCCACCCAGGTTTCGCAGAAGATTAAAGATCGCCGAGGCGTTGTTCATGGCTTGGCGCGGGAGGTAGGCCATGGTCAGATACGACAGGGGCACGAAGAAAAAGGCGATGCCCACAGCCTGGATGTTGCGGGCGGCAATGGCCGTGCCGATGTCGATGTCGAGCGAAAAGCCGGACATGTTAAACAGCGAATAGCCGCTGATTAAAAGGCCCACCCACAAGATGAAGCGGGCGTCGATCTTGGTGGTCATCTTGCCGACGATGGGCAGCACGGCCAGCATGATGAGCCCGCCCGGGCCAAGGACCACGCCCGCGAGAAAGGCCGAGTAGCCCATGAGATTTTGCAGGTAGAGCGGGAGCAGCACAATGGCCCCGAAAAAGGCGAAATAGCCGAAAAACATGACCACGTTGCCAGTGGCGAAACTGCGGTCCTTGAACACTCTGAGATCGACCACCGGGTGTTTGCAGACCAGTTCCCAGATGAGAAAGGCGGTCAGGGCGAGGCCGGCCACAATGGACAGGCTGAAGATGAAGTCCGAACTGAACCAGTCGTCCTGCTGGCCCTTGTCGAGCACGATCTGCAGGCAGCCAAGACCCACGGTCAAAAGGGCCAGGCCGATGTAGTCCACGGATTCCCCGGCCTTGCGCCGCTCCAGATAGTCCGGGTCCTTGATGTAGAGCCAGATCATGGCCACGGCCAGGATGCCGACGGGCACGTTGATGTTGAAAATCCAGCGCCAGGAATAGTTGTCGGTGATGTAGCCGCCAAGGAGCGGGCCGAGGATGGGGCCGAGCACCGCGCCCATGGCAAAGATGGCCATGGCCAGGCCGCGTTCCCGGGGCGGATAGGCTTCGAGCAGGATCGCCTGGGACATGGGTTGCAGCCCGCCGCCGCCAAGGCCCTGGATGATGCGGAAAAAGACCAGCATGCCAAGGCTTGTGGCCAGCCCGCACAGCATGCTGGCAATGGTGAAGATCACGACCGAGGCTATCAGATAATTGCGCCGGCCAAGCACCTTGGACAGAAAGCCGCTGATCGGGATGACGATGGCGTTGGAGACCAGGTACGAGGTGAGCACCCAGGTGACCTCGTCCTGGCCGGCCGACAGGCTGCCCTGGATATGCCCGAGGGCCACGTTGGCAATGGACGTGTCGAGAATTTCGATCAGCGTCGGGATCATCACCGCCAGGGTGATGAGCCATTTATTGGGGGCGGAGTCAGCCATCGCATCAGTTGGTGTGGATGGTGGGCACCACGCTCATGCCCAGACGAAGCGGCGGCAGCGCCTCGTTATCCTTGTCGAAAACGATTTTGACCGGAATACGCTGGACAATCTTCACGTAGTTGCCTGAGGCGTTTTCCGAGGGGAACAGCGAGAAGACCGAGCCGGTGCCGGCCATGATGGACTCCACGATGCCGGTAATGGGATGGCCGGGGTAGGTGTCCACGTCGATTTCGACCTTCTGCCCCGGGCGCACGTCTTTGAGCTGGGTTTCCTTGAAATTGGCCGTGACCCACAGGTCCTTGGTTTCCAGGGGGACGACGGTCATAAGGGCCTGCCCGGCCGCCACCAGCCGGCCGGATTCGATCTGTTTTTTGGTCACATGCCCGGCCACGGGGGAGACGATGCGGGTGTAAGACAGGTTGAGTTCGGCCTGCTTGACCTTTTGCCGGGCCAGTTCCACCCGGGCCTTTTGGGCCGAGGCTTCCTTGGACTGGATGACGGCCTGCTCCTCGCCGGTCTGGGCCAGAACGATTTCCGAGCGCAGACGTTTGATGTCGGCCAGGATCGACTCCAGGCGGCGTCCGGCCCCTTCGGCCTTGGCCCGGGCCGCCCGCAGCTGGGCCTCGTGGGCCCGGCGTTTGTTTTCGATGGTGTCGAGGTCGGACTGGGACACGGCGTCCTTGTGGCGAAGGACGCTGATGCGCCCCCAGTCGAGCTTGTCCTGGTCGAGCTGGGCCTCGATCTGGGCGGCGTCCTGGATGGCGGCGTCGCGTTCCTTGGTGGCCTGCTCCAGGCTTCGCTGCTCGCTTTCGAGCTGGGCGTTGGCCGAGGTCACCTTGGACGAGGTCTGGGAGCGTTGCAGGGGGACGCCGAGTTCCTGGGCCGAGAACTGGCTTTCGGCCGAGGCCAGATCGGCCCGGGCCTGGGCCAGGGCCACTTCGAAATCGGTGGGGTCCAGCACGGCCAGGACGTCGCCGGCGGCCACGAGCTGGTTGTCTTCCACCGGGGCCTCGTTGACGTAGCCGGCCACCCGGGGGGTGATGGGGTGGATGCGGCCATCCACAAAGGCGTCGTCGGTGGTGACCTTGCCCCGCAGGTAGATGGCATAGCCAAGGACCAGGACGGCGATGGCGGCGGCCGCGATGATCATGAGCCGCTTTTTGCGGTTGATCGGCTGGCCTTCGGGTTTATGCTTGGGGCGGAAAAGCGGTTTCATGGTTCGTCCTTGGGTTCGGGCATGGCGTCGAGACGGGCTTCGATGCGCGCAAGAATGCGGCGCAGGATCGTCGCCTCCTCGTCGGTGAGATCAGCATAGGCGATGGCGGCGAAATTTCGCACCACCGGAGCCAGGGCGCGGACCACGTCTTCGCCTTCGGGCGTCGGGAACAGGCGCTGGCTGCGACGGTCGCGGGCGTCGCGTCGCCGGGATATGAGGCCTCGCGTTTCCAGGCGGTCGAGGATGCGGGTGATGGAGGTCTTGTCCTTGACCGTGCGTTCGCCCAGGCCCACCTGGGTCATGCCGGTGGTTTCACACAGACGGTAGAGCACGATCCACTGCTCCGGGGTGACGTCGTGGCCGGCGGCGGCAAAGGCCCGGCGAAGGGCCATTTTGATCCTGGCGGCGGCGTGGCCCACGGTGTAGCCGATGGCGCGGTCGATGTCGTAAAACGTGCTGGCATCCATAAAGGGGCATCCTGGGACGAGCGGAAAAGTTGTCGTGCGGAAAATATACATGGCAACTATTGACGTCAAGACGTTCCGGAAGGTCTTGCCCCGGGCGGGGGTGTCTGACAGGTTGGCGGGAAGTTTGAGGAGGCGATCATGCAGGCATTGCATCGGATGTGGCAGGCGGTGGGGGATATGGTCCGGTTTCGCGACCGGGTCCGGCCCCGACTGACGGCCCTGGAGATTTTTAAATATATCGGGCCGGGACTGCTTGTGACCGTGGGATTTATCGATCCGGGCAACTGGGCCTCCAACGTGGCGGCCGGCGCGGACTACGGCTATGCGCTCTTGTGGATGGTGACGCTGTCCACGGTGATGCTCATCGTGTTGCAGCACAATGCGGCCCATCTCGGCATTGCCACCGGGCTTTGCCTGTCCGAGGCGGCCATGCGCCATTTGCCCCGGGGGGTGGCGGTAACGGCCCTGGCCACGGCTGTCGGGGCCTCGGTGTCAACCTCCCTGGCCGAGCTGTTGGGCGGGGCCATTGCCTTGCGGATGCTCTTTGGGCTGCCCCTTGGCGTTGGGACGCTCATGGTGCTGGCTGTGGTGCTGTGGATGCTTTTTTCCAAATCCTACCGCCACCTGGAACGCTACATCATCGGCTTCGTGTCGCTGATCGGGATGTCCTTCGTCTTTGAACTGTCGTTGGTGCATATCGACTGGGGGGCGGCGGTCGTGGGCTGGGTGCGCCCGCAGCTGCCCGAAGGGTCGCTGCCGGTGGTCATGAGCGTCCTTGGGGCGGTAGTCATGCCGCACAACCTGTTTTTGCATTCCGAGGTCATCCAGAGCCGGCAGTGGAACCTGGACGAGCCGGCCATGATCCGACGCCAACTCAAGTACGAATATCTGGATACGCTGTTTTCCATGACGGTCGGGTTTTGCATCAACAGCTCCATGATCCTGCTGGCCGCGGCGGCCTTTTTCAGCCACGGCCTGCCGGTGTCGGAACTGGAGCAGGCCCGGTCCCTGCTTGACCCCTTGCTCGGCTCGGCGGCGGGCCTGGTTTTCGCCGTCAGCCTGCTCTTGGCCGGGCTGGCTTCCAGCGTGACGGCGGGCATGGCCGGCGGCAGCATCTTTGCCGGCATCTTCAGCGAGCCCTACGACATCCGCGACAGCCATTCCCGCATGGGTGTGGTCATCACCCTGGTCGGCGGGGCGGCGGCCGTGCTTTTCGTGGGCGATCCGCTCAAAGGGCTGATCTGGTCCCAGATCGTCCTGTCCATCCAACTGCCCATCACGATCGTCATGCAACTGTGCCTGACCTCGCGCCGGGCCGTCATGGGACCCTATGTCAACAAGCCCTTTACCACGGCGGTTCTGGCGGTGGTGGCCCTGGTGGTCATCGGCCTCAACATCATGCTGCTCATAAGTACCCTGTCCTGACGGCTCCGCACGCTGGCCTGACGGCCCCACGAAAAAACGCCGCCGTCCGGTCAGGCCGGGCGGCGGCGTTCTCCCCTCGAAAAACGGAAACTACTTTTTGGCTTTTTTGGCCTTGCCCTTCATCGGGGCGGCCTTGTCCGGGCCGGGGTAGTTGGCGACCATGCCGCCGAGCTTCATGCACTCGTCCACAGAGCCGGTCATGACCGTGTTGGCGCCGACCGTGCACTGCCAGGTCTTTTTGGGGGCGGCCTTCTTGGCTTTGCCTTTGGCAAAGGCCGGGACAGCGGACAGGGCCAGGGTCAGGGCGGCGGCGAAAACGATGAACTTTTTCATGGGATCCCTCCTCGAACGGAACATTTTTTCGTGGAATATAACGCTACGCAGGGGAGTGCAAGAGAAGCGTTGGCATAAAACCCCTGCCAAGGGCTGTCCCAGGCGCTTTCGGCCGGTTTGCCGACTCACGGGCGGCGGCGGGCAGGGTGCACAAGGGCGCTTGGCGGCCGCGTCCGGACAGCGCATCGCTGCGGGGTGCGGCGCATTGCCCTGTGCCGCAGGCGGCAAGGCGGCCGGCAAACAGCGCCATATTTCAAAAATGCAATGCGCACCGGTTCCCGGGCGCGGCGCAGGGCGGCCGTACAGGCGGCCGGCTAGCGGCGCAGCAGAAGGTACACGGTGCTGGTCAGCAGATCGTCCGGGGAATAGGCGCACAAAAGCGACTGCGGCGGGATGAACTCGCCGGAGACGCGCACTGGTACGGCCCGCAGCAAGGTCAGGCCCGAGGTCTGGACGGCGTGGAGCAGTTGGCGCACGGTGAGGCGGTTGAGATCCAGGAACTGTTCGATCAGATGCTTCCGGTAGGCGGCGAAGTCGTTTTGACTGTAGAGCAGGTCCCCTTTTTCCGTATTGTCGGCATCGTCTTCGGCGCTGCCGGCCTGTTTGACAAAGGCGGCCGTGCTCATGAGCAGATGGCCCCAGGGAATGTCCACCAGGCGGCGCAGATGGGAGCCAAAGGGCGAGAGATAGAGCGGATCGATCTGGATGAGGCAGTGCCCGCCGGGTTTTAAGGCCAGACGCAGGGCGGCCAGGGCGGCCGGCACATCGGGCAGATGCTCGAACACCGACCAACTGTAGGCCGCGTCAAAGGTTCCTTCGGCAAAGGGCAGCCGGCAATCCGGCCCCACCTGGGCAAAGGCGAGATTCGCCGGCAGGGCCGGGCTGCCGGTATTGGCGGCGGCCAGTTGCGGCAGGTGGAGAAACGACGGATGGATGTCCGCGCCGACGACCAGCCCGGCTCCCAGGGCGGCCACGCCGGCGGCGGTGATGCCGTCGCCGCAACCGAAATCGAGGATGCGGGCTCCGGCCAGGGGGGCGCATTCAGCCAAAAAGCCGCAAACAATGCGGGCGGCGTGCACAAAGTGGCTCTCGAACCAGGGATCCATGGCGTCTCGCTTGGTGGAATGTGGGGCTGCGGGCAAGGCCTGATAGCAGCCCGGGCCGGCAAAGTCATGCGGCCCAGGCGATGCCCGCTCGGCGGCCCATTCGGACAGACCGCTACGGGGCGGCCGCCTGGGTACGGGATTGGGACAGCCGGCGGCTGGTTTCAAGGTCCAGTTCCCGGCGCAGTTCGTCGGGCATGGGCCGGCTGTCGGCGGCGGCTCTGGCCGCACGGGTGGCCCTGGGGCCGAGCAGCCCGCCGGCGTTGTAGTTGATATTGGCCCAGTTGTTCTGGGCCACGAGGGCCGTTATGGACCCGTCGCCGTTAATGTCGGCCGCGACATTGGCCTCTATGGAGCCGTTATGGTTCCAGTCGATGGGAGCGGCGGCATCGCCGGCCAGCGCCCCTTGCGCCCCGCTGTTGTAATAGTAGTACGTGCCGTAGCCGGCCACGCTGTCCGCCCCGGTCAGGCCGAGATTCTCATTGAGGGCGGCCTCGTTGAGGGTCGGCGTGGTCAGACGCTGGTAGTCGAACTGCAGCGGATAGCCCCCATCCCCCCAGTGGCCGTCCTGGTACAGGCCGATGGTCTGGAAAGAATAATTCATTACGCTTAAATAGTTCGGCTTGTAGTTTTCGTGGTCCGAGCCGCCGTGGGTGAGTCCCAGGCAATGGCCCAGCTCGTGGACGAAGGTGCCGAGCTTTTCCCAGTCTGTTCCGCCGGTCGGACCCCACAGGCCCAGGCTGACCAGGAAGTCCGTGGCCGGGATATCGCGGGCCAGGCCGCTGGAGGAATCCTCGTTGTAGGAGTTGGCCCAAATCATGTATCGAAAAGATTTGGCATAGGCCGGGTCAAACGAGAGGTTCTTGCGGGTTTCGAAATCCACCCAGACCTGGGTGTAATTATTCTGCACGCCAAGGGTCTCGGCGTACAGGACGCTGTTTTTGAGGATGGGATGGATGCGGATGCCGGTTGTGCCGTCGGGGTTGGTCACGGGCGCATGGGCAAACACGGCCTTTATGTTGTCGATGACAGTCTGGGACGGCCCGAGGCTCCCCTTGGTCGGATGGATCATGTAGTCCATCCAGACAAACAGGTCCTTGTGCAGGGGGTCGGCCCCCATGCCCGGCAGATCCACGAACGTGTTGCCGACGAAGTAGCCGTTTCGTTCCCAGACGTCGGGCAGCCCGTCGCCGTCGGTGTCGCGCGACAGGGGGGCGGTGATGGCCGGGAGGAAAAGCGGCAGGTTGAATTCGTCGGCGTGGCTGACGTCTGGCCAGGCCGTCAGTCCGGGCAGCAGTGCCAGCATGCAACAGATCATGACATTTTTGATATGGGCTGCCATGTGAAATCCTGGTGTGGCTATGGGCCGGTCGTTCTGTTGTGTTTGGGAATAGTTGTAATAATATTGTTAGTTAAAGAATAGGTATGCTTTGAAATAAATGTCAAGCGGCAGACGGGTTGCAGGGGTTGGTTGGGGTTGCTGTTGGTGAATGACAGTGAGAAACGAGCTGTTGCAGTGTGTCAGGTTTGATGCTAATTTGTGACTGTCCAGTGCCGACTCTTTGTCGTAGCGGCGGGGGCTGCCCCCTGCGTCCATCAGAGGGCTTGGCCGAATCGCACGAATGGGAACCAAAAGGTGACTCTCCGGGTGTCCGGAGTACCGCAATCCGTGGCACGATCATATCTCAACCGAGCGGAGGCCAAGGGAGACATTGCATGCAACTCAAATCCATACAAGCTAAAATCATCTTGCTGGCCGGCGTCTGCCTGCTGGCCACTGCGGCCTCCCTGGTCGGCTATGGCCTGTATTCGTCGGGCAAGACCCAGTCCTTTGTGTCAAAACGGGTCGGAACCTTGCTGGAAGACGAGGCCAAGCGCAATCTTGGCGCCCTGGCGGCCACCCAGGCCGCCGTCATCCAGAGCGCCCTGGAAGACAACCTCGTCACCGCCCGGACCATGGCCAAGACCTTTGAGGTGCTGCGCGAGCAGTTCGCCGGCCTGGCCGGGCAGGACGGCGTAAAAAACCCGGCCCGCGAAGTGCTCGACACCATTTTGGTGGAAGTTCTCAAAAACAATCCGCAGTATCTGGGCGCCTATTCGGCCTGGGAACCCGGAGCCTTGGACGGCCGGGACAAGGAATTCGCCGGCGCAGCCAAGGGCGATCACGACGAGACCGGTCGTTTTGTCCCCTACTGGAACCGCGATCAAGCCGGCAAGATTGCCCAGCAGCCGTTGGTCGAATTTGAGAGCCAGGACCGCCATCCCAACGGCGTGCGCAAGGGCGGCTGGTATCTCTGGCCCCGGGAATCCGGCAAGGAAAGCGTTCTCGACCCCTTCCCCTACATCGTTCAGGGCCGCCAGGAATGGCTGACCACCCTGTCCGTGCCGGTCAAAAAGGACGGCAAATTCCTGGGTGTGGCCGGCACCGACCTGCGCCTCAACTTTCTTCAGGAGCTGGCCAAGAAGGTCGATACCAGCCTCTACGGCGGCCAGGGCGATGTGGCCATCGTCAGCCATGACGGCCTGATCGTGGCCAGCAGCGAGAAGCCCGAGACCGTGGGCCAGCCTTTAAGCACGATCTCAAAGGATTGGGAAGAACTGGCCAAGGCGGTCAAGGAAGGCCGGTCCGTGATTGACATCAGCGACGTCTCCGGCAACTACCGGGCCTTGGTCCCGATTCAGCTCGGCCGCACCGACCGGCCCTGGGCCGTTCTCATCCGGGTGCACCCGGACGTCGTGCTGGCCGAAAGCAAGAAGCTCGACGCCGAGATGGCGGCCTTGGGACATGAGAGCACCGTCTGGCAGATCGGCGTGGGCCTTGGGGTCACGGTCGTGGCCCTGGCCGTGCTGTGGATTTTCGCCGCCGGTCTGGTGCGCCCTCTGCGTCAGGCCGCAGCCTTTGCCGGCGCAGTGGCCGAGGGCGATTTCACCCAAACCCTGGCCATCAATCAGGTGGATGAGACCGGTGTGTTGGCCAAGGCGCTCACCCGCATGGTCGACAACCTCAAGAAAATGATCGCTCAGGCCGAAGACAAAACCAGCGAAGCCGCAGCTGAGGCCGAACGCGCCCGGGCGGCCGTGGCCGAGGCCGAGGTGGCCCGCGGTCAGGCGGCCGAGGCCCAGCGCCAGGGCCGGCTCGACGCAGCCGCCCATATTGAGGATGTGGCCCAGGCCGTCTCGGCCGCCTCAAGCGAGCTGGCTTCCCAGATAGACCAATCCAAGGAAGGGGCCGACATCCAGCGGCAGCACGCCGGGGAAACGGCCACGGCCATGGAGGAAATGAACGCCACCGTGCTTGAAGTGGCCAGAAACGCCTCCCAGGCCGCCAGCGGCGCCGGAACCGCCCGGGACAAGGCCAAGGAAGGGGCCGGCATGGTGCGTCAGGTGGTGGCGGCCATAGGCGCCGTCCAGGACCGTGCGGCCACGTTGCGCACCAACATGGACGCGCTGGGCCGTCAGGCCGACGGCATCGGCAACATCATCGGCGTTATTTCAGACATCGCCGACCAGACCAACCTGCTGGCCCTAAACGCCGCCATTGAGGCCGCCCGGGCCGGCGACGCCGGGCGCGGGTTCGCGGTGGTGGCCGACGAGGTGCGCAAGCTGGCGGAAAAGACCATGACCGCCACCAAGGAAGTGGGCGCTGCCGTGCACGCCATCCAGGCCGGGGCCAAGTCGAGCATCGACGGCGTCGAAGGCGCGGTCCGGGCCGTGGATCAGGCCACGGAGCTGGCCGGCCAGTCGGGCGCGGTCCTGGAAGAGATCGTGTCCATCGTGGAGAGTTCCGCCGATCAGGTGCGCTCCATCGCCACGGCCTCCGAGCAGCAGTCCGCCGCCAGCGAAGAGATCAACCGGGCCGTGGAAGACATCAACCGCATATCCGACGACACCGCCCAGTCCATGGCCAGGGCGGCCGGGTCGGTCGAGGAATTGGCGCAGCAGGCCGAGAACCTGAATCGTCTGGTGGCCTCGCTCAAGGCCGACTGATCCAGCCCGGCGCACCGCAGACAACGGGGAGGGGACCAGCGTCCTCTCCCCGTTTGCCGTCTTTGCCTCTGCCCGTTTATCCCTCTTGACCCGGCCGGTCCAAGCCGGCACAACTCGCCCCGGACGCGTCCCGTCCGCGTCTGTTTCGATGGCCGGGACCGGCCGTTTGCGCTACCTTTGCCCGCACGTCCCGGTCCGGCAACCCCGCCCCACCGCAAACACCTGGAGAGAGCCATGCCCGTCACCGTCGTCGATCATCCCCTGGTGCGCCACAAGCTCGGTCTGCTGCGCGAAAATGGCCTGAGCACGAAGGATTTTCGTGATCTGGCCAATGAAATCGGCCGGCTGCTCACCTACGAGGCCACCAAATCCCTGCCCACCGAGAAGAAAATGATCCATGGCTGGGCCGGCCCGGTGGAGGTGGATCAGATCGTCGGCAAGAAGATCACTGTCGTGCCTATCCTGCGGGCGGGGCTTGGCATGATGGACGGCGTGCTCGACATGATCCCCGGGGCCAAGGTCAGCGTGGTCGGCATGTACCGCAACGAAGAGACCCTGGAGCCGGTCAGCTACTACGTCAAACTGGCCAAGAAGATCCACAAGCGCCACGCCATGATTCTCGACCCCATGCTGGCCACCGGCGGCACCCTGATCGCCACGGTCAAGCTGCTCAAAGAAGCCGGCTGCCGGCGCATTATGGGCCTTTTCCTGGTTTGCGCCCCGGAGGGGCTGGCCCGGTTGGAAAAAGAGCATCCCGACGTGGCCGTCTACACGGCGGCCATTGATGAGCGCCTCAATGAAAACGGCTATATCCTGCCCGGCCTCGGTGATGCCGGGGACAAGATTTTCGGAACGAAGTAGGGCGGCTGCGCTTTGACGCCGGCCCGGCAGTGCGGCCCCGGCAAAAGATAACCGGAGGGTGTGATGGCTGAAAAATCGGGCTCTGATTATAAACTGCGGTTGCGGGATTTTCCCGTCGGCGCGCAAATGCTGTTCGTGGCCTTTGGCGCATTGGTGCTGGTGCCGCTTTTGACCGGGCTTAACCCCAATGTGGCCCTGTTTTGCGCCGGTATTGGCACGCTGATCTATCAGGTGCTGACCAAATTTCGCATCCCGATCTTTCTGGGCTCGTCGTTCGCCTTTATCGCGCCCATCATGTTTTGCGTCAAAACCTATGGCGTGCCGGCCACGCTCGGGGCCCTGGCCTGCGTGGGGTTTGCCTACATGCTGGCGGCGCTGGCGATCAAATGGCGCGGGGTGGGGTTCCTGCTCAAACTGCTGCCCACCATTGTCACCGGCCCGGTCATCATGGTCATCGGTCTGATCCTCGCCCCGGTCGGCGTCTACATGGCCATGGGCAAGACCGGCGACGGGGCGGCTGTCCTCTATCCGCAAGCCATGGCCATGGGGGTGTCGCTTTTTTCCCTGGCCGTCACCGTGCTGGTGGCCATCCGGGGCCGGGGGCTGCTGCGGCTGGTGCCGATTTTGTGCGGCATCGGGGCCGGGTATATAGCCAGCCTGTTCCTGGGGATGGTGGATTTTTCGGCCGTGGCCGCTGCCCCGTGGTTTGCCCTGCCGTCCTTTGTCGGCCCCGAATTCAATCTCGACGCCATCCTGGTCATCGTGCCGGTGGCCATTGCCCCCATCATCGAGCACTTTGGCGGGGTCATCGCCATCGGCCAGGTGACGGGGCGCAATTATCTGGAAAATCCGGGCGTGCACCGTTCGCTTATGGGCGACGGCGTGGCCACCTTCCTGGCCGGCTGCCTGGGCGGCCCGCCGCTGACCACCTATGCCGAGGTGACCGGCGCGGTGTCGCTTATAAAGATTTACAACCCGGCGCTCATGACCTGGGCGGCGGTGACCGCTGTCTGTCTGGCTTTCGTGGGCAAGCTCGGGGCGCTGTTGCAGACCATCCCCACCCCGGTCATGGGCGGCATCATGCTGCTTTTATTCGGGGCAATCATGGTGGTCGGCCTCAACTCCCTGGTGCGCGAGGGGGCCGATCTCATGGAGCCGCGCAACATGGCCATTGTGGCGCTGATCATCGTCTTTGGCATGGGCAAGATGGCCTTCTCCTTTGGCGGCATCCACCTGGAAGGCATCGGTCTGGCCGGCGTGATCGGGGTGGTCTTAAACGCGGTCCTGCCCCGTTCGCCCAAGGACGCCTGAATCCCGTCGCCGGCTGCGGCCGCACAGGCCCCGGGCGATCCGCCCGGGGCTTTTTTTATGCCCCGGCCCGGGCGCAGGCGGGCAGGAGATGGCACGCGTGTTGCTCAATACCTGGCAAGCGGAGGTAACGCCCATGTTCGTAGAAAAACTTCTTCTTGTATCCATGGTGGTTGTGGTCTGCTTTGCCCTGTCCCGTCTGGCTGATGCGGTGCTCAAACCTCAATCGGTCGATTAACGAAATAAGAAAGTGAAACGCCTGCCCGTCGCCAAGGGGCAGCTCCCTCGCTCCCTCCTCGGGACCGGTCTGACCCCCGGTCCCTTTTTTTTGGCCAACGCCTGAAAAAGGGTGTTGCTCCGGTTGTTAAATTCTATATAACGACAGGATGATTCAAGGAAGGGTTGCGTACGGCCTGGGCCGCGTTGGATTGGCAACACTGTTTTTTATCCTGACTGCAGGTTTGACGGTACTTCAGGGCGTTCCGGCCCAGGCGGCCACCTGGTATGTGAAGGCGGGGTCCTCTGGCAACGGCACGACCTGGGGCACGGCCTTCGGCTCCATCCAGGAGGGCCTCAATGTTGCCGGCAGCGGCGACGTGGTCGAGGTGGCCGGGGGCCTCTACTCCGAGGCCATCCACTCGGTGAGCGCCGGGGTCACCGTGGTCGGCAGCACGGCGTCGGGGTACAACTCCCAGGTGGTCGTCAAGGCCGGCGATGGGCAAGAGGTCCTCACCGTTTCCCATCAGACCGTCTGGAAGGGTCTGACCTTTGATGGTTCGGCCAACAACAATACCAGCAACACCGATCTTGCCGTGGTCCATATCACGGCCGGGTCTCCCGCCTTCGAGGCCTGCGCCATTGGTCCGGGCCCACGGCTGCTCATCATCGGCGCCGGCGGGGCCACCTTCTCGCGCTGCACCATCCAGGAGGCCCGGCTTGGCAACCGGGTCTACAGCAAGGTGGTGGAGGTCCTCTCCGGCAGCTCTCCGGTCGTCTTCAACTATTGTCTGTTCGGCGATATGGAATATGGCTCCATCTATGTAAACAGCGCCTCGCAAGTGGATTTCAACAACTGCCTGCTGGCTGGTTTTGCCGGCGACATCCTCTATGTCCCGTCGGGCGTTGTTGTTGCCGGCGGCATCCATTTGACCAACTGTCTGGCCCTGGGCAACGGCTTTGCCGCGACTGCCCTCATTGAGAATGCGTCTACCAGCGCGCCGGTGACCCTGACCAACTGTCTTTTCCAGGACAAAAGCCCGGTGGAAATGACCGGGCTGCGCTATAGCGGCGACGTCACGGAAGTGTCCCCGCTCACTCCCGGTTCTCCGCAGTTGACCCACGGGCGGCGGGCGGCCCTGCTCAACCTCGGCATCGACGACGCCGCCAACGCCTCGTACGCGACCCAGGTGGCCGCCTTGACGAGCAGCCATGGCATGCAGCTGACCCTGGCCCTGGACGCCTCCGACGCCGTAGACGCGAACTGGGCCGATGCCCAGGCCCTGATCAATGCCGGCAACGAGGTGGCCGCCCACAGCGCCCACCATGTCTATCTGCCGGAAACAAAGCTCATGACCCTGGCCTATGCCGGCGGAGGGACCGGGGCCAAGGTCACGGTGGCCAGCACGGGCACGGCGGCCACGACCCTGACGGTGACGGCCGCCGGCGACGCAAACGCCAATTTCAGCCTGAATCTGGCCGACAGCGCCACCGACACCATCGGCAAGGTGTGCACTGCCATCAACGCCAAGTCGGGCTTTACCTGCGGGCTGATCACCATCGCTGGGACCACCTACACGAGCGCTTCGGTGCTCTCGCGGGATTTAAACGGCGTGTCCGGCGTGTCCATCCAAAACGTCACGGCGACCTTGCTGCGAAACGACGCCCAGTTTTTTGCCGACGAGATCACAGCCCCCAAGACCCTGATCGAATCCAGGCTGACGGCCCCGGGCAGTTCCGTGGCCTATTCCTGCGGCAGTTTCGTCTATCCGTTCCTGGGCGCGGACCCCGCCGTGATCGCGGCCACAGCCGCTGCCGGCTACACTGCGGCCCGCAGCGGCTACGACGGGTCGTACGCCATGGGCGGCCTGTACGCTGGGACCACCCCGGGCAGCTATGACACGCTCAATATCTGGGCCACGCAGCCCGGCCTCATCTTTGGTCGGCATCTCGACGCGGCCACCCTGGGCCGGCGGGTGTCGGCCTTCCTGGAATGGGCCAAGTTTACCGGCGCGGCCGTGTCGCTTTTCAGCCACGGCGCGAACGAATACGACCTGACCGAATGGTCGGCCCTGCTGGCGCTGATCGCGGCCGACGGCCAGATCCAGACCGCTGCCCTGGCCGGGATACGCCAGTACGTGGCCCAAAACGCCCAGTCTTCGTCTGGCTCGACCTTCGTGCGCACGGTCTGGCCGCCGGTGGCCGACTACCGGCCTCTCTACGGGTCGCCGCTTCTGCGGGCCGGAACGGCCTACGCCACAGCCAAGACGGACTTTGGCGGGGCGGTGGTTTCGGCCGGAACCACCCCCACGGTTGGGTTGTACCAGGCAAATTCCTTCAATCCGGCAGGAGCATCGCCGGCAGCCAATCTGCTCCTGCTCCTGCAATGATCTCCCCCGGCAATGACCTTCCCCAGCGGGAGCCTGCGGCAGGAATCCCTGCCCTGACGGTTTGTTGCCAGTGCGGCCTTTGGCCGCAGGCGGGCGGCGCAAGGCGAGGCCGCCGGGTCGGATGCGGTCTGGCCCTGAAAATATGTTTTTTGGGGAATACGTTTTGTTGAAATAAGCTGCATGGCTTCACAGAGGAAGCGGGGAGTTGCTTGGGTTATGGTTTCATTTTTGCACGATGGCCGGCAGCCTATTTTTTATTTGACAACGCATGATCCAGGCCCCGTTGCCGATCCCCCCTAACCGCGATGTATTGTTACAATATTATACAATGTTGGAGAAAACCGTGGGCCGAGAAACCGGACGAGCCGGGTGGAAGAATCCTCTGGATGCGTCAATCGGGCGGTTGCACAGTTTGAATAATTGAAACACGAAGTTGAGGAAAAAGGTTGGCGGAAGCTGTTTTCCCCCCAGCCCAAGTCCATGACACCGATAGCTGCGGAGGTTGAGACGATGACGGAAGTATTCCCCCAAACAAGACCTGATCGCCGCTTCCTCCCGGACATACCGTCCAAAAGCGAGGGCCGCAGGACCGCCGGAGAACGCTATTTTTCCCAGGGCCAGGCCGATGTCTACAGTGCCGACGGCAAGTATCGCTACGCCTCGGGCGAGACAGTCGACATCTCCGAAGGGGGAATGCTCATTAAGCCGGACAAGCCGCTGCGGGTGGGGGACAAGACCGTGGTGCGGTTTTTCCTAAGCGCCGGGACCATGCCCGAGGGGTACGAATCGTTTGTCAAGCTGCCGGCCCGGGTGGTGCGGGTGGACTCGTCCACCGGGTATGCGGCCTTTGAATTTGCCAAGCCGATGTCCCAGTATCTGCGCCGCAAACGCTGGCGGTATTTCGAGACGGCCTCCCTGCTTGGCATCCTCCTCACCCTGATTGGGGTGTGGTTTATCAAAAAAGAGAGCATTTTTTATTTCTGGTTCGACGTGCCGGTTTTTCTCTACGGGCTGTGCGCCGTTTTCTACCTGCTCTCGCGCTTTTTCTTTGCCGCCCTCTACAAGCCCTATCCTGTGGTTCCCGGCTTTCAGCCCAGTGTGAGCATCGTCATTCCCTGCTTTAACGAAGAGGAATGGATCGAAAAGACCATTCGCGGCTGCCTGAACCAGCACTACCCCGAGGAACTCCTCGAAGTCATCCTGGTGGATGACGGCAGCACGGACAACTCCGTGGCCGTGGCCCGGGCCGTGGAGGCCAAGATCCGGGACGAGGCGGGCGGCCGGCTGACCATCCACGCCTTCGAGCAGAACCAGGGCAAGCGCCAGGCCCTGGCCGCCGGGGCGCGCATGGCCAAGAACGATCTCGTGGTCTTTGTCGACTCCGACAGTTTTCTGCAGCCCGACGCGATCTTGCACATGGTCCAGCCGTTTCACAATCCCCACATCGGGGGCGCGGCCGGACGCTGCGAAGTGGAAAACAAGTGGACCAACATGCTGACCCGCATGCAGGCCGTGCGCTACTTCATCGGCTTTCGCATCTTCAAGGCGGCCGAGAGCATTTTCGACGTGGTCACCTGCCTGTCCGGCCCGCTGGCCTGCTACCGCCGCGAGGTGCTCATGCGCTACCTCGACGACTGGGTGAACCAGAAGTTCCTGGGCCAGCCGGCCACCTTCGGCGACGACAGAAGCCTCACCAACTTCGTCCTTGGCAGTCACTATGCCGTTTATCAGCACACCGCCGTCTCCAGCACCATTGTGCCTTCCACCTACGGCAAGTTTTTTAACCAGCAGATGCGCTGGAAACGGTCATGGCTGCGCGAGAGCCTTCGGGCCTGCAAGTTCATGTGGCTCAAAGAGCCGTTCATGGCCATCTCGTTTTATCTGGGCCTCATTTTGCCGGTCATGGCCCCGGTGGTGGTGCTTCGGGCCTTTGTCTTCATGCCGGTCGCCTACGGGATATGGCCCACCATGTATCTGGCCGGGGTGCTGCTCATGAGTATGCTCATGTGCACCTCCTACCTGCTCTTGAAGCGTTCCAATCTGTGGCTGTACGGTGTGCCCTTCTGCTTCTTCTACTTGTTCGTGCTCCTGTGGCAGATCGTGTGGGCCGTGCTGACCTTCTGGAAGTCCGACTGGGGAACCCGGCCGTCGAAGCACGACAAGGGCCAGGCCATGGGCTGATTGCGCCCGCCAATCGTTATCAACCCACAGAAACGGGACGTACGCCATGAGAAAATTTTTTCGCTACCTCTTCCAATACGCCATTTTGGTCGCGTTTGGGTATTTCGTCTACCAGACGGCCTTTAAAAAAGACACGCCGCCGGTGCACGACCGGGCCGCCTGGACCCAGCGCGATGGGTTTGTGGCCTTAGGCTACGGCGGCATCACCATTGACGAGAATGTCCACTCGCTGGTCTCCAAAAGCCGCCTGCGGGAGCATCTGACGGCCCTGGCCAAAGCCGGCTATAAGACCATAACCACAAGCGATCTTGTTGATTTTTATGAGAAAAACAAGCCGTTGCCGGAGAAGGCCCTCTACCTGATGTTCGAGGGCGGGCGCAAGGACAGCGTGCTTTTTAGCCAGCCGGTCCTGACCGGCGTCGGCTTCAACGCCGCGCTGTATCTGTACGGCGACCGGCTGACCGGCTGGCAGCGGTTTTTCGTGCGCCGCTCGGAACTGCGCAAAATTGCCGACAACCCCTTCTGGGACGTCGGCTCCATGGGCTACCACTCCGAACTGATCAACCAGACCCCGTCCGGCGGCTACGCCTACTACCTGACGGAGCGGCTGGCCGGCGCTGCCGGGGCGTCCGAAGAAACACAGGAAGCCTACGACGCCCGGGTTGCCGCAGACTTCACTCTGGCCCGGCAGTCCATCGAGGACCTCGCCGGCAAGGCCCCGCTTGGCTATCTTTTCATGCCGGCCAATACCCTCGGCGTCAGTCTGCCTGCGGCCGAGGCCCGGCCCAACGAAGCGGCCCTGGCCAAGAACTTCCCGGTGGCCTTTACCCGGGTGGGCGAGACCTACAACCCCCGGGACGCCAACCCGAGGGGCCTTACCCGGATGCAGGTCGCTCCGGACTGGACGGCCGACCGCCTGCTCCTGGAAATCGAATCCCGCCAGCCCAAATCCCGCTATATGGATTTCTCCCAGTCCGTGCGCCAGGGACTGTGGCAGGTGACCCTGGGCGATATGGCCGTCATGGGCCAGAGCCTGACCATGACCGCCCCGGTCGGCAAGGACGGCTTTGCCCGCCTGCGCGGCAGCGAAGGGTTTGAGAACTTCCTGTGCGAGGTCAAGACCACGCCGCCGGACGGCGGGGCCAGCACCATCTACCTGCGCTACCGCGACGCCGGCTCCTTCGTGCGTATCCGCACCACGGCCGAGCGGGTCATGGTCCAGGAGAAAAACGGCCCCTCGCTCAACACCATCTTCCAATACGTCCTGCCCCTTGACCACACCGGCCCGGTCGCCTTTGACCTGTGCGTCAAGGGCAACCGGCTGCTGCTCGGCGTGGACGGCAAGAACGTCAGCCGCTATCCCATCCCGCTGACGGCCGACACCATCCGCGGCAGCTTCGCCCTGGGCGCGGCCGACGAGGACGATCCCACGCCCGAACCGGCCACGTTTACCGACCTGACCTTGTCCACCTTCCCGCCGCGTTGGATCAGCGCCCCGACCATCGGCGACGTGCCTCTGGGCGATGCCCGCACGCTGACGGCCGTGGTCCTGCCGGCCGACACCCTGCAAGCCGACCCCCTGCGCGATGCCGCCGCCCTCATCACAGCCTCCGTCAATGGCGTCGGCGTCCATCTCGACCTGACCGGACAGGGACCGGAAGCCGTCTTGCAGACCGTCCATTTCGTGGAGACCGCCCCGGCCTCCATGGTTTTTGCCAAGCTCCTGCGCGGCTTTGTCCTGCCCCTGGGAGGACCCGGCGACCTGGGCCAGCTCAAGGTCGCCATCGACACCCTGCACGCCAAGGGTTTTTCCGTGGCCCTGCGGGTGGATGCGGCCTGGCAGGCCCGGCTCCTCGACCTGGACCGCGCTCTGTCCCCGGACTGGCTGCTCTTTGACACGCCGCCGCCGGCCGACGACTCGGCCCTGACTGCCCTGGAAAATCGTTTTGACCGGACCCGCATGTTGTTCCGGGCCGCCTCCCAGGCCGGCTCCCAAACCGTTTCCTACGATGTGAAGAGGTAGCGCCATGGTACTCAAAGGCATTCTTCTGACTCTGGCGCTGACCTTGGCTGCGCCGGCAACCGGCTTCGCCGCCGAGGCCTCGGTGGTGACGCTTTTGCGCCAGTCCCAACAGGCCGCCGCCCGGGGACAGCTCGAGCAGGCCATGGAACTGGTCTCCCAGGCTCTGGCCCAGGACCCGGCCTATCCGCCGCTGTGGAACCAGAAGGCCACGCTGCAACTGCGGGCCAAGGATTACGCCGGGGCCATGGAAACCCTGGCCGTGGCCCTTAAAGTCGAACCCGAAAATGCCGAAACCAACATCCTGGCCCTGGCCGCCCTGCTGCGCCTGGATGAGAAGGCCGGCGGCAAGGACCCGGCCTTTAGCCGCTACGTCTCGGGCATAAGCGAGGACACTGCCGCCGCCCTGACCCTGGATCTCCTGGGCAAACCGGCCTCGAAGTCCGATCTCAAACGCTTCCTGTCCGCCTGGACCCCGGCCTCGGCCGAAGGCCGGACCACGGCCCGGCTGGCTGCCGGCTATGCCGCCGGCGATCCCGCCGTCATGACGGAACTGGCCACGGCCCAGGCGGCTGCGGCCCGCAAGAACGTGCTGGCCGCCCTGCAATTCTACGCCGGCCAGGACATGCTGGCGGAAAAACGCCTGGAACTGGCCCAACAACTCCTCACGGCCTCGGGCCAGAACGGCTACGACAAGGTGGCCGTTGGCGGCGAGCTGGGCTGGGTGCTCTACAACCAGGGCAAGTTCGCGTCGGCCGCCGATTTGTGGGAAAAAGACTGGAGAAACGCCCCGGACGTCGGCCGCTGGGCCGGCTGGATCGCCGATGCCCGGCTGGCGGCCAAAGACTATAAGCAGGCCGCCGACTTCCTGGAAAAGAGCCTTCAGTTCGATCCCAAAAACCCGGTGCTCCAGGGCCAGTACATTCTGGCGCTGACGGCTTCGGGCCAGGGCCAGGCAGCCGCCAAATTCGAGAGCAGTCTGGCCGACGAGGCCGACCAGGACGGCGTCAATTTCGGCAGGGGCCTTGTGGCCTGGCATAACGGGGCCTACGCCGATGCCGCGGCTGCCCTGACCCGCATCAAAAACCGCAGGCCCTTCCGCGACCAGTTGATCGAGTTGGCCAACGTCATGGTGGCCCGCCTGGGCCAGTCCGCCGACTCGGCCAAGGTCATCGCCGACGTGCGCGCGCTGGTGGCCGGTATGGACGTCAAACCGGCCATCATGCGCGACATCGGCTGGCGCATGTGGGCGGCCCATCGCTACGACACCGCCCTTGTCTTTTGGAAGGAAGCCTTAAGCGACGGCCTTGGCAACGACGATCCCCTGGTTGCCCGGGTGGTGCCGCTGTTGATCGAACAGGGCAAGACCGGCGAAGCCCTGGCCCTGCTCAAGGCCCAGGCCCCGGAAGTCACGCCCCTTGGCCTGGCCTGGAGTCTGGCCGCCCAGAATCGCTGGGATCTGGTTGGCAAGGTGGTGGCCGGTGCGCCGGCCGGACCCTATGTCGACCTGCTGGCCGCCATGGCCGGCCTGCAAAACGGGCAGGCTCCCCTGGCGCTGGACAAGTTGCGAAGCCTCGCCGCCCTGGGCGCAACCGGCCTTGGCCAGATGGGCGTGACCGGGTTTAATGCCGACGGCCGGCTGGTCAAAGGGGCGCTCACCCCGGCCCTGGCCCGCGAACTCTATCTGCGCATTGCCCGCACCTTGGCCGATCAGCAGATCGTGGACGGCTTTTTCTTCCTGACCCCGCCGGCCTGGGCTGCGGGCATCCCGGCCAAATCCCTGGCCGCAGTCCAGGCCGAAGCCGGCAAGGTGCTGTGGCGGGTGGGGCGCTTAAGCGAAGCCGCCACCTTCCTCACCGCCGCCATTGCCGCCGATCCGGCCCAGAATCAGGCCCGGCTCTATCTGGCCCTGGTCAAGAAACGCCAAGGCAATACGGCCGAGGCCGAGGCCCTTTTGGCCCAGGCCATCCAGGGCGCTTCGCCCTTTGACCGGGATTATGCCCTGGGCGAGTTTGCCTTCCTCGACGGCGACATGACCAAGGCCCTGACCCATTTCCAGCGTTGTCTGGCTCTGGCCCCGGGCGACGAACTCATGCGGATGCGCGTCATCACGCTGCTTGCGGCCGAAAACCGTTTCGCCGAAGCCCGGCAGTATGCCTCGTGGTACGAGGCCCGGGTGGCCAAGCAGGAGCGGGCCGTTTTTGGCACCGCCGCGGTGGTGCGCCTGGAACTGGGCGATCCGGCCGGGGCCGAGACGCTTTATCGCAAGCTTCTGGCTGAAAATCCCGGCTCCCTGGACTACCTCTCCGGCCTTGGCCGGGCGCTTATTCGCCAAAACAAGTTTGCCGCAACCGTGGACGCCCTGTCCGCCGCCTATGCCGCCTCGGCCGATCCGGCCCTGGGTTCGGTGTTGTGCGAGGCGCTCATGGGCCTTGGCAACTACTCCGAAGTGGTGCGCCGGGCCGAAATCGGACTGGTCCGCCATCCTGCGGACAAGGAACTCCTGCGGTTTGCCGCCGAAGCGTCGGAGTTCACCAAGGAGCTGGCCGCCTGCGAAGGCTATGTGCGCCGGTCCCTGGCCCTTGATCCGGATTCGCTCACCATGCAGAACATGCTTGGCCGGGTGCTCCTGGATCAGGAGAAGTTCCCGGAGGCCAAGGAGCAGTTCGAAGCGCTTTTGGCCAAAAACCCCCGCCACCTTTCGTCGCTTCGCGGGTTGCTAAGCGTCTACCAGCTGACGGGCAAGGCCGAGGACGCCTACAAGGTGGCCAAGACCCTGCGCGAGGTCGCCCCGGACGACGCCGCAGCCAGCCTCAAGTTTGCCATTGCCGCTGCGGCCGACCACTCCTTCCGTCCGGCCTATCCGACCCTGGAAAAGCTGCGCGACTTCGGCCCTGGGGCCGGGGTGCTGAGCCTGTATTACGCCGATGTGCGCGACACCGAGGCGGCCGGCAAGGTCCGCCTGTCCCAGCTCGCCGACCATATCCAGGCCGTGGCCGCCCGAAACGGCCGGTTCTTGAGCATCGACGATCTGGCCGCCCGGCCGGTGGGCGAGGCCGCCCTCAAGCAGAAAGCCACGGACACGGCCCCCTCGGTCATTTTGTTGATCGACCGCACCGACGCCGCCGTGCTCGATAAAATCGACGCAAAGCTCGCTGCTGTCGGCGGCAAGGCCGTGCTCATCGTTGGCGGCGAATCCCTGACTCCCGGGACCCCGTATCTGCCCGACGCCGGGCAGGTGGCCCGCCTCGTCGGCACCGGCCGCTGGTCCCTGGCGCTCACCGACCACAATCCGCCAAACGTCCCGGTTGGCGACGGCCAGAAGACCAGCCTGTGGTACGCCGCCGGAGCCGATCCCGGCGTTGCCGGCGGGGGAGACGCCCAGGCCCGGCTAGCGGCCCGGCTCAAGGCCCTTGATCCCACCGGTGAAATCCTCGGCAAGACCCGGCCGGTCTTCTTCTACCCCGGCGGGGCCTCCCCCAACGAACTGCTGACCGCTGACGTCGCCCCCTACGACAAGGTGGTGGCCGACGCCTTCCCCATGGCTTTCGAGCTGTCGCCCGAAGGCTTCTGGACCCCGGTGTCGAGTCCCAAGCAGGTCGCCTCCAAGGCCGTGTCCCCGGCCATGGACGCAGCCGGCCTGGAGACCTGGCTCAATCAGGCCGACCCCATGCATCAGGTGTCCCTGGAACTGGCCAAGGTCTATTCCTGGCACGAGCAGGTCGGACAGGCCGGGAACTACTTCGAGGAAGCCGGCGAACTCAAAGTCAATCCGGCTGATCTGACCTATAATCAGGCGGTCAACGCCTACTACGGCTACGACGATCCCGTGGCCATGGACCTGGCCCGCAAGGCCGTGGCCCTGGCCCCGGATTCGCTGCGCGCCGCCGACCAGCTCTACCGGGCCGAACTGCGGGTGCGTCCCAAGGCCGAAGCCATCGCCACCACCTGGTGGGACAGCGACAACCGGCGCTACTACTGGTATGGCCTGGGCGGCAACGTCCATATCCGCGAAGACTTCACCGTCTTTGCCAAGGTCGGCGGGGTGGAGTGGTCCATCGAGAGCTTCCAACGCCGGGGCCAGATCCTCAAGGCCTTTGCCAACGCGGCCCAGAACGGAACCGTCTCGGCCGGGGACCTCTACAACATCGCCAACTCGCGCTACAGCCAGACCCTGGACGGCCAGGACCTGACCGTGGGCGGCCGCTGGTTCTTCCATCCCGAATACTGGTTGGAAGTGCAGGGCCAGCTGACCACCACCACCGGCGGCCCCGGCCCCTGGGCCAACGGGCAGGCCACTTTGCACGGTCCGCTTGCCCCCAAGGGCGTCAAGATCGACGGCACCTGGGATCTCCAGGTGGCCCACGAACGCATCGACACCGTGGAAGCCATATCCGACCAGATCATGGCCAACCGGGTGAGCCTTTTTACCCACAACCGCGTCCTGGATTTCTGGGACCTGTTCGTCAACGTCCACGGCATCTCGCGCACCGACGGCAACAACACCGCCTCCATCGACGGCCGCCTGCTGCGCCGGTTGACCGAGTTCCCCCTGTTCTCGCTGGGCTACGCCTTCCAGTTTGCCAACAGCGACCGCAACCCCATCCAGTACTGGGCGCCCCAGAGTCTGGCCACCCATCTGGCCTACGGATCGTTTGGCTACTCGCCCACCCGCTGGTTCAACATCAACGGCAGCCTGGGCTACGGCACCTCGAGCGACCGCAACAACAGCTGGCGGGAAGTCTGGCGGGCCAACGCGGGCATGGACATAACTATGCGCGACAGGTTAAAGCTGTCACTGAAGTACTCCTACTTCAGTACGCCAGACTATAACCTCAATGAAGCATGGGCCGGAATAACCTACACCTTCTGATGGATAAACGGGCTGCGCGCCAGGGGTTTCCCCTGGCGCTGGCCCTTTTGGCCCTGTGTCTGCTGTGGGCCTGCGTGCCTCCGGCGAAGCAGGGCTCGGCCCAGACCGCCGCACCCGCCGCCAGCCTGGGACCAAACGACCGCATCACCGCCTGGATCGCCGATTGGGATCTGGCCAGCGGCTTGGCCGAATGGCGCGCCCATCCGCAACTCTTTGATTCCGTGCGTATTTTTGCCGCCTATTTCGACCAGAGCGACCATGCCGCCCTGTCGCCGGCCTGGACTGCCGCCCTGGGCAACGACGTCACATCCGTCTTTGGCCCCACGCCCGCCTATCTCACCGTGGTCAACGACATCGCCACCCCGACCGGCAAGGGCAACAAGCTCAAAGATCCGGAACTGGTGCGCCGCCTCCTGGCCACGCCCCAATCCCGGGCCGCCCACATCGACGAACTGATCCGCCTCGCCAAACGCCACCATTTCGCCGGCATTGAAATCGACTACGAAAACGTGGCCGCCCCGACCTGGCCGGATTTTTCCCTCTTCATCGCCGAACTATACGCCGCCGCCTCGCCCCAGAGGCTGGCCGTGTCGATTGTGCTCCAGCCCCAGCGCCGCTACTTGACAGCTCCCCTGCCCATTGGGCCGGCCTACGTGCTCATGGGCTACAATCTCTTCGGCTCCCACTCCGGCCCTGGTCCCAAAGCCACCCCGGCCTTTCTGACCGAGCAGGCCAATTCCCTGCGCGCCATCGGGCTGCTCGGCGATACCGCCCTGGCCCTGGCCACCGGCGGCTTCGACTGGACCGAGGGCAAGGCCGCCAAACAGCTCACCGAAGTCGAGGCCGCCGCCCTGGTGGCCCAAAAAAGCGCCCAGTCCACGCGCTCCGCCCTCGATGGCTACCTCGTTTCCCGCTACCGCGACGCAGCCGGCAAAGACCATGAGGTCTGGCACGCCGACGCCGCCACCTTTGAGACGCTCTGGCAGGCCGCCCGGACTGCCGGCTTCACCCGTCTGGCCGTCTGGCGGCTGGGGGGCAATGCCCCGGCCCTGTTTGACTGGCTGGCCACCCACAAACATTGACCCCGGAGGCCTGTTCGTGTCCCGACGTTATCCCGCCGTTGCCGGCGGTATCCTCATCGTCTGCCTGCTCCTCGCCGCCACCGCCCGTTTCGCCCCGGCCCAGGGTCTCTCCCCGGCCACGCGCGGCGTTCCGCTGCCCGGATCAGGCCCCCGCGCCTACGTCAATATCATCATCGACGACCTGGTGAATTTTGATCTCTGGGCGCAACTCGCCACCGACTGCGACGCCTTCGGCATGAAAGCCACCCTGGCCCTCAATACCGCCAAGACCACCCCTGACGATTACGCCCGCATGGCCGCATTCGTCGCCAAAGGCCACGAAATAGCCAACCATACCCGCGACCACGTGGCCGTGGCCCCGGGCAGCGTCATCAAACTGCGCTACTTCAGCACCGCCGCCAAATCCGCCTATGCCGCCGTGGACGAGCAAAACGCCACTCTGCGCATCATCGTCGACGACAATTCCAAACCCCTGGCCGAATTCGACCTGTCCGAAAACGGCCGCTACGCCAGCCTCAAACTCCTCGTTGAAGCCTTAAACAACGTGCGCGGCATCGTGGCCGAACTCGGCGATCCCTACTGCGCCAATATCCACTCCCGGTTCCTCCAGGAACGCAACAAGACCGATATCTTTTACAAAAACGGCTTCGCGCCGTTGTTCGTCAACGTCCCGGCCAACGCCCGTTACGAAATGGAAACCGCCCAGGCCGACATCGCTGCCGGTATCCCCAACTATGCCGCCAAATCCATGGTCTACCCGTTCCTCGTCACCGACGCCGATTCCCGCCAAGTCGCCCGTGACCTCGGCTTCACCTGCGGCCGCGTCGGCACCGCCGGCAACGCCGCCCTCGGCTCCCCCGGCGGCTACAATCTCTATCAGATCTACGCCGTCAAACCCCGCGACGCCTTCGGCATCGATCCCTCAACCCCGGAATTCGCCGCCAAAGTCACCGCCTTCCTCAACAAACTCAAAGAAGTCGGAGGCGTCTGCTGCCTCTATTCCCACGGCCCCGACGAATTCACCAACGAACAATGGAAAGCACTGCTGCCGCTGCTCGCCAAGGACAAAGACATCGCCTACGTGACGCTCGGCAGCCTCGGCGAATTCGTGCGCAAGACGGCGCAACTGCGCGACGGGAAGTACTACCTGCCCCAGGCAGGGAAGTAGGGCGGAGGACGTAGGGGAAAAGGGGAGGCAAAGACGAAGAGGCCTCCGGCGGCCGGGGGGATGATCCCCCCGGACCCCTGCAATGGGGGGTGGTAAGCGGGTGGAGTGGTGTGCGTGCGTGAGTGAATGGGGTCTGGCTCTCCCTTTACTCCCCTGGCCCTATGGCCAGAATGCGGCGCAGGGTGTCTTTGGTGACGTCGAGTTCGCGGCAGGCGGCCATGGTTTTGCCGTCGTGCCGGGCCAGGGCGGCTTTGGCGGCCTGGTATTTGGCGGCGCGCATGGTGGTTGGCATGGCTGGCGGGGTTTCGGGACTGCGGGATTTGGGCAGCAGGTAATCGGGCAGGTGTTCGGGGGTGATGCGGCCGGCCGGGCAGAGGATGAAGGCGTATTCCAGGATGTTTTGCAGTTCGCGGACGTTGCCGGGGAAGCTGTGGCGCACGAGCAGCCGCATGGCGTTGTCGGACAGGCCGGTGACGGCTTTTTGGGTCAGCAGGTTTTGGCGTTCGATGAAGGTGGCGGTCAGGAGCGGGATGTCTTCGGGCCGTTCGCGCAGGGGGGGCAGGGCGATGCGGGCGACGCTCAGGCGATAGAACAGGTCGCGGCGAAACGCGCCGGTTTCGGCCATGGTTTCGAGATCGCGGTTGGTGGCGGCGACAATGCGGGCGTTGGTGGTGCTGGAGGCGTCGGAGCCGAGCGGTTCGAAGGTGTGTTCCTGGAGGACGCGCAGGAGTTTGACTTGCAGCGCCAGGGGCAGTTCGCCGACTTCATCAAGGAAGAGCGTGCCGTTTTGAGCCAGGGCGAAGCGCCCTTTGCGATCGGTTTTCGCGTCGGTAAACGCGCCGCGCTTGTGGCCGAAAAGTTCCGATTCCAGGAGTTCGCCGGGGATGGCCCCGCAATTGACGGCGATAAACGGGCCTTGGGCGGCCGGGCTTAAGGTGTGGATGGCCCGGGCGAAGAGTTCCTTGCCGGTGCCGGATTCGCCAAGGAGCAGCACGGTGGAGCCGGATTCGGCGATGCGCGGCAACAGTTCCAGGGAGCGGGCCAGGGTTTTGTTTTTGGTGACGATGTCTTCGAGGGTGCACACGCCTTCGAGTTCTTTGCGCAGCCGGCTGATGTCCGAGATGTCGCGGAAGGTTTCGACGCCGCCGACGATGCGGCCGGAACCGTCGCGCAGCGGGGCGGCGCTGATGCTGACGGGAACCTTGGTTCCGTCGGGCCGCACGATGAAGATGGACTGGTTTTGGAGCGTGGTGTCCTTGGCGATGCAGTGGCCGAGCGCGCAGCCTCCGTCACACAGGCTTGAGTGGAAGACCTCCCAGCATTTGCGGCCCAGGGCCTTGTCCGGGGCGAGGCCGGCGATGGCGCCGGCGGCGCGATTGAAAAAGGTGATGGTGAAATCGGTGTCGACAGTGAATACGCCGTCGGCCAGGGATTCCATGATGGATTCGCAGGGGATATCGCGGGGGAGGGCCATAGTCGAAGTACCGCCTTTGGGCCGGGGTGGGATGTTCTTGTAACCGAGGCCGTCGTCGGTGTCCAAGGCGCGGGAACCAATTGACTTTTCACCGGGCGGGTTTGATAGAGGGGGAATCGGGCAGCCCGGGAGGGGTTGCCAGGGGAGGGTGCGCATGGCTGAGAATACGCCCATGCTGATGATTGGAACACCGGCCTACAGCGGGCAGGTGACGGTGCATTATATGCGGGCGCTGGTCTCGTGCGTCGGGTTTCTGGAGCGCCAGGGCATCAAGACCGGGATGCTGACCCCTGCCCAGGAGAGTCTTATTCCCAGAGCGCGCAATCTGATTGCCAACGAGTTCTTGCGCCTCAAAGAATACACGCATCTGCTTTTTATTGACGCCGACATCGGATTTACGCCGGAATTGCCGCTCAAATACCTGGAGGCCGACAAGGATGTGGTCTGCGGCATCTATCCGGTCAAGTATCTCGACATCGACAAGTTGCGCATGGTGGATCGCAAGGCTTTGTCCCGGGTGGCGGCGGCGGCGGCCATGCACTACGCGGTCAAGCTCAAGCCCGGGGGCCGGCCCGAGCCGGTGACCGGCCTGTTGCCGGTGGAATACGGGGCCACGGGCTTTATGATGATCAAGCGCGAGGTATTGGTGCGCATGGCCGAGGCCTATCCGGAACTGGCCTATGACTATTCCCACACCAACGACGACAACATCAACAACGTGGCCTTTTTCGATACCGGCATCGACACCGAGCGGCGCGAGTATCTGCCTGAGGATTATGCCTTTTGCAAACGCTGGACCGACATTGGCGGCGAGATCTTTGCAGACGTGCACAGTGTGTTCACCCACGTCGGTTCCTTTGAGTACACGGGCAATTTTACGGCCTTTCTGACCCATCTGGGCGGCGGGGCGCAGGATGACGGGAAGACGGACGGTTGATGGGCACTGCCCGGGGCAGTCCCGGGCGGGTGTTGTGGACGGTTTGGGCGTATGGCCCGCTGTCGGCCGGCTGCGGCCGGCCACGTGAACGCAGAAGGAGCATGGCCATGCAGAAGGTGTTTTTCCTGGTGTCTTGCGGTCCGGACGAGCAATCCAAGGCCACCCGGGCCTTTCAGTTTGCCAAGCTGGCGGCCGAGCGGGGGGCGCTGGCCGGCATCCTGCTCGTGGATGATGCGGTCTATCTGGCCAAGCCGGAGATTGCCGACCGGGTACGGGCGGTGACTGGCGACTCCCTGGCCGATCATGCCGGCTGGCTGCGCGAGAACGCCAAGGGGCTGCCGTTTCTGGCCTGTACGCCGTGTTGCCACGCCCGGGGCGTGACGGCTGACGACCTTGATCCGCTGTGGGTGCTGGGCACGGGCGGGACGGCCATGGACGTGCTGATCCAGGACGGGGTGACGTCGCTGTCCTTTTAGTGGTGTGTCTGGCCTTGGCCGCGAGGCTTTTCCGTGCGGCAAAGCTTTGAATTTATAGTGTTTGTTCGAAAAATACCGGAAAAGTTTTTTGTAAGCGCCCCACAAACCTGGCCGACGGTCGGACCGTCGGGAACAGCAGACCTGCCTTGTTGCGGAGCCGGCCCTGGGCCGGCTCTTTGCTTTTGGAGACCTATTTTGCTCATATGAGCAAAATAAGAGGCCCGGCCTCTTGACCCTGGGACAGGGCGACCTATTTTGCTCATATGAGCATTACGAAGGAGTCGAGCATGCCGAGACAGCGCCGATTGCGCCGGGTGGCCGGGGTTCCTGCCGCAGCCTATTTCAAGCCGCAGGGAAGGCCGCTTCGCGGCGTCGAGGAGATCGTTTTGACCGTGGAAGGGCTTGAGGCCCTGCGGCTGGCCGATCTTGAGGGGCTTTCGACCGAAGCAGCGGCGGCGCATATGGCGGTGTCGCGCCACACCTTCGGCCGGGTGCTGACCGAGGCCAGACAGACGGTGGCCCGGGCCTTGGTCGGCGGATTGGCTCTTCGTATTGAGGGCGGCAATTATCAATTGGCCGGCGGCGGGCCGGCGGCAACAGCCAATACGGACATGCGCCCCCTGGATGACGGGGTTTCCCCGACAGGCGGGGCGCAGGAGGATCAGGCCATGAAAGGACAAGGACAATGCGGTCGGGGCAGTGGCCAGGGCCAGGGCGGCCGACAGGGGCGAGGACAGGGACAGGGGCAGGGCCTGGGGCAGGGACAGAGCGGCAAGGGCCAAGGTCGGGGCCAATGCAACGGCGCTGGGGCGGGTCTGGGCCAGGGGCGCGGGCGCAGCCAGAACGGCGGTCCGGTGCAAGGCGCTCTGCGCCAGGGAAACCAGGGCGGCCAGGGAAACCAGGAAAGCATCATTCCGGCCGGCCAGCCGACGGCGACGGCTCCAATGGCCCTGGGTACGGACAGCCTGTGCCCGGCCTGCGGCGCGGCGGCGCCGGCCGGCGAAATCTGCCCGGCCTGCGGCGTCGCCCAGGTCTAAAAGGCCCGAAGAATACATATAACAGGCCATCGATACAGGAGAAAAAGAATGCCACGACATGACGGAACAGGGCCGCAGGGCCAGGGGAGCGGCGCAGGACGCGGATTGGGACGTTGCGGCGGGCCGGCCCGTTGGACGGCCGGCGGGTCGGAGATGGCCGGACGAGGCTGCGGCGGCCCGGGCTTTGGCGGGCGTCGGCGCGGTTTCGGCCGGGGCGGCCAGGGCGAGCTGGCCGGCAGAGCCGGTCAGGCCGAGGGTTTTGGGCCCGGCCGGCATCCGCGGGGCCGGTGCAGCGACGATCGGGACACGCTAACCCGTCGGGCCGAGGCCTTGCGCGCCGCTCTCGATGCGGTCAACGGCCGCTTGGCCAGTCTGGATGGAGACTCCCAGGCGCACTAGGACAGCACCAGTCTGTTGCCCCGGGGAATGAAGAAGGGAATCTGCGGTTGGCAGGTTCCTTTCTTTTTTGTCGTGTTCGCCTGCCGGGCAGGACTTTTAAAATGGTTGGCGCATGTTTTCGCTGTTTCTATCGGGTGTCAGGCAGCGTAAGGAGCAGATTGGGAATTGACGCATCGGGATAATCACGGCAACGATAGCGATCGCAGTACATTCATTCCCGCGAGGCCATTGATGACGCCATTTCTGCGCCGTACCATCGCCCTGTCCACCTGCCTGGCGTTTGCCCTGGCCTGCGCCGCTGCGGCAACGGGAATTGCCAAATCATGGACATTTGAAAAACGCCGGGCTGCATTGGTCGAAGCGGGCATCAAGCTCCAACGGGAACTGTTGGCCGAGACGATTGAAAGCCGGGTTATGGGCGCAACTATCCTGCTTGGCCTGATTCAACCCACGATCAAGCTGGCCGTGACGGGCAACAGACTGTCGGAAAACGACCAAAGCGAAATCCACAACGTCCTGGAACCGCTGCGGCGGCAGTTTGAAGCCAGCGGCACCTATCTCATCAGCGCTGACGGCGAAATCCGTATCCACGATACAGACACTTCCTCCTCGGTTGGCTTAAACGTCGCCTTTCGTCCCTATTTCAGGCTGGCCATGGCCGGCAAGGCCAATGTCTACGCCGCCGTGGGCAGCCAGACCCTTGAGCGTGGCCTGTACTACGCCGCCCCGGTCCATGCCGGGCCGCTGCGCTCTTCGGCGGTTCTTGGCGTGGTGGTCACCAAGCTGTCGGCGGATTTCCTCGACGGGATGCTGGCCGGGTCCGGCCGCCAAGCCGTGCTGCTGAGCCCCGGCGGCGTGGTCTTTGCCACAACCAACCGCGACTGGCTCTACGCCATGGCCCCGCCGATCACCGAACAGCGCCTGGAGACCGTCCGGCTGCAGCGCCGCTTCGGCCGGGTCTTCGACACTGTCCGGCCCGTCGAGCTGCCCTTTGCCGCCACGAATGGCACGGTCGACGACGACGGCAGGCAACGGTCGCTGGCGACCGCCAGTCTTGATTGGGATGATCCGGCCGGGGATTGGACCCTGGTGGTCATAGAGGACACAGCCCTGTGGTTTCCCGCCTCTGAACGGGCGCTGACGGCCGCTCTGGCCGGACTGGCCGGGCTGTTGGCGGCGCTGCTGTATTGGGCCGTGGCCGTGGGGCGGCGGCGTCGCGTCCGGGCCGCCGCCCGTTTCCGGACCCTGGGGGTGGCCCTGGAGGTCAGTCCGCTGGCGGTGGTCATCACCGATGCGGCCATGGCCATCGAGTGGGTCAATCCGCAGTTCGAGCGCACCACCGGCTACGCCCTGGCCGAGGCCAGGGGGCGAAATCCCAATATCCTGGCCAGCGGACGCACGCCGCCTGAGACCTATGACGCGATGCGCCGCACCCTTGCCACCGGACAGCCCTGGAGTGGCGAATTCATCAACCGGCGCAAGGACGGTTCGACGTACTATGCCCGGGTGGCCATTTCGCCGGTGGCCGACGCCGCCGGCCGGCTGTTGGGCTATGTCGGCCTCCAAGAGGACGTCAGCGAATACAAACAGCTCCTGGCCCGGCTGAAGTCCCAGCTGCGGCTCGGGGATGGGCTGAAAGCCTTTGCCGAGTCCCTGGTCAATGAGTTCTCTCCCGAGCTTTTGGCCCGGAAGGGCCTGGACGAACTGGTCCGCTTTCTGTCGGCCCCTTACGGCGCGGTCCATGTCGGCCGGTATGGGACCAACCCCCAGGTGCTGGCCCGGTTTGGCGGCAACTGGCAGTCCAACGATACGCTGTCGTCGGAGCACCCCTTGGTGGCCGACGTCGTGGCTTCGGGACGGCCCATGATTTTGCGCCAGCTGCCCGAGACGGCAGTGGCGGCCTTGGCCGGGGGCACGGTCCGGCTGACCGAAATCCGCATCCTGCCCCTGGGCGAAGGGCAGGCCTGCGTGGGCGCTCTGGAAATCGGGCTGCTGCGCGGCCCTTCCGAGGAGGAGGAGCGCTATATCGACAAGGCCTGCGCCGAGTTGGCCCTGGCCCTGACCCTGGCCCTGGACGTCACCGAACGTCTGGCCGCCCAGAAGGCCCTGGCCGACCAGCTGGCTTTTCAGAAGGTGCTCCTCGACACCATTCCCAATCCGGTTTTCTACAAAGGGGCGGATACCCGGTTTCTCGGCTTCAACCGGGCCTATGAAGAGACCTTTGCCGTGCACCGCGAAGAGCTTGTGGGCAAGCGGGTGCTCGATCTCAAGTATCTGCCCGAGGCCGACCGCATAGCCTACCAGCGCGAGGACGAGGCCATGATCGCCACGGCCGGTTCGGTGCGAAAGGGGATGCGCATCCCCTTTGCCGACGGCGAGATGCACGAGACGCTCTATTATGTGGCCGGGTTTCGCCGCTCCGACGGCAGCCCCGGCGGACTGGTCGGCACCTTCGTGGACATAAGCGAGCAAAAGGAAACCGAACGGGCTTTGGCCGCGGCCAAAGAGGCTGCCGTGGAAGCCACCCTGCTCAAATCCGATTTCCTGGCCAACATGAGCCATGAAATCCGAACGCCCATGAATGCTATCGTCGGCATGTCCCATCTGGCCATGAAGACCGACCTGACCCCCCGCCAGCGCGACTACCTGACCAAAATCCGCCTTTCCAGCCAGCATCTGCTCGGCATCATCAACGACATCCTCGATTTCTCCAAGATCGAGGCCGGCAAGCTCAGCATCGAAACCGTCGATTTCGATCTGGCGACAGTGCTCGAGAACGTGGCCACCCTCATCCGGGAAAAGGCCGAAGCCAAGGGCCTGGAACTCATTTTCGACGTGGCGGCCGATGTGCCCCAGATTCTCGTGGGCGATCCGTTGCGCCTGGGCCAGATTTTGATCAATTTCGCCAATAACGCCGTCAAATTCACCGAGACAGGCGAGATCGACATCCGGGTGCGCCTGACCAGCGAGGACGTGTCCGAGGCCGAACTCAGCTTTGAAGTCCGGGACACCGGCATCGGGCTTAGCCAGGAACAGATTGAGCGGTTGTTTCAGAGCTTTTCCCAGGCCGACACCTCCACCACCCGCAAATACGGCGGCACGGGCCTGGGGCTGGCCATTTCCCAGCGGCTGGCCACCCTCATGAACGGCGCGGTAGGGGTGCGCTCGGCCCCGGGGGAGGGCTCGACCTTCTGGTTTACGGTCCGCCTGGGCAAAAGCAACAAACGCCGGCGGGTCCTTCTGCCCGATCCGGACCTGCGCGGCCGGCACATGCTGGTTGTGGACGACAATGACAGCGCCCGCACGGTCCTCACCGAGATGCTGGCCTCCATGAGTTTTGCCGTGGAAGCCGTCCCGGGCGGCCAGGAGGCCCTTGCGGCCGTCACGGACCGGCAGGCCCAGGGGGAGCCTTTTGACGTGGTCTTTCTCGACTGGCAGATGCCGGACATGGACGGCATCGAGACGGCCATGAAGATCAATGCCCTGCCCCTGTCGCCGCTGCCCCGTCTGATCATGGTCACGGCCTATGGCCGCGAAGAGGTGATCCGGGCGGCCGAGGGCGCCGGCATCGAAGACGTGTTGCTCAAACCCGTGACCAACTCCCTGCTCTTTGACACGGTCATGCGGGTGCTCGGGGCTTTTCGTGAGGAGGTTGACGCTGCGGCCCAGGCCGACCGTTCCATGACCGGGCCTGTGCCGGCCGGCAACGGGGAGCGGCTGCTGGTGGTCGAAGACAACGAGATCAACCAGCAGGTGGCTCTGGAACTGCTCACGGATGCCGGCTACGCCGTTGACGTGGCGGCCAATGGCGAGATCGCCCTGGCCATGGTGCAGCGCGCGCCCTACGCCCTGGTCCTTATGGACATGCAGATGCCGGTCATGGACGGTCTGGCCGCCACCATCGCCATTCGCAAGCTCCCCGGGTTGGCCGGGCTTCCCATTGTGGCCATGACCGCCAACGCCATGCAACAGGACCGCGACAAATGCCGGGCTGTGGGCATGAACGAGTTTCTGGCCAAGCCCATTGATCCCGAGGAGTTGCTGGAGACGGTGGCGTCGCTGATTCCCCGCAGCCCGATCCGTCGGGTGGCCGGGGCGGCGGATGCGGCCGCTGCCGCCGCCCTGGCCGACGGCCTGCCCGGCCTGGATGTGGCGGGCGGCCTCTCCCGGGTGAGCGGCAATACGGCCCTGTACCGCAAACTGCTTCTGAAGATGGGCCGGGACTTTCCGGCCGTGCCTGCCAGCATCCGGGCGGCGCTTGGCGTTGACGATTTTCGAACGGCCGAGATTGCCGCCCATTCGGTCAAGGGCGCGGCCGGCAACGTCGGCGCAACCGCCCTGGAACAGGCCGCGGCAGCCCTGGAAAAGGCCCTGCGCGACACGGATGGGCAGGAAACAGCCCTGTGCCTGCCAGCCTTCGAGACGGCCCTTGAGGCCTTTGTGGCCGTGGTCGCCGGTCTGGCTCCGGCCCCGGGCGATGGTGCGCCTGAGGCGGCGGCCGGACAGGCTGGGCCGGATGCCTCTGGACCGGAGGCGTTTGGCCCGGACAGGCCGTCCTCGGGAGCGGAGGCTCGGACCGGTGGCCAGGAAAGCGGTCCGTCCGCCTGCCCGCCGGAATTGTATCCCGCCCTGCGTTCCCTCATGCCGCATCTGACGGCGCGCAAACCCAAGCCCTGCGCCAGCGTCATGGCCCAGCTGACGGCCATGGCCTGCACGGCCCCGGTCCGTGAGCGACTGTCCGAGGCGGCCCGGCTCATTGCCGGCTACAAGTTCGCCCAGGCCCAGGAAATCGTTGCCGGGCTGTTGGCCGGGGAAGGGGGAGAGCCGTCATGAGCGCCCTGGACGACGCCTTGGTCCTTGTCGTCGACGACCTGGAAACCAACATCGATATCCTGGTCGAAACCCTGGGCGACGCCTATGACGTGGCCGTGGCCATGGATGGTCCGTCGGCCCTGGAACTGGCTGCCGCCCAGCGTCCCGACCTCATCCTGCTCGACATCATGATGCCGGGCATGGACGGCTACGAGGTCTGCCGGCGGCTGGCCGCCGATCCGGCCACTGCCGACATCCCGGTGATCTTTTTAACGGCCATGACCGACGTGGCCGACAAGGCCCGCGGCTTTGCCTCCGGGGCCGTGGACTACGTGACCAAGCCCTTCGAGCCCTTGGAAGTCCAGGCCCGGGTCCGCACCCATCTGGCCCTGACCCAGGCCCGCCGTGAACTGGCCCGGCAAAACGAGATTTTGGAGAGCAAGGTGCTTGAGCGCACCCGGGAACTGGCCGTGACCCAGGAGGCCATCATCGAGGCCATGGCCGGTCTGGCCGAATACCGCGACCCGGAAACCGGCGGGCATATCAAACGCACGAAAAACTATATGCGCCTTCTGGCCGCCACGTTGCGCGACCATCCCCGGTTTTGCCGCTTTCTGACCGACGAGACCATTACGCTTTTGTACAAGTCGGCCCCGCTGCACGACATCGGCAAGGTGGGGGTGCGCGACGATATTTTGCTCAAACCCGGGCAGCTCACCGAGGCGGAATTGACGGTCATGCGCCGCCATCCGATCTACGGCCGCGAAGCCATCCAGGCGGCCTCGCTAAAGCTCGGTCCCAATTCCTTCCTGGAATTGGCCGAGGAAATCGCCTACACCCACCAGGAGCGCTATGACGGCTCCGGCTATCCCCAGGGGCTTGCCGGCGAGGCCATCCCCATTTCCGGGCGTCTCATGGCCCTTGCCGACGTCTACGATGCCCTGATCAGCCGGCGAGTGTATAAAAAACCCTTCACGCATGCCCAGGCCGTCGCCATTATTCTGGAAGGGCGGGGGACCCATTTCGATCCCGACATGGTGGACGCCTTCATGACCGTCCAGGAGGCCATGCGGCAGATCGCCCTGGATTTTGCCGATCACGACGACGAACGACAGGCGTTGGAGAACCCCTATGTGGCCTGAGTGTAACCAAATGGTGATTGATATGGTACGAAACGCCAAGCAGACTATTCTGATTGTCGACGACGTCGAGACCGACCTCGATACGCTGGTGGGAACGCTTGGCGACAACTACGACATTGCCGTGGCCCTGGACGGCCCGTCTGCCCTGGAGATTTTAAAGAACCAGCGGCCGGATCTGGTGCTGCTCGACATCCTCATGCCGGGCATGGACGGCTATGAGGTTTGCCGCCGGCTCAAAGCCGACCCGGCCACCCGGACCATTCCGATCATCTTTCTCACCGCCCTGACCGAGATTCAAGACAAGGTCACGGGCTTTGCCTTGGGGGCCGTGGACTATATCACCAAGCCCTTCGATACCTTGGAGGTCAAGGCCCGGGTGACCACCCATCTGGCCCTCAAGGCCGCCATGGAACGCCTGGAGCGGCAGAACCAGACCCTGGCCGAAGCGGCCAGACTGCGCGAGGACGTGGAGTACATCACCCATCATGACCTCAAAGGGCCGCTCAATGCCATTATTTCCCTGCCCCAGCTCATGCTCGCCGCCGACAACCTGACCGCGGAACAGCGCGACTATCTCGATATCATTGAACAATCCGGTTACAAGATGCTCAGTATGATCAACCTGTCGCTGGATCTGCTGAAAATGGAGCAGGGGCGCTATGAGCTGTCGCCTTCGGCGGTGGATATTTTCCGGGTGGCGCGCAAGGTGACGGCGGAGTTTGCCGCGCTGCGGGCGGCTCGGAAGGTGTCCCTGGCCTTTTTCCTGTCCGGCGCGTCCGTTGCCGAGGATACGGCCTTTGCGGTCATCGGCGAGGATCTGCTGTGCTATTGCATGCTGTCCAATCTTATCAAAAACGCCATCGAGCATTCCCCGCCTGGGGAGCAGGTGACATTTTCCGTCCAAGGCGCGGGCGACGGCGGCTGCGAGCTGCGCATCACGAACGGGGGGGAAACAGCCCGGGAATTTCGGGAGCGGTTTTTCGACAAATACGCCACCTTCGGCAAGGCCGGCGGCACGGGCCTTGGCACCTATTCGGCCCGGCTCATGGCCCGCACCATGCAAGGCGACCTGATGCTGGACGCTTCGACGCCCGGCCAGACGACCCTGGTGTTGCGCCTGCCCTGCCCGTGAGCTTCGGGCTGTCCGGCAAGGGGCGAGCCTCGGGCCGCAACGGGAACCGGGCGTGTCCAGGGAAAGCGGGGGAAAGGGGCGGGCCGGAGGGAAAAGACCCCGACCGACGCAACGGTAGCACCGGTTGCCAAGGAGGTATCGCGAACGAAGGCCTGCCGGAGGGAAAAGACCCCGACCGACGCGGCGGGCGGTCCACGTCGGCCGGGTCCAATTTATTCAGCAGTCTTTTTGACGCGCCGTTCCCATAATTTCATGTCTTTCATCTTGGCGCGCCGGGTACGCACCAGGGACTTGGCGGCAAGAGCCTGGGTCTTTTTGTAGCCGTACTTGCTTTTGTAGGCATCAGGGGTCAGGTCGTGATGGGCCAGATGCTTGGCCGTGATGACTTTGAAGGCTTTGCCGCACTCCAGACAGGTGACGGAGCTTTCCTTGATGGCCTTCTTGGGGTCCATGGCCGGGGCTGCATCCGCAGCGTCACTGAGCGTCGCCTGTCCGCTGCCTATAGCGGCGATACCGTCAGCCAACGATTTGACCATGCTTACGATTTCGGTTTCGGTCATCGGTCGTGCACTGGCCTGCGCCTTCACAATCTCCAGGGCACTTTGCAGATAATCTTCCATTGGGTCCTCGTTTGTTATTTCGGTTAATCAAATCTAGATATAATACTGTTGTGGTAGAAATCAACCAGTATTGTCCTGGATCAAGGATGCGGGATATTGCCTGGCCAGCCATGGAATGAACCGGGACAGGCACATGCAGTGAAGCGTCACAGACTGGCTTCGCCGCTTTTCGCCTCTTGTATGGCCGCGAGGCGTTCCCGAAAGACCGGCCGCCAAGCGGGGGGAGCGGGGCCGGGACAAAGCCGAAACACCCGGCAACAAAAAAAGGAGCCAGACGTTTGTCTGGCTCCCTGAATTATCTGGCTCCCCGGGACGGACTCGAACCGCCAACCTAGTGATTAACAGTCACCCGCTCTGCCAATTGAGCTACCGGGGATCAGCAAGGCGAGGTAGGCATTTATCCCTATCCCGCGGACCCGTCAAGAGTGTTTTTTGCGGGTGGCGAAGATTTCTCTCGGCCGCCCCGTGCTCGCCGTCCGGGACGGGGAAAAGCTTTCCCTCGCCATTCTTGACGCCACACGGTATTTCTCGTAGGCAAATGCGCTTGCCCGGCCGTTCCGGGGGGCACAACCGATTTGCAGCAACGGAGAATCGCCGTGGGCAGCGACGCGCCACGTAAGAAAGAATACAAGCTCGCGGTCAAGTCCAAGCGGGTGGAGGATTTCCGTCCTCTGCTCGAAAGCCTGGACGCCCGTGACGAGCTCAACGAAGTCTTTAAGAACCGCATCGCCAAGGCCGTCCAGCTCCTTGACGACGGGGTCCCTCTCTATCCCAACGACTTTGAAAAAGGCGACGACATCGGTCCCGTGGCGACTGTTCACGAGCCTCTGGACGAGGCGGCCCTGGCCGCCCTGGACCGGACCTTCCGGCTGGCCGGACGCATCGTGTCCCTGCGCTCCTTTGGCAAGGTGGCCTTTTTCACCATCCAGGATTCCTCGGGCCGCATCCAGGTCTTTGCCGAGCGCGAGAGCCTGGGCCAGGAAGCCTACACGGTCTTTAAAAAGTTCGACATCGGCGACATCGTGGGCGTGTCCGGGCGGCTTTTCCGCACCAAGACCGGCGAGCTGACGCTCCATGCCGACGCCGTGCGTCTGGTCACCAAGTCCATGCGCCCGCTGCCGGAGAAGTACCACGGCCTAAAAGACGTGGAGACCCGCTACCGCCAGCGCTACGTGGACCTGATCGTCACCCCGCGCGCGGTGGAGATTTTCAAGGCCCGCACCACCATCATCCGGGAACTGCGCGCCTTCCTCGACGACTCCGGCTTCATGGAGGTGGAAACCCCCATGATGCAGGCCATTCCCGGCGGGGCCACGGCCCGGCCGTTTGTCACGCATCACAACGCCCTGGACATGCCCCTTTTCATGCGCATCGCTCCGGAGCTGTATTTGAAGCGCCTGCTCGTGGGCGGCTTTGAGAAGGTCTACGAGGTCGGACGCCAATTTCGCAACGAAGGCGTGTCCACCCGGCACAATCCCGAATTCACCATGTGCGAGTTTTACTGGGCCTACGCCCGCTATACCGACCTCATGGACCTGACCGAGCGCCTTTTTTCGCGTCTGGCCAAGTCTGTAACCGGCTCGGACACGGTGGAATACCAGGGCAACCCCATCAATCTCGCCCCGGGCTGGGCCAGACTGACCTTCCACGAGTCCATCGAGAAGATTGGCGGCATCGACCCGGCCGTCATTGCCGATTTTGAAGCAGCCAAGGCCCTGGTGGAAAAAAACGGCGAGAAGGTGCTCAAGGGCGAAAAGCTCGGCAAGGTGCAGGCCAAGCTCTTCGACATCTTTGTCGAGCCCAAGCTCATCCAGCCCCATTTCATCTACCACTATCCCACGGAAATCTCGCCGCTCTCGCGCCGCAACGCCGACAACCCCGAGATCACCGACCGGTTTGAGCTCTTTATCGCCGGCCGGGAAATGGCCAATGCCTTTTCCGAATTAAACGACCCCGTGGACCAGCGCCAACGGTTCGAGGATCAGGTCCGCGAAAAGGAAGCCGGCGACGACGAGGCCCACCGCATGGACGAGGACTACGTTCGGGCGCTCGAATACGGCATGCCTCCGGCGGCCGGCGAGGGCATCGGCATCGATCGGCTGGTCATGCTTTTGACCGACCAGGCCTCGATCCGCGAAGTGATCCTGTTTCCGTTGCTGCGGCCTGAAGGCCAGCCGGGTTCATGAGTTTCGAACTTTTCATTGCCAGACGCTACCTCACGGCCCGCCAGAAGCAGGCATTCATCTCGGTCATCTCCCTGATTTCCATCCTCGGGGTGGGGCTCGGGGTGGCTTCGCTGATCGTGGTGGTTGGCGTCATGCACGGGTTTTCCACCGAGCTTCGGGACAAGATCCTCGGCATCAACGCCCACATGGTGGCGGCGGTGGCCGGCGGGGCCATGCACGATTACCGCGGGCTCATGGAAAAGGCCGAAGCGGTGCCCGGCGTGGCCGGAGCCACGCCCTTCGTCTATACCGAGGTCATGCTGTCCAGTCCGCGCGGGGTCAAGGGAGTGGTCCTTCGCGGCGTGGATGCGGCTTCGGCCGGACGGGTGCTGGCCCTGCCTCGGGAGATGATTGCCGGCAGCCTGGACGATCTGAGCGCTCCGGGGCTGTTCCCGGGCATCATCGTCGGGCGCGAGCTGGCCGATCGCCTGGGGCTGGCCGTGGGCGACACGGTCAACCTCATGTCCCCGGCCGGCAAGGAGAGCGCCGCCGGGTTCTCGCCCAAGGTCAAGACCTTCAGCTTGCGCGGGATGTTCAAGTCCGGCATGTACGAGTACGACTCCACCCTGGCCTATGTCTCCATCCCGGCCGCCCAGGAACTGCTCGGTTTCAAGCGCGACATCGTCTCCGGCCTGGAGCTCAAGGCCGTCGACGTCGACGCCGTGGACCGCCTGGCGCCGATGGTCCGCACGGCCCTTGGCGGGCCGCCGCTGTTCGTGCGCACCTGGATCGACATGAACGGCAATCTGTTCAAGGCCCTGCACCTGGAAAAGACGGCCATGTTCGTGATCTTGGTCATGATCGTGGTGGTTGGGTCCTTTTCCATCATCACCACCCTGGTCATGCTGGTCATGGAGAAAACCCGCGACATCGCCATCCTCATGTCCATGGGGGCGACGCCGGCGGCGATCCGCACCATTTTCATGCTCCAGGGGGCGATCATCGGCCTGGTGGGCACGGCGCTGGGCTTCGCCCTGGGGCTCGGAGTGGCCCTGGCCCTGGAAAAATACCAGTTCATCAAGATTCCCGGGGACGTCTATCCCATGGACCATCTGCCCGTGAAGCTCGACTGGCCCGATCTGGTGGTGATCGGCCTGACCTCGTTGACCCTGTGCTTTCTGGCCACCCTGTATCCGGCCCGGCAGGCGGCGGGGCTCAAGCCTGTGGAGGCCCTTCGCCATGAGTGAGGCCCTCTACGAGCTCAACAAGGTCCGCAAGGTCTACCAGGGGCCGGCCGAGGAAGTGACCGTGCTGACGGGCCTGGACTTCACCATCGCCCCGGGCGACTCCCTGGCCATCCTGGGGGCCTCGGGTTCGGGAAAATCTTCCCTGCTCCATCTTTTGGGCGCCCTTGACCAACCGACCTCGGGAACCATCCATTTTGCCGGCCGGGATCTGGCGAAATTGACCGTGAAAGAGGCGGCGTCGATACGTAACCATGAGATAGGATTCATTTTTCAATTCCACCATCTGCTGCCCGAATTCACGACGCTGGAAAATGTGGCCATGCCGGCCCTTATTGCCGGCACCGAAAGAAAACAAGCTTTTGCCCAGGCCAGGGCATCTTTGTCGCTCGTGGGACTTGATGAAAGGGCCGAACACAGGGTAACAACCCTTTCCGGGGGAGAGAGACAGAGGGCGGCCATCGCCCGTGCCGTCCTATTGCGGCCGTCTGTCCTTTTGGCCGATGAACCTACCGGTAATCTCGACGAAGCCACTGGCGCCCGGGTCGGCGAAATGCTCGCCCACCTCAACGCCGAGTTAGGCATGACGTTGGTTGTGGTCACACACAACCATAACCTGGCCGCTCTGATGGGCCGGAGACTGGAGCTGCAGGGTGGAGAACTCTATGCGCGGAATGAAAAAATTCGGTCTTAAAGGGCTGTTGCTCGTCGCGTGCCTGGTTATGGCCGCCGGACAGGCCCTGGCCCAATCCGGCAAAGTGCTGGTAGTGCCTTTTGAGATCAATGCGGCCGACGCCTTGCATTCCGTCCAGGGAAGCCTGCCCCAGATCCTGGCCGACAAACTCAAGGCCGCCGGGGTCGCGGCCCAGGCCGAACCCGGCAAAACGGCGCCCAATGCCGCAGCCGCCCGCAAGCTCGCTTCGGCGGCCCGGGCCGAGTATGTCGTTTTTGGCAGTATTTCCAAGGTTGGCGAAGGGTTGAGCCTCGATGCCCGGGTGGCCAAGGTGGCCGGGGGCGAAGCCCAGGCCGTTTTTGCCTCGGCCCCGAACGTCATGGGACTCGACGCCGCCGCCGCCGATCTGGCCGGCAAGATCCGTCCCCTGGTGGCCGTGGCCGCTGCCGGCGGCGGTTCCGACCGTATTGTCGAAGTCGATGTCGAGGGCAACTCGATCCTCGACAAGGAAGTGGTCATTTTAAAGATCAAAAGCCAGGTCAACCAGAGCTATGATCCCAAGGCCGTCAACGACGACGTCAAGAAACTCTTCGAAATGGGGTACTTTGACGATGTCCAGGTGCGCCTGGACAACGTCCCCGGCGGCAAGCGCCTGACCTTCGTGGTCAAGGAAAAACCGCGCATTCAGGCCATCGGCGTCATCGGCAACGGCGACGTCAAGAAAGATGACATCCTTGAAGCCATGAGCACCAAGACCGGCGGCGTCTTAAACCTCAAGGTGCTGGCCGACGATCTGGGCAAGATCCGCGAACTCTACAGCAAGAAAGGCTACTACAAAACGGAAGTCACCTACGAGTTGGAGCAGACCGATGCCCGCATCGCCCGCCTCAACATCGTCATCAAAGAGCCCAAAAAGCTCTATATCAAAGAAGTCAAAATCGAAGGGGCCAAGCAGATCCCGGAAAGCGATCTGAGCGGCGAGCTGGCCACTTCCACCCGGCACTTCTGGTCCTGGGTTACCGGCACGGGCGTGCTCAAGGAAGAAATGCTCGAGCGCGACGCCGCCGCCCTGGAAGCCTACTACGCCAACCGCGGCTTTGTTGACGCCAAGGTCGGCCAGCCCGAAGTCATCTACGGCGACGACGGCATCACCGTCATCTTCCGGGTTGAGGAAGGCGACCGCTACAAGGTCGGCACCGTCTCCTTTACCGGCGACCTGCTCTACGACCAGCCCAAATTGATGGACCGGATCAAGCTCGACGAATTGGCCGCTACCGGCGAATACTTCAACCGGTCGGTGGTTCGCGACGACTTGAACTCCCTGGCCGAACTCTATGCCGACGACGGTTACGCCTTTGCCGAGGCCGACGTCGACATGCAAAAGCATCCCGACACCAAGACCATCGACGTGGGCTACACCATCACCAAGGGCCGCAAGGTCTATGTGCGCCGCGTCACCATCGAGGGCAACGACAAGACCCGCGACAACGTCATCCGTCGCGAAGTCAAGCTGGCCGACGGCGACTTGTTCTCCGGCTCCAAGCTGCGCCGCTCCAACGAGCGTCTGGACAAGCTTGAGTACTTCGAGAAGCTCGACATCGAGACCGTGCCCACCGACAACCCCGGCGAAGTCGACATCAAGGTCAAGGTCAAGGACAAGAACACCGGCTCCATCAGCCTCGGCGCCGGCTACTCGACCTCAGACAGCGTGTTCTTCGGCGGTTCGGTCGAAGAGAAGAACCTCTTTGGCAAGGGCTACCACGCCAAGTTCCAGGGCATGTTCAGCGGCAAGTCCAGCCGCGGCATCCTGTCGTTCACCAACCCGCACGTCTACGACTCCAAACTGTCCGCGGGCGTGGACATCTATCAGGTCTACCGGGCCTACGACGACTTCAAGAAATCCACGACCGGCGCCAAGGCCCGCTTCGCCTACCCGCTTGGCGAGTACACGATTCTGTCCTGGGATTACCGCCTGGATCACTACCACATCTATCACACCAACCCCTATGCCTCGAGCGTGATCACCCAGTCTGCGGGCTGGCACTGGACGAGTTCGGTCTACGCCGAAATCGACCGCGACACCGTGGACAGCGCCACCAAACCGACCAAGGGCACCAAGAACACCCTGGGCTTCGAATACGCCGGCGGCGTGGTCGGCGGGGATGACGCCTACGTCAAGCCCATGTTCACCTCGAACATCTTCTACCCCCTGCCCTTTGACAGCGTCTTCCACTGGCGCGGTCAGGCCGGAACCCTGTTCCCGAACTTTGGCGGCGACATTCCGGTGTACGAGCGCTTCTACCTCGGCGGCATCAACAACGTCCGCGGCTATGAACTCGACAAGATTTCACCCCGCGACCCCTGGACCCATGAGCGTATCGGCGGCAAGGCCGAGTTCTTCACCAACTTTGAAACCATCTTCCCCATCAGCAAGTCCAACGGCCTGTACGGCGTTGCCTTCTTTGACGCCGGTAATTCCTGGATGGATGTCTCCGACGTCGACTTCGACCTGTACAAGGGCGTGGGCGCTGGCGTCCGCTGGTACTCGCCCCTGGGCCTTATCCGGGTGGAATACGGTTACGGTCTCGACGCTTCCAAGCATAACATGCAGCCGTCGCAGATCGGTTTCTCCATGGGGCAGACCTTCTAACACCGCCTGATTCCGCGGGACATCCCACGGTTGGGCGGGCGGTCGGTTAGCCACGAAATGACACCGGGGGGCGCGAGCCCCCCGAAAACATGGAATCAGCAAGGAGCTACATAATGGGCGTTCTGTTTCGGATCCTGATCGTTATGGCCGTGTTGGCTGTGCCCATGGCGGCGCAGGCCCAGGGAAAGATCGGCATCATCAATCTTGATGACGCCATGTCCAATTCCAGTGCCGGCAAGTCCGCGTTGGGAGGCCTCAAGTCCAGGTTTGAATCCCGCGAAAAGGCTCTGGCCGCCCAGGGCGACGACCTGAAGAAAATGCAGGACGAGCTGCAGAAAAAAAGCGTGGCCCTGTCCCAGGATGCCATGAAGTCCAAGGCTGCCGACTTCGAAGCCAAGGCGCGCAAGTACATGGAAGACCGCAATAAGCTGCAGCAGGAAGAGCAGCAGGCCCAGCAGGGCGTGCTCCAGCCCTTGCTGACCCGCCTGCAGAAGGTCGTTAGCGACTACGCTACCAAAAACGGCTATTCCGTCATTCTCGAGTCGCACTCCGTCCCCTACTTCGATCCCAAACTTGACGTGACTGCGGCTGTCCAGGCTGAGTTCGACAAGGGTAAATAGCGCACGCACTGGCATGATTTTGGGCCGGGACGCGACGAAGCGTCCCGGCTTTTTTTACATGGAGGAACGGGATATGACCGGACAAGACGCTTCAGGCGTGATCACCATCAACGAGATTCAAACGCTGTTGCCCCACCGTTTCCCTTTTTTGCTTGTCGACCGGGTCCTGGCCTACGTCCCGGGCGAGTCCATTACGGCACTCAAAAACGTCAGCATCAATGAACCGTTTTTCCCCGGCCACTTTCCCGGAGCGCCGGTCATGCCCGGAATGCTCATCCTCGAAGCCCTGGCCCAGGCCGGGGGGATTTTGGTGTCCAAGTCCCTGGAGGGACCCCTTGGCAATCGCATTTTCATGTTTACCGGGGTGGAGAAGGCCAAGTTTCGCCGGCCGGTCGTCCCGGGCGACCAGCTGACGCTGCGCTGCTTCAACCTCAAGCGCCGTCTCACACTTTGCAAAATGTCGGCCCAGGCCACCGTGGACGGGCAGGTCGTGGCCGAGGCGGAGCTGAGTGCCGCCGTGGTCGATGCGGCCACGCTTGGCTAACGTCGGTATTTGGTCGCGTTCGTTGCAGCGCCTGTCACGCAACAAAGCGGAATGACGGCGTTCATGCATCGAAAGAAGCGATGGTTTGGGGACGCTCGCCAGGCGCGTTTGGACGACGGCCATTCTGGCCCGGCTGCCGGCGATTTAGCCTGTGCCCAGAATGTTCCGCCTGACGCGCTGACGGTACTGCCTGTGAATCGCAAAGACGGCGCTGTCCATAGCCGACCGGGGATGTTCGCCTGACGAGCAGACGGTACTGCCTGTGGGTGTGCGGGTCGGATGCCCTGACGGTTGGGAGGGCTCCCGGGCTGGAGCTTTTTTTGCTGGGCGGCAACGCCGGTTTGCGTCTGTCTCCGGTGACGAGCTGACTGCCGGGACTTCACAGGGAGTCCCGGCTTTTTGCGTTTGCACGGGACGGCATGGCTTGAACAGGTCGGGCGGCGTGGCGGGGTGGACGGGAAGCGAGGGGTCGAGTCACTGCCGCAAACAAGCGGTCAGGTCCGTGATTCGCTCGGAGACGTCAGAAAATCCCTGAGGTCGAGGCGCTGTTCCAGCCGGGCGCAGTCACACTCCACGGCGTCGATGTTGTCGTTGAGGAGCTGCACCAGACGCGCGTCGATGCGCCCGGCCCGGGCTTCCTGCCACAGGACGCCGAGGGCTTTCTCCCGGGGCAGGGCCGGCTTGTAATGACGGGCCATGGTGATGGCGTCGTAAATATCGACAATGGCGATGATGCGGCTTTGCAGCAGGATATCCGCATCCTGAAGCCGGCCCGGATAGCCTGAACCGTCCAGCCGTTCATGGTGCTGGGAAATGATGGGAAGCAGCCGCTGCATGTTTTCCGGAAAGGGAATGTGCTGCAGAATACGGTGGCTTTCAGCCGGATGGCGCTCTATTTCCAGCCGTTCCTCCGGGGTCAGGTTGCCTCGGGCAATGAGCAGGCAGGCGGTTTCTTCAGGCTCGAGCAGCGGCAAGACGGTCTTCCCGAAGCGGATCTCCAGGGCTGCGATGTGTGCGACCAGGGCGGCGTCCTCGGCTGTGACGGTACCTGCGGCGTTGATGCGGCACAGCGCTTCGAAATTGTCCGTCTGATCCTGACCGGTGGAAAGGCCGAGCAGGGCCAGGCGCTGGCCGATGATCTGCATGGCCCCGGCGGAAAGGCGGGTGGCTTTGGTCAGCACCTCCTCGCGAATGCCGATCTTGCCGACATCATGGAGCAGGCCGGCATAGAGCAGTTCTTCCAGGTCGCTCGGCGTGAACGTGACCTCTGGAAAATACGAAGCATCAAAATGAACGGTGCGGGCCAACGCGACGCCGAGCCGGGCCACCCGTTGGGAATGACCGGCGGTGAATGGATCGCGGGCGTCGATGGCCGTGGCCAAGGCCTGCATGAGGGAGTTAATGAGCGTCTGGATGGCGTCGAAATGAAGGGCGTTGCCCATGGCGATGCCGGCCACGGTGGCCAGGGTGCCGATATATTGCAGGTGGCTGGCTTCAAAAAGCATGGGAGTCGGGCCGCCAAGCACCAACATGCCGATGCAGCGACTGGCTGAAACCAGGGGGGAAAGGAGCAGGGAAGACAGCGGCGCTTCCCCGGCCCAGCGGCTGTCGGCCGGCAGATCGTTGACGATCTCGCCTTTCTGGCTGGCGCAGATGTCGCGGAACAGGGCCGAATCAGCCACCCGGTCCAGGGTGCAGGCAACGGCGTCGCCGTAGGCGCAGACCGGCGTAAAGGTCGATTCCCCGGGCACGTGCAAAAAAACCATGCCGACTTCGGCCGGCAGTTCGCCGCGCCGGCATTCATCCAGCAACGCCTGGGCCACGTCCTTGGGGCGAAGCGAACCGTTAAGGCCCAGGGTGGCCCGGTGGAGCATGGAGATTTCACGGTACTTGGTCAGGGTTTCCCCGGCCAGGGTGCGGCGCAGGGCCTCGCCGTCGATGATGGATTCCAGGCAGTCGGCCACGAACCGGGCCATTTGCGGCAGGTCTGGCCGGATGTCGTCAGTGTCGTTGGCGTCGGCGGGCGGGGTCAGAACCAAATACCCGAGCAGGGTTCCTTCGAGGCGCAGGGGTTCCAGGCGGCAGCCAGGGGGAGGGGTTTGGGCCGAAGCCTCAAGGATCGCTGCCTGCCAGCCCGGTCCGAGCATGGCCTGGGCTCGGGCGAGCAGGGGGGCCAGCGCCCGTTTCTTAAGCAGTCGTCGCAGCGCAACCATGACAGCACTACTGGTCCATCAAGGGTCAAGACGCAGCAGTTCTTTGGCCACCTTGAGCACTTCGTCCGGGTCGAAGGGCTTGGTCATGTAGCGGCTCGCCCCCAGTTCCAACCCCTGGCGACGGTCCACTTCCTGTCCTTTGGCGGTGAGCAGGACGATGCCGATGTCGGTTATGGCCGGATCGTCTTTGACCCGCTGACAGACTTCGTAGCCGTTGAGTTTGGGCATCATGATGTCCAGAAAAACGACATCGGGTTTCTGTGATTTTATAAGCGCCAGACCCTCTTCGCCATTTTGGGCAGAGAGGATGTCAATGCCAAAATCTTCTTCGAGTTCCTCAAGCGTTTGCTCAAGGAGCATTCGGATGTGCACCTCATCGTCGACGATGAGAATTTTGCCCGGCATGACCGTCTCCTTTGGGTAGCGCCAACCGATTTGAATACTAGTAAATGGTCAGGCCAATGGCAAGGTCGCACACGGATTCAGAAAAAAAACCCCCAAAAAAAGAGGAAATGGGGGCGGCGTCGTGACTGTTCAGTGATGTGAGCCGCATCCTCCACCGCAATTTCCGCCAGCTTCGGAAAAATCGAGACTGGAATCGAAGGAAAAACCGGCAGGGCCACAATCAATGGTGACCGGGCCAGCCTGGCCAAGCAACTGGGTATTCATGCAGATCGTGATGCCGGCGAGGTCCACGGTGGTGTCGGCAGCAGTGGCAGCGTCCGGGGCAATATCCAGGCGCGGGCCGGATTCGTACTGGAACGAGAGGAAAACACGCAGGACAGGACGGCTGGCGGATCCCAAAAGAGCGTCTAGGGCAGCCCTGGCCGCGTCCGTCAGCCGGATAGGATGGTCTTGGTTGGTTGCCATGCCTTTTTTTTAAGTGCCCCATCCGGCCCTGTCAACCAACTGGGGGCGCAACAAAAAAGGCCGACCCAGGGGTCGGCCTCATACGGAAGAGTCAACAGTTTGTTCGTGCGTATCAGGAGCAGCCGCAGCCGCCTTCGGAACCGCCGCCGGAGCCACAACCGCCTCCGGAACCACAGCCGCCTCCGGAACCGCAGGAGCCGCCGCCAAGCTGGAGGCTGGAGCCCACGGCAAAGCCGTAATCGGTCATGTCCACAGAAATGGGGCTGGCCTCGGCCATCAATTCCTTATCCACGACAAACGTGTAGCCGTTTAAGTCAAACACGTCGTCATTGTCGCGGGCTTCGTCCAACGCCAGGGTCAGGGACGGGCCACAGCACCCACCCTTGTTGAGATACACACGGATAGGGGTTTTCTGTTTGTCGGCAAAGTAATTGTCCAGTTCGGCCCGGGCCGAGTCGGTCAAAGAAACCATGGATACCTCCAGGCGAGAGATACCATTGGGTAATCACGCCCTATGGGATTGTCAAATAAGCCTGCTCTATGTCCAAGGTCCGTTTGGGTCGGAAAAATCAATGACGCACCCGGCAGGAATAAGGGACGCCCTGCCGGACGTAAAAAAAGGCCGGCTTAAAAAGCCGGCCTAAACAGCACATCGTATGCGCCCGGCGAACTACACCGAGCAGGAACCGCTGGAGCAGGAAGAGCCGCAACCGCCGCCCCCGCCAAGCTCCATGCTCGAGGAGACCGAGAAGCCCATGTAGGTCATGTCGACCTTGAGCGGCGAGGCCTTCTCGTAGAGTTCCTTTTCTATGACAAACGTGTATCCGGAAACGTCGAGCACCTCGTCCGCCTCGCGCGACTCATCCAGAGCCAGCGCTAACTTGGGACCTGCTCAACCGCCTGAGGACAAATAAATCCGGATAGGGGACTTTTCCTTGTCGGCAAAATACCCATCAAGCTGGGATTTTGCGGATTCTGTCAACTCAACCATGGGAACCTCCGTGGGACAAGCTCGTTTGATGCAACTAAGCATGACCGATCAGAAAGTCAAATACCATCGTCCCGGCCAGGGCTGGCGCGATTGCCAGAGTTTCCCTTTTTGCGCTAGATGGTTTGAAAGCCTGGGGGAAAAAGCCTGTGAGCAAACATAAGAAAATCATGACCGGGGGCGAGGTGCGCCGCACCCTGGAACGCCTGGCCTTTGAGATCATCGAGCGCCACGACCCGAGCTGCGAACTGGCCCTGGTCGGCATCCAGCGGCGCGGGGCGGAACTGGCGACGCGCCTTAAAACTATCATTGATTCCCGGGGCAAATGCGATGTGCCGCTGGGCAAGATTGACATCAATTTGTACCGCGACGACTGGACCACCCGCGATGTCCAACCGCAGGTCGGTCCGTCGGAACTGGCCTTTTCCCTTGATGGGAAGAGTGTTGTACTCGTTGACGACGTGCTCTTTTCCGGGCGCACCATCCGGGCCGCCCTGGAAGCGCTCTTGGACTACGGCCGACCCAAGCTCGTGGAACTGCTGGTGCTCATTGACCGGCGCGGCCACCGCGAACTGCCCATCCAGGCCGATTATGTGGGCAAGCGGGTCCATACCGAACCCGGCGAGCATGTGGACGTGGCCGTGGCCGAACTCGACGGCGAAGACAGCGTGTTGCTCGTGGACTAGGCGTCAACGCCGGAGCCATGGTCTGGGGGCGGTGCGGACGCCGCTGCCCGGGCCGCCTGGGGGCCAACTGGCGCAGAGACGGCCCGTTGGGCCGTGCCCGCGGGGAGTGGCGTGGGGTCATTGGCCTCTACGGCGCGGCAACGTGCTGTCCGCTCTCCGGCCGACAGCTGGGCCGCAGGCTGCGGGAGGGGTCCGGGGAGCCGGCGGCGCTGCCGGTCATCGGGGCGCTCGACCCGCAAACCGTGGGCGGCTGCGGGAGGGACCGGGGCGCTGACGGTGTCGGTACCCTTTCAGTGCCTCTGTACCTCTTTGGGAAGCCATTGCACGGCCCGCAACTTGTGCGTACACGATAGCCATATCCCGCCCAGGAGGCAGTACGCATGAACATCTTGGCCATTAACGGCAGTCCGCGCAAGAAGTGGAATACGGCCATGCTGCTTGGCAGCGCTCTGGAAGGTGCAGCCGCTGCCGGCGCTACAACCAAGCTCGTCCATCTCTACGACTACGACTACAAAGGCTGCATCAGCTGCTTTGAGTGCAAGCGCATCGGCGGCAAAAATTACGGGCGCTGCGCCGTCAAAGACGGCCTCAAGCCGCTTTTGGAAGAAGCCGCCGCCGCAGACGCGCTTATTCTCGGCACGCCGGTCTATTTCGGGGCGGAAACCGGGGAGATGCGTTCCTTCATGGAACGGATGCTGTTCCCGTACCTGACCTACACCCCGGGCTATGCCTCGATCTTTCCCCGCAAGATTCCCACAGCCCTCATCTACGACATGAACGTGCCGGAGGCGGCCATTGTCGAGCGGCAATACGATTCGTTTCTCGAACGCGCACGCGGGTTCATGGAACGCACCTTTGGCGCCTGCGAGATCCTTACGGCCAACGACACCCTGCAATTTGACGATTATGCAAAATATCTCTGCACGGTCTGGGACGCCGACGCCAAGGCCAAACGCCGTAAAGAGGTGTTTCCCCAGGATCTGGCCAAGGCCTACGCCCTGGGCGGCCGTCTGGCCGCCGGCCTGGGCAGCGTGTGAGAGAAGAAAAAGAGTGCCTCCGGCGGCCGGGGGCCTGAGGCCCCCGGACCCCCCAACGGGAGAAATTTGTAAAGGGGTTCTGGACGCTGGCTGGCAATTGCTCCGGCGGCCAAAGGGGCGACCCCTAGTGCATCTACGCTAACCCATTTAAATCTTTCCCATCAAGGGGGTCCGGGGGGGATTATCCCCCCCGGCCGCCGGAGGCCTGTCTTTCTCTTCCCAGTCTTCCCTTCTCTCTACGCCTGGCACCGTTTGCACACGATTTCGGTGCCGATGCCGGATCTGGTGAAGAACTCCAGGATGATGCAGTTCTCCACCCGGCCGTCGAGGATGTGGGCCTTTTCCACGCCCGCGTCCACGGCCTCCATGCAACAGGCGACCTTGGGGATCATGCCGCCTTTGAGCACGCCGTCGGCCATGGCCTGGGAGGCTTCCTTGATGTCGAGCGACGAGATGAGGGTCTTGTCCTTGTCGAGCACCCCGGACACGTCGGTCAGGAGAACGAGTCGCTTGGCTCCCAGGGCAGCGGCCATGGACCCGGCCACGGAGTCGGCGTTGATGTTGTAGGTCGCGCCGTGTTCGTCCACGCCGACCGGGGCGATGACCGGAATAAAGCCCTTGTCGAGCAGGGTGGTGATCAGCTCGGTGTTGATGCCGGTCACTTCGCCAACCTTGCCGAGGTCGATGATCTCGGGCGGCGCGTCGGTGCGCTCCAGCACCATTTCGAGCTTTCGGGCGGTGATGAGCCGGCCGTCCTTGCCGGACAGGCCGACGGCTGTGCCGCCGTTTAAGTTGATCAGATTGACGATGTTCTTGTTCACCTTGCCGACGAGCACCATTTCCACCACGTCCATGGTGGCGTCGTCGGTGATGCGAAGGCCCTGGTGGAACTGGCTGACGATGTTGAGCTGCTTGAGCATCTGGCCGATCTGCGGCCCGCCGCCGTGGACGATGACCGGGTTTATGCCGATGTATTTGAGCAGGATGACGTTTAAGGCAAAGCTCTCCTGGAGATGCTCATCCACCATGGCGTGGCCGCCGTATTTGATGACCACGGTCTTGCCGAAAAACTGGCGGATATAGGGCAGGGCCTCCAGGAGCAGATGGGCCTTGGCGTGTTCGCGGTTCATCATCGTTTCTCCGGTTGTCTAGAGAATGTAGCGGGACAAATCCCGGTCCTCGGCCACGTCGGCGAGGTTGGCCTGCACGTAGGCCGGGTCCACGACCACGGTCTGGCCGCCCTGGTCCGATGCGGCAAAGGACAGGTCGGACAGGATTTTTTCCATGATGGTATAGAGCCGCCGGGCTCCGATGTTCTCGGTCTCCTCATTGACGCGCTGGGCAAAGGCCGCCACTTCGCGAAGGGCCTCGTCGGTGAATTCCAGGGTCACGCCCTCGGTGGCCAGAAGCGCCCGGTACTGGACGGTGAGCGCGTTTTGCGGCTCGGTCAGGATGCGGTAGAAATCCTCGGCCGTCAGCGCCCGCAGCTCCACCCGCAAGGGGAAGCGACCCTGCAACTCCGGCACGAGGTCGGAGGGCTTGGAGAAGTGAAAAGCGCCGGCGGCGATAAAGAGGATGTGGTCGGTTTTCACCATGCCGTACTTGGTGTTGACCACGCAGCCCTCGACCACGGGCAGCAGGTCGCGCTGCACGCCCTCGCGCGACACGTCCGGGCCTTGCCCCCCGCCCTGTTTGCCGCAGATCTTGTCGATCTCGTCGATAAAGATGATGCCGGTCTGCTCCACGCGCTCCTTGGCCGTCTCGGACACCTTGTCCATGTCCACCAGACGGTCGGATTCCTCCTGCAAAAGCACTTCGTAGGCATCGCGCACCCGCATGGAGCGGGTCTTTTTGCGCTGGGGAAAGACCTTGGAGAACATGTCCTTGAACTGGCTGCCCATGTCTTCCATGCCCGGCATGGACATGATTTCCACCTGGGGCGAGGGGACGGACACCTCGACCGGCACCATGCGGTCGTCGAGTTTGCCCTCGCGCCAGAGCTTGCGCAGCTTCTCGCGGGTGCTCAGGGTGGAATCTTCGGGCGGCGCGGCCGGAGCTTCCAGGGACGACATCATGGGAATCGGGGCCATGCCCGTGTGGGCGGATTCGGGCAAAAGGATGTCGAGCAGGCGTTCCTCAGCCGCTTTTTCGGCTTTGACCGCCACCCGGGCCAGCTCTTCCTTGCGCACCAGACTGACCCCGATTTCCATCAGGTCGCGCACCATGGACTCCACGTCGCGGCCGACATAGCCGACCTCGGTGAACTTGGTGGCCTCGACCTTGAAAAAGGGCGAACCGGCCAGCTTGGCCAGCCGCCGGGCAATCTCGGTCTTGCCCACGCCCGTGGGTCCGATCATGATGATGTTTTTCGGCGCGATCTCCTCGCGCAAGACCGGTTCGATCTGCTGGCGTCGCCAGCGGTTGCGCATGGCAATGGCCACCATGCGTTTGGCGTCGCTTTGGCCGATGATATAATTGTCGAGCTCGGAAACGATCTCGCGCGGCGTCAGACTGGCGTGCATGGCAACTCCTCGTTAAACCCGTTCAATCGTCTCCACCACCAGACGGTCGTTGGTGTAGACGCACATCTCGGACGCTATGGCCATGGATTTTTCCACAATTTCCCGGGGGGACAGCTGGGTATGGCGCAGAAGCGCCCGGGCCGCCGCCAGGGCATAGGGACCGCCCGAACCAATGGCCGCCGCGCCGTCGTCCGGCTCAATCACATCGCCCGTGCCGGACAGCATCAGCACGTTGCCGGCATCGGCCACGATCATCATGGCTTCCAGCCGGCGCAAATATTTGTCCTTGCGCCAATCCTTGGCCAGCTCCACGCTGGCCCGGACTAGATTGCCGCCATATTCTTCCAGCTTGGCCTCAAAGCGCTCAAAGAGCGTAAAGGCATCGGCCGTGGCCCCGGCAAAGCCGATGACCACCTTGTCTTTGTACATCCGGCGCACCTTGCGCGCCGTGTGCTTGACGGCAATGGCCTGCCCAAGCGTCACCTGCCCATCGCCGGCCACGGCCACCCCGGCCTCGGTGCGCACGGCGAGTATCGTCGTTCCACGTAGTTCCATGTGTTTGTCTGTGCCTCCGGCGGGTGGGGGAGGAAACCCCTTTTTGAAAAAGGGTTTCCTCCCCCAGACCCCCTCCTTCCCCAAAAACGTTTTATGGGGGGTTACATACGAAAATTGCCCGGTTCGTCCGGCGGGCAGGGGCGGGTTGCCCGGACCGAGGCCGGCGCAGCTGAATATCAGACGGCCTTGGCTGTGGCCGTAAAAAAGAAGCGGGGAAACCGGAAAATGATCCGCCCGTCTCGTTGCTTGGGGTAGGCCTGGACCACCCGGTCGGAGACGTCGCGCGCAAAAGCGGCCTGATCCGCATCGGACAGGGCGCGAAGATACGGGCGAAGCCCTGTGCCGCGATACCATTCCATGATGTCGGCATGGGAGCCGAGCACATGGTAGTAGGTGGTCTGCCAGAGGGTGAAATCCGCCGCAAGGTCTGAGAGCAGATCGAAATACTGTCCTGGGAGCAGGTTATAAAAGATGCGCGGGTTTGAAAAAGCGCCCGACCATGTTGCTCCGGCCACCAGCTCGGCAATGATCCGGTGGATCGGTTCGTCATAATTCATGGGCGTCTGCACGGCCAGCACGCCGCCGGGGCGCAACAGGCCAAACATGTTGCGCAAGAGTCCCGGGTGGTCGGGAATCCACTGGATGCAGGCATTGGAAAAGACCACATCAAAACCGTGTTGTTCCAGGCTGCCCAGGTCCTGGCCGGCGTCGCACAGGGCAAACTCCAGGTCGGGGTGATTGGCCCTGGCGGCCGCGATCATTTCCGGGGAACTGTCGATGCCCAGGATGCGCGCCCCAGGGAAGCGTCCGGCCAGGACCCGGCTGCTGTTGCCCGGCCCGCAGCCCAGGTCGAGGACGTCTTGCGGCGCATTGCACGCGATCCTGCCCGCCAGGTCGATGGCCGGTTGGGTCCGTTCCCGTTCAAACTTCAAATATTGCCCGCTGTCCCAATCCGCCATAGCCTGTCCTTTTGCCTCCGAGAGGCGACGCCCCCATTGGGGCCGGGGAACGTCCCGCCCCGACTGTGCGCCGGTTTTGAAAGCCTGCCAGCCCGTCAAGGGACCGGGGTGATCCTCTCGGCCCGGGGCAGGGCCTCGGCCGGCGGAGCAAAGGTGGTTCCCGTCAAGCGCAAGCGCTGGCTGTCCTCGTCCGAAGCCGACCGGATTGCCAGTCAACCCCAAGAACCCTTTGAAAACGTTCCCCATTGCAGGGGTCCGGGGGGATGATCCCCCCGGTGGGGTCCGGGGCAAAGCCCCGGCCGCCGGAGGCAATTACCGCGACGGTGTCCCCAATAAGGCCTCGGCCGCACTCCGCCAGAGGGCGAAGGCCTGGGAGCCGTGCAGGTACATGCGGATTTCCCGGAGCGGCCCGTTTTCCAGGGCCTTGGCCAGGACGCCAAGGGCCAGGGGGGCGGCCAACTCGACGGGATAACCGTAGACGCCGGTGGAGATGGCCGGGAAGGACACGGTGGCCAGATTGTGTTCGACGGCCCGGGCGATGGACTCGGCATAGGCCGAGCGCAGGGCTTCGGGTTCGCCCTGGGAGCCGCCGCGCCAGATGGGGCCGACGGTATGAATGATATGCCGGGCAGGGAGGTCGAAACCGGGGGTGATGACCGCCCCGCCGGCCGGCAGACGGCCGATTTGGGCGATGATGTCCCGGCAGGCGGCCGGCAGTTTCGGCCCGGCGGCGCGGTGGATGGCCCCGTCCACGCCGCCGCCGCCGGCCAGGGCGGAATTGGCGGCGTTGACGATGGCGTCGGCGTCATCCCGGGTGATGTCGCCTTCAATGAGGCGCAGGGTGCCGTGGCCGATGGGGTAGTTTGCGGTATCGGGCATGGGGGCCTCCGATGGCTGTCTAGGGAAGGGCGGCGTTGGGTCCCATGATGCAAAGGCCGGTGGCGGCCTCGGTAAACGCCGCCTTGGCCGTGGCGGCCACGTCGGCCGTGGTGACGGCGTCGAGGGCGGCGGCGGTCTCCTCAAGGGGAATCTGGCGGTCAAAGAGCAGGATATTGCGGGCCAGGCGCATCATGCGGTTTTCGGTGGATTCCGCGCCGAGGTAGAGCAGGCCTTTTAAGTGTTCCCGGGTGTGGTCGAGTTCTTCGGCGGCCACGGCCCCGTCGGCCACGGCGGCCAGTTCGGCGGCCACCACGTCCAGGAGTTCGCCGGTGCGCTCGGGGTCCACGGCGGCCTGGATTTCCAGCAGCCCGGTATCGGACAGGCCGTTGACCCCGGCGTAGATGGAATAGGCCAGTCCGCGTTTTTCGCGCACTTCCTGAAAGAGCCGTGAGGACATATTGCCGCCAAGGAGCGTGGCCAGCAGGGTGTGGGCGAAGCGGTCCGGGCTGGCGTTGCCCACAGACGGAAAGGCCATGATGACGTGGTTTTGTTCCCAGTCGCGGAGAAGGGCGATCTTGGGCGGCGTATAGAGGCCGGCCGGCTGGGCCGGGGCGGCGGCCAGGGCGGACAGGTGGCCAAAAGCGGCGGCGGCCAGATCGGTCAGGGCCTCGTGGTCAATGGCCCCGGCGGCCACCACGGTGATGGCGTCGGGGCGGTAATTGGCCTGTCGCCAGTCGGCCAGGGAGGCGGCGGTGGCGGCCGAGACCGAGGCTGGCGTGCCGGTGATGGAATGGGCCAGGGCCGGGTTGGCCCAGGCGGCGGCCCAGAAGTCCTCGTGGATCTTCTCCTCGGGCGTCTCCTCGACCATGGAGATTTCCTGAAGAATGACGGCTTGTTCGCGGCCGAGTTCCTCAGGGTCGATGCGCGCATTGAGCACGATGTCGCTTAAAATATCAAAGGCCCGGACCAGATGGGCGTCCATGACCCGGATATAAAAGCAGGTGGCCTCGCGGGAGGTGAAGGCATTGGACAGGCCGCCCAGGGTGTCCAGTTCCTTGGCGATGGTCAGGGCGTCGCGGCGGGCGGTGCCTTTAAAGGCCATGTGCTCCATGAGATGGGCCATGCCTTCCTGGCCGGCGGCCTCGTGGCGGGAGCCGGCTTCGATCCAGAGGCCAAGGCTTGCGGTCTTGGACTGGGGCATGTGTTCGGTGACGACGCGCACGCCGTTTGGCAGGCGTGTGGCCCGGGAGTGGCTGTCGAATTCGGTGGTTTGGCGCATGGCCTGGGGCTACGGGTGTTTGGTCGCGGCGTCAAGAGCAGCGGCATATTTGCGGTACAGGCCGCGCAGCTGATGGTAGGTGAGCCCCAAAAGCGCGGCCGCCTTGCGCTGGTTGCCGCCGGCCCGGGCCAGGGCGCTGGCGAGCAGATCGGTCTCGAAAGCGGCGGTGGCTTCGGTCCAGGTGGGGGGGGGAGAAGAGAAGGCGGAAGAGGCCTCCGGCGGCCGGGGGGATGATCCCCCCGGACCCCTGCACAGGGAGAGGGGTTGCGGGGGGAGAGTGGTTGGAGGGTGGACGGCGGGCGGCTGGGGGGCGCTGCCGTCCTGGTGCTCAAAGGCCGTACGAGCCGGGGGAAAAGGGGCCGTGCGAACAGGGGAAAAAGGGGCGTGGGGGTGGGCGAAGGGGTCGAGGGTGACGTGGTCGATGCGCGGGGAAGGCGATTGGAGAACGGCGCGTTCGATGACGGTCTTGAGTTCGCGGATGTTGCCGGGCCAGGGATGGGCGGCCAGGGCGGCCAGGGCCGCGGCGGTGAAGACGGGCGGCTCGGGCCGGCCGATTTCGGCGGCAAAGCGGGCGGCAAAGCGCTCGGCCAGATAGGCGACGTCGCCCTGGCGATGGCGCAGCGGCGGAGCAAAGAGCACCGAAAAAGCCAGCCGGTCAAGCAGATCGGGCAACAACCGGCCCCGGCGCACCAGTTCGCGGGGATCGACGTTGACCGCGGCCACCACACGCACGTTGACCCCAACCGGCAGGCTGGTCCCCACCCGCTCGATCACGCCGTATTCCACGGCCCGCAGCAGCTTGGCCTGGACCGAGATGGGCACGGTTTGCAGCTCGTCCAGAAAGATCGTGCCGCCGTCGGCCACTTCAAAGCGTCCCGGCCGGCGTCGGATAGCCCCGGTGAAGGCCCCGGCTTCGTGGCCGAAGAGTTCGGATTCGATGAGCGTGCGCGGCAGGGCGGCCAGGTTGACGGGCACATACGGCCCCTGCCAGCGCGGCGAGTGGTAATGGAGGCGGGCGGCGGCCAGCTCCTTGCCGGCGCCGCGTTCGCCAACGATGAGCGCCGGCCGGTCGATGGCGGCGGCCAGGGCCACGGCTTCCATGAATTCCAGGAAGGCATCGGACTGGCCCAGGGCTTCGGCCAGCCAGGGGGCGGCGGACGGCATGGTCGGTTTCACCTCTTATGTGGCGAAAAATGCCAGAAAATGGCGAATGCTGCAAGACTTGTCTGGGGCGCTAGCGGCATAAGCCCGAAATATTGCCGATTATTTCCTGGCACGGTCCCTGCTTTATGGGCTGCGAAGGCCGCAACAAAGATGCGGCACGGAGGAACGCCATGGGAATTTTCAGCCGCTTCAGAGACATCATCCACTCCAACATCAATGCCATGCTCGACAAGGCCGAAGAGCCGGAAAAGCTCATCCGGCTCATGATCCAGGAGATGGAGGAAACGCTGGTCGAACTCAAGGCCGACTGCGCCCGCACCATGGCCCAGGCCGCCAAGATCGCCCGCGAACACGACGCCATGGCCGACCGGGCCGTGCGCTGGGGCCAGAAGGCCGAACTGGCCGTGGACAAGGGCCGCGAAGATCTGGCCCGGGAGGCGCTGCTGGAAAAGCGCGACCTCGAAGCCCGTTCCGATGTCCTGGCCGGAGAGCTGGCCGCCGTCGAAGGCATGGTCGCGGCCTGCCGTGAAGACATCGGCACCCTGGAAGAAAAGCTCGTCTCGGCCAAGGAACGCCAGCGCACGCTGCTTGCCCGCCACATGCGCGCCACCGGCAAGAAGCGGATGCGCGAAGACGTCTCCCGGGTCGATTCCTCCGACGCCCTGCGCCGCTTCGAGGAATTCGAGAACCGCATCGAACGCCTGGAAGCCGAGGCCGAACTGGCCGGTACAGTGTCCAGCCGCCGCCCGGCCGACGACGAGAGCCTGGACGCCCGCTTCGACCGTCTGGCCGCCGACGAAGACGTCGAACGCGAACTGGCCCGCCTCAAGGCCAAGCGGGTGGGGTAGTTGGCGAAACGAGGACGATGAAAGACAGAAGAAGCCTCCGGCGGCCGGGGGGATGATCCCCCCGGACCCCTGCACCTGGAGAGGCTTTTCAAGCGGACGCCGCCAACCGGCCAAGGGGCGGTAACGACAAGGACGCAACGTGCTCGAACATACCATATATATCGGCCATCTGCCGGCCCTCGTCAAAGTGCTGCTGGTGGTCGTGGCCATTGTCGCCCTGCGCGAACTGCGCCGGCGCGACGACCGCAGCCGCAGCGCCGACGACGCCGAGGCCATGGCCGTCCTGGAAGACGTCAGGAAGACGCTGGTCCGGTTGGAAGAACGTATGGACAACCTGGAAACCCTGCTGCCGGGCACGCCCGGCAACGCCGGCAACACCCGCCCGCAGCCGGGCGATCCCGACAAGAGAGGCGACAGATGAGACGCAGTGAAACGACTTCTTCCGGCCGGCGGCTCTTTCGTTCCCGTCGGGGCATGGCCCTTGGCGTATGCCGGGGGTTGGCCGAATACCTGGGCCTGCCGGTCCTGGTGGTCCGGGCCTTTGTGGTGGTGCTGTTCGTGGCCACCGGCTTTGTGGCCGTGCTTGGCTATGTGGCCTGCGGCCTTCTCCTGCGCCTGGAGCCGGTTGGCGACGAACCGTCAGGGCCTTCGGGACGGTTGCATCGCAAGGTCGGCGGGTTGTCGCGCCGGGCCAGGGATCTTGACGCGCGCATTGCCCGGATGGAATCGCATGTGACCTCCCGGGAATACGATTTCGACCGTCGCCTGCGCCGCTCCTAAGGGGCCGGGCCGCAGCGGGCTGCAGTTTGAAGGACAATGGGCCGGAATTTTCTTCGTGTGATCGATATCGGAGTCCGATATGGTGAAAGAAGGAACAAGGTTGGAAAGCGGTGCGGTTATCCGGCCGCATGGCGAAAGGCACAAAACCGGTTTCAGGAAGTGGTGCGCTGCCAGGGGCGGTGGATTTGGCGTGTTGTTGTTTTGAAAAAAAACAACACTGCCGGAATTGATGAAGGCTTTTGGCCGGAGTGCAATCTACAAAAGAGCCACTACTCTCCGTCCGTGAAAAGATATGAACCATGCTGGTTGCATAAAAGTGCAACAGTATATGGGGAATAATTACACAGTCAAACTAACCCTTGCGCCCAAACCATGGTGTTGCTAGGAAATTCTATCCCAATAAGGCCACCCCTGCCGCGAGGCAGGTCCGGAAAGCCACGGGTCTCGGAGGATGTTGCCGAGACAGCCGGGCCGCTGGGCAACACCGAGGGGGACGTGATGCGGGTTTCCATAGCGGCCAAAATTCTGGCCTTGGTCATTGCTTCCGTCGTGGCCACTGTGGCCATCATCCAGTGCGTCGCCTTCACCAGCGTCCGCAACGGATACGAGGTCATTACCGGCCAGGCTGTCCGAAGTTATTTGAATGTCTTCAACCGACAAGTGGCTGATTACAAAGAGACTTATTTGGATATGGCCCGCGCCCAGGCGACGCGGCCAAACATCATCGACGGCGTTCTGGCCGGCAATGCCGCCCGATTGCGTGAACTCGGCCAGGTGGTCCTGGCCTCCGGCAAGGTCGATCTGGTCGTTTTTACCGATGCCAAGGCCACTGTCGTGGCCCGGGCGCACTCGGACAAGGCCGGCGACAACATCGGCAATCAGGAAGGCCTCAAGCGCGCCCTGGCCGGGGAGGCCGTCAGTCTGTTCGAGCCCGGCAACACCGTGGGTTTTTCCATTCGCGCCTACGCCCCCATTAAAAAGGACGGCGCTGTCATCGGCGTGGTCATCATCGGCCAGGACGTCGCCAACAACACCGCTCTGGTCGACAGCGCCAAAAAAGACCTCGGGGCCGAGGCCACGATTTTTTACGGCGACACCCGCGTTTCCACCTCCCTTGAAGTCAACGGCAAGCGGGCCGTGGGCACCAAGCTCGACAATCCGGCCATCCTTGATGTCGTGCTGCGCCAAGGCAAGACCTACCTCGGCGACAACCGGATTCTCGGCCGTGAGTACCGCACGGCCTATGAACCGCTCAAAAACGGCGACCAGATTGTCGGCATGGTCTTTATTGGCACGGACATCTCCGAGGCCCTGGCTGCGCGCGACGCCATCATCCTGAAAATCGGTCTGGCCGGTCTGGCCGGGACGATCTTTTTCGCCGTCCTGGCCTGGCTGTTCGCCCGGCTGTTGACCAAGCCGCTTCTGGCCTGCCTGGACTTCGCCCGGGCCGTGGCCAAGGGGGAAACCGGCCGGACCCTGGACGTCAGAAGCCGGGACGAGACCGGCGTGCTGGCCAAGGCCCTGGCGGCCATGGCCGCCGACATCGACTGCCGCATGGACGAGGTGGCCAAGGCCAAGGAAGTGGCCGAGGCCGAGGCCAGGCGAGCCAGGGAAGAGACGGCCAAGGCCGACGAAGCCTGCCGCATGGCCGAAAATGCCAAGGTCGAGGGAATGCTTCACGCGGCCGGGCGCATTGAAGGCGTGGTGGAAGCGGTCACCGCCGCCTCGGAGCAGCTCGCCGCCCAGGTCGAGCAGTCGAGTCGGGGGGCCCAGGACCAGTCCAAGCAGGTGGCCGAGGCGGCCAGTTCCATGGACCAGCTCAATTCCACCGTGCTTGAAGTGGCCAAAAATGCCTCCCAGGCCGCCGATTCCGCTGATTCCGCCCGCTCCAAGGCCGAGGAGGGGGCAGCCGTGGTCGAGGCCGTGGTCAAGGGCATCGTTGCCGTGGCCGATCAGGCCCGCGCCCTCAAGGAAGACATGGGGGCGCTGGGGCGTAAGGCCGAAGGCATTGGGGCCATCATGGACGTCATTTCCGATATCGCCGACCAGACCAACCTGTTGGCCTTAAACGCCGCCATTGAGGCCGCCCGGGCCGGCGAGGCCGGACGCGGCTTTGCCGTTGTGGCCGACGAAGTGCGCAAGCTGGCGGAAAAAACCATGACCGCCACCAAGGAAGTCGGTGCGGCCATCAAGGGCATCCAGGACGGTACCCAGCAAAACGTGGCCGGCTTTGACAAGGCCGTGCAGAATGTCGAAGCGGCCACGGCCATGGCCCGCCGCTCCGGCGACGCCCTGACCGCCATCGTCGGGCTTGTCGACGCCGTGGCCGATCAGGTACGTTCCATTGCCACCGCCGCCGAGGAGCAGTCCGCCGCGGCCGAGGAAATCGGCCGGACCGTGGACCGCATCAACCGTATTTCCGGCGAAACCGCCCAGGTCATGCACCAGTCCTCCTCGGCTGTGGACAATCTGGCCGGTCAGGCCAAAGCCCTGCACGGACTCGTGCTCGACATGCAACGTGAGGGGTCGGGAAAGGCCATCGCCTGATCCCGTCCCGGAGAACAGACACATGATGGGATTGCTTTCCTCCCTGGTCGTGGCCGGAGCCGTCCTGATCGGTCTGGTCATCATGGGCGTCATTTTCCTGCTTGGCGTCCGTCTGGTGCGGCCGGGCTCTTCGGCCCCGCGCGGCGGCGATCCCGATGAGGCCCAGCTGCTCCAGGAGATCCACCGCAGCCTGGGACGCCTGGAAAGCCGTGTCGAAACCCTGGAAACCCTCGTTCTCGACGCTCGAAACAAGGGGAACGGGCCATGCGACACATAAGCGAACTGGATTTTCGCAATCTCTACCGTTCGCGCCGCGGGGCCATTTTGGGCGTGTGCAAAGGGCTGGCCGTCTTCCTCGACGTGCCGGTCTACGCCGTGCGTCTGGGCGTCGTCGTGCTCACGCCCTTTACCGGCGTCTGGCCCATGCTCGCCGCCTACCTGATCGCTGGATTCGTCATCAAGCCCGAGCCGGTGCTGGCCCCGGCTTCCGACGAAGAACGGGATTTTTACGATGATTACGTGAGCTCGCGCAAAAACGCCCTGACCCGGGTCAAGCGCCGTTTCGAGGCCCTGGAGCGCCGGGTGCGCCGCCTGGAAGATCACGTCACTTCACGGGAGTATGATTTCGACCGCCGGCTGCACCGGCCCTGACCAGGGCCAGGGCATACCGCAACGCCGGGCGCAGGAGGGCCTTGTCGCTGGGACGCGTTCCCAAATCCGCGATGCCATGCAGGGGTGACGCTATCGAGCCTCGAACCAGTCGCGGGGAGCGGACGGCGCAATGCGTCCCGGGTGCTGGCAAGACAGGTCACAAGCGGGCACTGGAACTGCTTCCGGTTGCGTCAGGGAAGACGGACAGTGTTAGGCGTTGACGGGAAGGCGTTCGCCGACTCCGCCGCTCAGCCCGCTGCCTTCGTTGATCCCTGCAGTTCCCGTTGTTGTGCCAGAAGCTCCGCCTTTTTGCTCTTGCTTCAATAGCTGGGCGTTAAGCGTTGCCAAGGTCATTGTCAGCAGATTGACTTCAGTCGCAATCGTTTTTACTTCTGGATTGTCGCTGTTCTCTGGATTCTCTGTCTGAGCAGTTCCTGCATCTTGAGTTTGTTCATCAGTCTCTTGAGACGCTTTGTCTTTGCCGCTATTGGTGTCATGTTTCGTCTTTGACATTGCGGATGCAAGACGATCTTGGGCATCTTGTAATTGTTTCTGAACCTTGTCTATTTGTTTCAAAAGTATTGCTTTTGGATCTGAAGTAGTATCGTCACTGGATTCACCGTCTGTCGCGCTTGCCTGTGCAGATAGAGTCGTGACAGATGTTGGTCCAGAAGACTCTTCCTGTTTTTTTCGAGCTTCTTCTGAGATTGAAATAGTGTCGCCACTCTCAATTTTCTCGCCAGTCTTAGGATCGTCTTTGGAAGAAGTCGTTGAGGACGTCACGCTCTGAATGGATTTCGTGGCTTCCTGGTAGGCTTGTAACGAATCGCCTTGCCAACCGTTATGTATGTTCATTTGAATATCCATATTGCCTCCTGGAATGACGAGGGGCCGCTTTGGCCTGGAATTCATTCATACTCGTTATATCGGTCGGAAACATGTATACTTTATGCGCTGAGCGCAAAATATGGCAAAAAGCAGCCATGGCAGCCAGAACTGAAGGGGTTTTCGGGTGGCGGGGCGCCTTTCTGGGACCGCCGGGCAGCGTTCTGGAGTGAAGTCAGGCTCTCCCCCGCGCCCGGCGTTGTCGGTTATGCCTGCCCGCTACCAGCGCCCAGGCATAACCGACAGCCAGCTCTCCGGAATATGCCCCCGGAAATCCTTGCCCACCTGCCATAACTTGGTCAGCCGACCCTCAATGACGATGGACCGGGGCTTGGGCCGCAGCGACTGGTAGTGCCTGGGGACCTGGAAGCGGTTGTTTTTTGACAGCACGACGTCGAGTTCCGCGTCCCGGTCGCGCACAACCAGGGCCTCGGGAAAGAAAATCGTCTTTTTAAGGCGCTGCGACATGGCCGCAAAAAGCGCGGCATGGATTGTGCTGAACGGTTCCGCCGTGTAGCGCGACGTGGGAGCCGGCACGTTCTCATTCCCGACAAAGGCGATCGGTCCGTCCGGCAGGCCGGCATACAGGGCCGGATCACGGGCATCGCCAATGCGCATTTCGCCGAGGCCAAGGGACGTAAAAAGCGCTCCCGTGCGTTCGCCAATCTGGCTGTCGAGCTCCACGCCGAAGAGCTGCGTGACGGCCACGCCGTTACGCTTGGCCTGAAACCAGGCCGCTGCCAGTATAATGCCGCTGCCCGTGCCGAGATCAAGGCCCAGAAACGGGTCCTGCACCATGGCCGGCGGCAACGGCCGATTGGCCACCGACCGGAAAATATGGGCCGTGCGCGGCAAATCCGCCAGCATCCGCAGCGGATAGGCGCTGTATTCGCCCGCCAGCGGCAGGACCTGGTCAGACTTGTCGCCCACCCACAGCTCGTAGAACTGCGCCAGCAGATCACTTATTTCTCCAAGCGGGACGGCATGATCCTGGGAACCGGGAAACAGGCAGGCATGGAAGTATTTGAGCAGGAAACTCAGGATGTCCGCATCCGCCATGGGGACGGCCGGACTGGCCAGTCGGTCGAAATCGTCCCGCAACGAGCCGGTGCGGTACAGGTCCCGGGCAATGACGGTTTCCCGACGGTCGCCGGACGCAAGAAACTTCCGCGACAAAGCAGGCGCAGCATCAAACGGTCGCGACATGGGGGCTCCTTCCTTGGATGATCGTTCAGGCCCGGCGGAAAAAAACACCGGCCAGCGTAACCCTTGCAGAATTAATGCCGTCACCTCCCCGCAGTGGTTGAGGACCTTCGCCAAAACAGGTACACGACCCGCGTGCTTACCCATACCTTCCTGCATCTTCCCGGCCTTGGCCCTTCCACCGAACGCCGCCTCTGGGACGCCGGTTTCCTGACCTGGGACGACGTTCTCGACGCCAAGGAAGCGCCGCTGGCCTCCAGCAAAGCGCCCCTGTGGCGCGATGAACTGCTGGCCTCCAAAGAGCGCCTGCAAGCCGGCGACGCCGACTGGTTCGCCGCCCGTCTGCCCCCGGCCGAGAGCTGGCGACTGTTCTTCGATTTCCGCGACCACCTCGCCTGCGTCGATATCGAAACCGACGGCACCCCCCAAAACGAGATCACCGCCGTGGCCCTCTACGACGGCAAAAATACCGCCCGGACCTACGCTCACGGCAAAAATCTCCACGACTTCACCGACGACATCACCGCCAGCAAAGTGCTCGTCACCTTTAATGGCCGCTGCTTCGACGCGCCCATCCTGACCTCCCATCTCGGCGCGAAACTGCCCAAGGCCCACATCGACCTGCGAAATGTCCTGTGCGGCATCGGCATCAAAGGCGGGCTTAAAAAATGCGAGGAACACTACGGCGTCGATCGCGGCGACCTGGCCGGCGCCGACGGCTACCTGGCCGTGCTCCTGTGGCGTGAATATGCCCGCCATGGAACGCCCGCCGTTCTTGAAACCCTGCTCGCCTACAACGCCGCCGATGTCCTGGCCCTGCCCGTCCTGCTGGCCCACGCCATAAACGAACGCCTGCGCCAGACACCCTTCGCCCACCTGTACACCCAGCCCATCCCCGCTCCCGGCGAGAATCCCCACAGCCCCGATACCGAGGTGCTGCGCCGCGTCTGGCATGACCGACGCCCCGGTTCCGGGTTCGGTTGGGGCCGGTAGCGTCAGGCTCGGGAACGGCTGTTCTCCTCGTCTCGCGAGACATGCTGCAGGCCTTGCTTTTCTCTTAAGCAGCCGAAATGCTCGTTAAGATCGTCCCCCGGCCCGGGCTGTCGGGAAAGGGCGGGCTTGACAAATGTTCTACGTAGAACTATTCCTCCTTACATGCCAACCGATCATGTCGTATCGCTCATCAGCCGGGTCCGGGAGAGGGCCAATGCGCTTGTCGTGGCGGAACTTAAGCGGCGTGGGCATCCCGATCTGGCCCCGTCCCATGGAGCGATCCTGGCCACGCTGTATGCCTGCGGCCCGGTTCCCATGGGCGCGTTGGCCAGGAGCATCGACCGGAAAAAAAACACGCTGACCGTGCTGGTCAGGAAGCTCGAAAGCGCCGGCTATGTGTGTCGTCAGGACTCTCCGTCCGATTCCCGGGTGGCTCTCATCGCCCTGACGCCCAAAGGCGAAGGGTTTCGCAAGGATTTTCAGGAAATCTCGGACATACTCCTGGCCGCTGTCTGGGGAACCATGGAAGAAACGTCCAAAGAGGCCCTTGTCGACGGGTTGGAGCGGGTGTTGGCCAACCTGGAGTGATTTTTTTAGCAAAATAGTTCTATATAGAACAAAATAACAGGAGGAACGTGCCGGCGCAGTTGCCGCAGGAGATGGCCTTGGCTGGGCCGGAAACGGTCAATCGGATGTGGTTGGATGGCGCTTTAGAGGAACGTGTTCAAACCCTGGCGTCTGGTTTGGTCCAGCGTCCAGAAAAGGGGAAGCGTATGGAAAAGGCTCAAACGAATTACACGGTCGGGTCATTTGCGGGAGTGGAGACGACTGGAAGGATGACATTCAAGGACATGTTGGATCTTTCCGGATCGGAGCTGTCGGTCAATGCCTTGCCGGCTGGCGTCAGTGTTCCCTTCACGCACTGGCACAAACGAAATGAAGAGGTGTATGTCGTCCTCAGTGGAACGGGGCAGTTTTACGTGGATGGCGATGAATTCGCCGTCGCCCAGGGCAGCGTCATCCGCGTCAGTCCGGCTGGGGAGCGATGCCTGAAGGCCGACGCAACAAGCCCTTTGCTGTATCTTTGCCTCCAGACCGAGGCCAACAGCCTCGTGCAGGCCACTGAAAACGACGGTGTCATTGTGGCTTCCAAGCCTTCGTGGCTGTAGTCGGCCCACGCCTGGCTTCGCCCCGCAATGCAGAGCGTTGCGGGGCGTTTGCTTATGCCGGACCGGGCAGGAGCCGGGCTTGCGGTCAACGATCGCGGCCGAACTTCTCAAACTCGGCGAAGGCGCTGCGTTTGGCTTTGTTTTTGGCCTTGATGTCATCGAGAATGGAGTGGCTGAGGTCGGCGGCGTCCACGGGCTTGACCTTGGTCTGGGAGATAGGGCCGGAATTCAGGAATTGGCCGCCGATGTCGGCCAGCTCGTTGATGGTGAGTCGGCCGCCGGGCTGTTGGGGCGGCGGCTGCGGCAGGAAGGGATCGGGATCGGCCGGCATCTGGTCGACGATGGCCGGGGCGGCGTGGCCGGGCTGGGCGGGCGGCGGCGTGGCGGCCAGGGGGGTGCCCTGGCTGACGGCTTGTCGCAGCAGGCGCAGTTCAGCCAAAATCTCGTTTTGGACCTCGAGGATTTTGAGCAGGATGGTTTCCATGGGGCGGCTCTAGCATGGCTTGTGGGGGTGGTAAAGGGCGTGCCGGGCCTTTAGGGCTTGGCCAGCGCGGCCAGATTGGGGCCAAGGGAGGCCAGGGTGGCGCTGGCCAGCAGTTTTGCGCCGTAGGGGGTCAGGTGGACGCCGTCTTTGGTGCGGGTGGCGCGGGGGCCGTCGGGCGTTTGCTGGGCCGGGGCGTAGTGGCCGGCGGCATCGGCCAGGGTGCGGGAGACGTCGAGAAAGCGGGCGCCGGGCAGGGTGGCAAGTTCCTTGGCGATGACGGCGTTTATGGCGGCCACGTCGGCATTGAGTTTGGGATCGCCCATGACCGGCGCGCCGATCCAGTGGATGCGGGTGTCCGGATTGGCCGTGCGGGCCAGTTCCACGAGGCGGCGGACGCGGCGGGCGTATTCGGCGTCCCAGCCGGGGCGGCGGAAGGCCACTTTGGAGCCGTCGGGCCGGGTGAGCGTCTGGTTGTCGTTGGTGGCGATCATGACGATGACGGTATCGGGCCGGTGGGCGGCGACCAGGGCGGCCATTTCGCGTTCCCAGTTAAAGAAGTCGGGCCGGGCCAGGCCGCTTGAAACCTTGCCGCGCGAGGCAAAGGCGGTCTGGGGGCGGTTGGCGAGGAGCGGTCGCAGGGCGTCGGCCAGAAAGAGCGACAGGGAATCGCCGGCCACGAGAATGCTTTTGCCGGGGACAGCCGGAGCCAGGGCGGCATGCACTGGCGGCGGGGACGGTCTGGGCGACAGAGTTTTGACGGCCGGCGGCGGGGGCGCGGCCGGCTGCGGGGCCTGGGCCAGGCGTTGGGGTTCGGGGGCGGGCTCTTTGCTGGCGAGGCTGACGAGGCGAAGCGGCGCGGCCAGGGAGCCGAGCCGAGTGGTGCGGTGAATGGCCACGGGGCCGTCGAGCGGATGTCTGGCCGTCTTGTCCACGGCCAGGCGCACGGCAGAGGGCGAGACGGCGGCGCGAAGCGCGTCATAGGTCGTAGCTGTGTCCGTGCCCGTGGCCGGGGCGGCGTCGAATTGGCCAAGACGGCCGGTCAGGGCGTGCAGGCTGGTTTCGGGGCCGGGCGGCGGGGCCAGACCGGGATGGGTCAGGCGCGGCGCGGCCACGAGCATGGCCAGGGCCATGGTCAGGGCCAGGGCGGGACGTCTGGCAGGGAAAGCTGTTGCGACATGGGGCATGGCAGCGGCCTTGGGTTTGCCCGGCGCGGAGCAGCCGGCCGGGGGTACGAACGGGAAAGCAAGGTCCGGGCCGAAATGGAAATTGGCACAACTTCCCGGGATCTAGCGAAAAAATGTTGCGAGGCGGGCGTCAGCCGGCCGACGGTCGGCCGGCCGGCTCCCAAGCCGGTTGCCTTTTGACGGCGGCGCAGCTAGTTTGCGCCTCACTTCCCGGAGGTCGCCAAGAGCCGCGATGAATATTACCAGTTTTGAATTCGCCTTGTTTTTTGCCGTTATTTTGCCGCTCAATTGGCTGTTGCGGTCGCGGGCCGGCGCCTATCGACTGTTTCTGCTGTTGGCCTCCTATATCTTTTACGCCTCCTTCAACGCCAAATTCCTGTTGATCCTGCTGGTTTTCAGCTTCCTGACCTGGTTTTTCGCCGTGGTCTTTGCCGAGACCAGCGATGCCCGGTTCCGGCGGTTCTGCCTCATCCTCTATGTTGGCTTTTCCCTGGGGATGTTGATTTTCTTCAAGTATTACGAGATGCTCTATATCTCGGCCGATTGGCTGTTCCGGGTGCTGTCCTTTACCAGCCCGGTCCCGCTGCTCGACGTCATCATGCCGATCGGCATTTCCTTTTTCACCTTCCAGGGCATGTCCTACGCCATCGACGTCTACCGCGACCCGGCCAAGGTGGAGCGCAGCCTGGTCGAGGTGTTCTGCTTCATCTCCTTTTTCCCCACCATTTTGTCCGGTCCCATCCTGCGGGCCGGCAGTTTTCTGGGCCAGCTCAAAAAAGAGCAGGTGGGGCAGGTCGATTTCACCCGGGCCTTTTACCTGCTGACCCGGGGCCTCATTAAAAAAATCATCATTTCAAGTTACCTGTCCGAGCACATCGTGCGGGTGACCTTTGGCGCGCCCGAGGGCTACAGTTCGGCGGCGGTCGCGGTCGGCATCCTGTCCTACACCATGCAGATCTATTGCGATTTCTCCGGCTATTCCGATCTGGCCCAGGGTATCGGGCTGCTCATGGGCTTTGACATCCCGGACAATTTCAACGCGCCGTACACGAGTCTGAGCCTGCGCGATTTCTGGCGGCGCTGGCATATCACCTTTTCCACCTGGCTTCGAGACTACCTCTATATTTCCTTGGGCGGCAACCGCAAAGGCACGGGCCGCAAGTACGTCAACCTCGTGACCACCATGGCCCTTGGCGGATTGTGGCACGGGGCGGCCTACAACTTCCTGGTCTGGGGATTTATCCACGGTTTCGGCCTGATCGGGGCGCACATGGCGGGCGAGTATCGGGCCACCCGGCTGGCGGCCCGGGAAGCAGGACGGCAGGAAGCCCTGAAAGCGGCCGGCGGACTGCCCGAACCGGCGGCTGGTCCGGGCGTTGGCAGCGCGCTGTGGAACGCGGCCTGTTGGACGGTCACCTTTGCCTACGTCAACGTGGCCTGGGTGTTTTTCGGGGCTGAGGATGCCGGCAAGGCCGTGGACATCCTGCGCCGGGCTGTGGCCCTTGATCCGACCGGCGCGACATTTCGACCCACCTGTCTGGTCTTGGTGGCCGTGGTCCTCCTGGTGCAGCTGCTCCATCTGACGGGGCGGGATTTTTTTCGCAAGAGCTTTGAATGGTTGCCTTTCCCGGCCCAGGGGCTGGCCCTTGGGCTGGCGGCGGCCTGCATCTTGAAGCTTGGACCGGACGGCGTTCTGCCGTTTATATACTTCCAGTTTTAGTTTTTTCCTGTTTTTTCCGAGCACTGCAAGAATTTGGTATTCTTCTTGTAAGCGTATTCCCGTTCTGCTATGGTGGAAACCCAGGATGGGAACGCAGCATCGGCGGTTTCGTTCAATGGTAAGTGCCCAAAATCGTTGGGGAACGAGTCTTTGGGAGGCTTGGGCACAGGACCGGACGAGACGTTTAGGGACGTCTGCTGTTTGAGAATCTCATACCATCCAGGGTCGCGTTTCTTACATTATCATGCTGTGTCCGGGGCGTTGGCGCACGATGGGGGTCGTGGCGCGGCGGGTCGGGACGGCGATGAGGTGTCGATTATGCGAAACCCGAGTCAGGTCCTCCTCCTGGCCGTCATGATGGTCTCCCTGATCCTTCCTCCCGGTCTGCCCGTTGCGGGCGCGGCCAAGGTCGATCCGGCAGCCCCGGCCGTCAAACGCATCCTGCTCGTGGGCGATTCGTTGTCCATCGGACTCGGCAAGCAGCTCGAAACCGCTTTTGCCGGCCAATCCTCGGCACGTTTTGCCTACCTGGGCAAGGTGTCGAGCGGGCTGGCCAATCCGGCCTTTTTCGACTGGGACGCCCAGTTGACCGCCCAGGTGGCCAGCCATCATCCCGACGTGGTCCTGATCATGCTCGGCGCCAACGACGACAAGCCTCTGCCGACCGGCGAAGGGCGCAGCGCAGCCTTTGGCTCCAAGGCCTGGGAAGCGCAGTACGCCAAGCGCCTGGCCCGGCTGCACAGCATTGCCCGGTCGCAAAACCCGTCCGCCGCCGTCTATCTGATCGGCGTGCCGGTTATGGGCGACGCGGCCTTCAACGCCTCCATGGACAAGGTCAACGCCGTCCTGGCCGGCACTGCCGCCAGTCTGCCGGATTGCACCTATATTGACGTGCGCGACGTGTTGGCCGACGCCCGGGGAGCCTATGCCCCGGTGGCCAGGACCGCCTCCGGCGCAGTGGTGAAGCTTCGGGCCGACGACGGGGTGCACATCTCCGGAGCCGGTTCGCGCCTGCTGGCCGCCCGCCTGATCGAAACCATTGCCGCGCCTGCAGGCCTGCCCCGGGGACCGCTGTTGGCCGCCATCGACAATCGCGACATCACCCCGGTGGCCCGCGCCGCCCAGACCCCGATCCACGTGGCTGATCTGGGCCGTCCGGCCGTCCCGACCCTGGCCCCGGCTCCGATTACCGCGCCGGCTCCCGCCGTTGCCAAGGCTGCGGCCCCGGTCGCGCCCCAGAGTCCGGCCAAGCCGGTGTTGGCGGCGGCCGCCCCGAAAATTGTTGAACAGCCGGCCCCGTCGCCGGCAGCCCCGTCCGCTGCCAAGGCCCAGGCCGTCGTCGCCTCCGGCCAGCCGGCCTCTGTGGCCGCTGCCCCGGCTTCGTCTGCTTTGGCCTATACGGTGGCCGACGGCGACACCCTGTGGTCCGTGGCCAAGCGGCTGGGCGTGTCGGCTGACGCCCTGGTTGCGGCCAACCCCGGCATCGATCCCCGGCGTCTGTCCATTGGCCAGCGTCTGGCTGCGCCGGCCGGGGTGGACGCCCTGGTCGTGGCCCAGGCCATGCAGCGACCGTCCACGCCGTCCAGCCCGGCCCCGTCCGTGGCCCGGGCCCATACCGTGGCCGACGGCGACAACTTCTGGTCCGTCGCCCGCCAGTACGGCGTGAGCGTGGCGGCGCTGACCGAGGCCAATCCCGGCGTCGATCCGACCCGGCTGCGCATCGGCCAGGGACTGGCCCTGCCGGTCACCTCCCAGGCCGCCGTCCGCCCGGCGGCCGCGGGCAAGCCCCATGCCGAGGCGGCAGGCGGGTCCACGGCCGGCTACGTGGTGGCCGACGGCGACAACTTCTGGACCATTGCCCGGCGTCTGGGTGTGGGGACGGATGATCTGACCCGGCTCAACGCCGGGCTCGATCCCCTGCATTTAAAGCCCGGCCAGGTGCTGGCCGTGCCGGAAAACGCCCGGGCCGAGGCCCGGCGTCCGGCGACCGCCCCGGCTTCCGGCGAGGCGCGTGCGATCAGCGACGCGGGCCTGTATCCCGTGGCCCCGGGCGACACCTTGTGGGCCTTGTCGCGCCGCTTCGGCGTGTCCCTGGAATCCCTCATTGCGCTTAACGGCGAGGTTGATCCGGTCCGCCTCAAGGTGGGCCAGCTCGTCACCGTGCCGGCTGATGGCCCGATTACCACTTCGGAACTGCTGGTTTTCCCGGTCTCGGCCGGCGACTCCCTGTGGAGCATCGCCCGTCGCTTTGACCTGAGCGTCGAGGCCCTGGCTGCGGCCAATCCCGGCGTCGATCCCCTGCATCTGCGCGAAGGCCAGTTGTTGCGGGTGCCGTCGTCCCTGGCTGCTGTGGCGGCCTCGGGCGCGCCGAAGAAGCCGGCTGCCGCGACCCCGGCCCCGGCCGTGTCCGAGGGTGCGCCGGCGCAGGCGCAGCCTGTCCCGGCCGTCGGTCCGGCCCACGCCCCGGCGCGCCAGCACGTCATCTCCGAGGGGGACACCATCTGGGAACTGGCGCGGCTGTACGGCTTGAGCGCCCAGCGTATTCTGGCTGAAAACGCCGGGCTCAATCCGGTCCGGCTGCAGATCGGCCAGATTGTGCAGTTGCCGGTGGGCCTGGCCGCCATGGCCGCCCGGTAGGGCGCGGCTCCCTGCCCTTGACCGGGATGCGCGGCATGGGTAGATGCAACGAAGAAGACGGTTGATTCGGCCCTGGCTAGGCTGCTTTCAGTTAGCGAACCCGTCCCGGGAGGGCGAGATGGGCAACTCCTACGGCAATGGGATGGGTAGTGCGGCTTCCTATGCAATTGTAGCCAAAACGTTGGACAATATGAACAATATCAGTGCCACGTCAGCTATCGGCGAATCCGCTCCCATCGACAAGCAGACAGTGGGCGCGGCTGTTGTCAGCAAGACCTTGGATGCCATGAATACCGAGACAGGGCCTTCGGCCACTGCGACGTCCAAGGACATGAGCCAGACCTATCAGCTTTCCAAAGACGTGCTCGGGGCCTACACCTCGGGCATCGGCTCCCTGACCGACGCCAAGGGCTAGTGCGGCCGGCCCGGTCCGCCACAGGCGGGGACCGGGGCGACGTCAGCCGGCCGTCGGCCGTGTGGGAAGGGCACAGGCGTCTCGCTCCCTGGCCGGGCCTTGCCCGGGACAGGAACCGGTTGACGCCGGCTGCCACTTGGGCGCAGCGTGGGCCACCGCGCCGCAGCCGCCTGGGCGTTTGCCGTTGCCTCGGCACTGGAATGGAATTTTTTTTTCTGACGGTTCAAAGACAGGGGCGATGCTCCTGTTTTGTTTTTTTGAGGGAGTGACCGTGCGCAAATTGCTTCGAGTTGATATGACGGCGGCCAGCGGCGAGCTGGCCGAACGGGTGGAAGCCTGGCTCTCGGACCGGGCGGCCCAGGGTTGGGAAGAGGACACGGCCGCAGACGGCGCGAGCGTGCGTTTTCGCGTCCACCTGGAAGACGCGCCCCCGGCCCGGGAGTTTGCCGAGGAGGCGGCCCGGGACTGGCCGGAGTTGCCCATAGCGGTGTCCACCATTGAGGAAGAGGACTGGGGCGCGGCCTGGATGGCCTTTTTTACGCCCATCGAGGTCGGCGGCGTCTATGAGATCCTGCCGCCCTGGATGGCCGACCACGACACCGGGGATCGCCGGCCCATCCTGATCGAACCCAAGATGGCCTTCGGCACCGGCCACCATCCGACCACGGCCCTGTGCCTGGAGGCCTTTGCCACGGCCCACCAGGCCGGCTGGCTCACCCCGGCCATGCGTTTTCTCGATCTGGGCACCGGTTCCGGCATCCTCGGCATCGGCCTGTGCCGTCTGGGCCTGACCGGCCTTGGCGTCGACATCGACCCCCAGGCCGTGTGGTGCGCCGCCGACAACGTCCGGTTAAACGGCGTGGCCGACGGCATGACCCTGGCCGTTGGCGGGGTGGGCTGTCTGGCCGAGGACAGCCGCTACGAAGTGGTCGTGGCCAATATCCTGGCCGCGCCGCTTGTGGCCATGGCCCCGCGCATTGTCTCCCATGTGGCCGAGGGCGGGATGCTGGTCCTGTCCGGCATCCTGGAAACCCAGGCCGACGACGTGACCGCCGCCTACCGCGCCGTCGGGCTGCCCGAGCCGGAGCGCCGGGTGTCCGGGGAATGGGCGTCGCTTGTCTGGCGATGATTTACATTCGCTGCAAACGGGTCTATTGAGGCGCTTTCCACGTTTGTAATCTAACCACCTCAAACCGTCTTCAAGGCACAAGCCATGCACCTGAAAAAACGTGTTCTCGTCACCGGCGGCGCCGGCTTCCTCGGCTCGCACCTGTGCGAACGCCTGCTCGACCGGGGTTGCGACGTTCTCTGCCTGGACAACTATTTCACCGGGGCCAAGCAAAACGTCCTGCATCTCCTCGATAATCCGCATTTCGAGCTGCTGCGTCACGACGTCACCTTCCCGCTTTATGTGGAAGTCGACGAGATCTACAATCTGGCCTGCCCGGCTTCGCCCATCCACTACCAGCACGATCCGGTCCAGACCACCAAGACCAGCGTGCATGGGGCCATCAACATGCTCGGCCTGGCCAAGCGGTTGCGGGCCAAGATCATGCAGGCCTCGACTTCCGAGGTCTACGGCGACCCGTCGGTGCACCCCCAGCCGGAATCCTATTGGGGCAACGTCAACACCATCGGCTTCCGCTCCTGCTACGACGAAGGCAAGCGCTGCGCCGAGACCCTTTTCTTCGACTACCGCCGCCAGCACAACCTGCGCATCAAGGTGGCCCGTATTTTCAATACCTACGGACCCCGGATGCACCCCAACGACGGCCGGGTGGTCTCCAACTTCATCATCCAGGCCCTTCGCGGCGAGCCGCTGACCGTGTACGGCCAGGGCCAGCAGACCCGTTCGTTCTGCTACGTCGACGACCTCATTGAGGCCTTCATCCGCCTCATGGATACGCCGGACGACTTCACCGGCCCGGTCAACACCGGCAACCCGGGCGAGTTCACCATCCTCGAACTGGCCAAGCTGGTCATCGAGTACACCGGCTCCAAGTCGGTCATCGAGTACCGGCCCCTGCCGACCGACGACCCCAAGCAGCGCCGTCCGGACATCACCCTGGCCAAGGCCAAGCTCGGCTGGGAACCCAAGGTGGCCCTGGCTGAGGGGCTGAAAAAGACCATTGAGTACTTCGACCAATTCCTGCGCCAGCAGTAAGCTGCCGCCGGCGGACCCTTTCATGACGCATGACGAGCACAGCCGCTCCGCCTCCGGGCGGGGCGGCAAAATATCCCTTGTGGTTCCCGTGTATAACGAGGGCCAGGGACTCTATGCCCTGCGCGACAGCATCACGGCCGTCATGGACGCCACGGCCTACGAATGGGACTGCATCCTGGTCGACGACGGCAGCCGCGACGGCTCCTGGGGGATCGTCGAGGAGCTTTCCGCTGCGGACCCGCGTTTCAAGGGCCTGATGTTTTCCCGCAATTTCGGCAAGGAAATGGCCCTTACCGCCGGAGTCGAGCACGCCATCGGGGCCGATGCCGTGGTCTGTCTCGACGCCGATTTGCAGCATCCGCCGGAAATCATCCCGGACCTGCTGGCCAAGTGGGAGGAGGGCTACGACATCGTGGCCACCATCCGCGAAAAGGTCGCGGACTACTCCCTGGTCAAAAAGCTCGGCTCCAGGACCTTTTACTGGTTCATGAGCCGGTTTACCGACCTCGATCTGCCGCCCAATTCCACAGATTTCCGCCTGCTCGACCGCAAGGTCGTGGAGACGCTGTCCAAATTCACCGAGGGCTCGCGGATGTTTCGCGGCCTGATCGACTGGATGGGCTACAAAAAGACCTACATCTCTTTTTGCGCCCCGGCCCGCAGCCAGGGCGAGCCGGCCTATTCCGTCAAAAAGCTCTTTGATCTGGCCATCAACAGCTTCACCTCCTTTTCCCTCGTGCCGCTGCGCCTGGCCGGCTACCTGGGCCTTTTGATCATGACCGTCACCGTGCCGGTGCTGGGACTTATGGTCCTCAGTAACTGGTTTCTCGGGGCCAATATTACGGCCCTGGCCTTTTTCACGGTCTTCAACACGCTTTTGATCGGCATTGTCCTGTGCGCCCTGGGCATGATGTCGCTCTACATCGGCCATATCCACACCGAGGTGGTCAACCGGCCCCTCTATATCGTGCGCTCCCGCGCCGGAACCTGGGACGAGACGCAGTGAGCTTTGACGCGCCGCTTTTTTCCATCATCATTCCGTTCAAGGCCCCTGGTCCCTACCTGCAAGAGAGCCTGCCCCACTTGCTGGCTCTGGCCGAGACGGATTTCGAGATCATTCTCGTCGCCGACGACGCCATGGACGTGGCGGCCCTGACCGCCGATCCCCGGGTGCGGGCTCTGGCCTCCGGGCCGGTGTCGCCGGCCGTCAAACGCGATCTGGGGTCGGTCTCGGCCCTGGGAACCTATCTGGCCTTTATTGACGACGACGCCTATCCCGACCGGGGCTGGCTGTCCGTGGCCCGGGCCGTGTTCGAAGCCTCGCCCGAGGTCTCGGCCGTAGGCGGTCCGGCCGAGACTCCGCCCGACGACCCGTTCTGGGCCAGGGCGTCAGGCGCGGTCTTCTTAAGCCGCCTGACCGGCTTTCCCGAACGTTACCGGCCAACGCCGCCGCGCCGGTTTGTCGACGACTGGCCGACGGTCAATCTGATCGTGCGCCGGGACGCCTTTTTTGCCGTGGGCGGCTTCGATACCGCCTGCTGGCCCGGCGAGGACACCAAGTTCTGCCTGGACCTCGTCCACAAAAAGGGCGGCCGCATCCTCTATCTGCCCGAGCTTTTCGTCTGGCACCACCGCCGCCCGGGACTGGCCAAGCATCTGCGCCAGGTCGGCAACTATGGCCTGCACCGGGGCCATTTCGTGCGGGTGCATCCCGAAACCTCACGCCGCCCCTGTTATTTCGCCCCGGCCGCCTGGGTGCTCTTTCTGGCCGTGGCCCTGGCCTACGGCTTCTTCTATGTAGCCGACGGCGCCTCGCCCGCCCCGATCCTGGGGACGCTTTTGAGCCTGGGCTTTGGCGCCTACGGCCTGTTTCTCCTGGCCGTTTTTCTCGAACTCCGGCTCATGCGCCAGGAATCCCCGGCCGTGGCCCTGGCCGCCATCCCCTACGTGGCCCTGACCCACCTCTGGTACGGCCTGCGTTTCCTCTATGGCCTCACCCGCAAAACGCTGACCAGCTCTCTTGGCAGGTAATATGAAAATTTCCGTGGCCTATCCGCCGCTTTCCTCGGACAAGGGAACGCCGCTTTTAACGCAAAATCGCCAGTTCCAGTGGTTCACCAACCCCACCTACATCTATCCCATGGTGCCGGCCTACGCCGCGAGCCTCTTGGCCGCGCGCGGCCACGACGTCTCTTTTGACGACGGCATCGCCGATGAGAAGCGCTACGACGACTTCATGCGCGAACTCATCGCCAAGGCCCCGGACCTCATCGCCCTGGAGACCAAGACCCCGGTGGTCACGCGCCACTGGAAGATCGTGGCCGAGCTCAAAAAGGCCCTGCCAAAGACCCGCGTGGTGCTCATGGGCGACCACGTGACTGCCCTGCCGCGCGAATCCATGGAAAATTCCCCGGTGGACTTCGTCATCTGCGGCGGCGACTTCGATTTCATCCTGGCCGATCTGGCCGATCATCTGGCCGGCACGCTGGCCGAGATGCCGGCCGGCGTGTGGCGGCGCGAGGGCGACGCAATCATCGACGGCGGCGTGGGGAGCCTCACCCACAACCTCGACGAGCTGCCGTATATCGACCGCAAGCTGACCAAATGGGAACGCTACGCCTATAAAAACGGCAACTTCAAGTACACGCCCGGCACCTATGTCATGGCCGGCCGCGACTGCTGGTGGGGCCGGTGCACCTTTTGCAGCTGGACCACGCTGTTTCCGGGCAAGACCTACCGCACGGTCTCCCCGGCCCGGCACGTGGCCGAGATCGAGCATCTGGTCAACGAGCTTGGCGTGCGCGAGATTTTCGACGACTCGGGCTGCTTTCCGCGCGGGGCCTGGCTGGAAGAATTCTGCAACCTGCTGATCAGCAAGGGCCTGCATAAAAAGGTCGTGCTCGGCTGCAACATGCGTGTTGGCGAGTTGACCCAGGCCCAGTGGAATCTCCTGAAAAAGGCCAATTTCCGCTTCATCCTGATCGGCCTGGAATCCATGTCCCAGGACACGCTCAATAGGCTTAAAAAGGGCATCCAGGTCTCCCAGATCGAGGAGACCATGCGCATGGCCAAAAAGGCCGGCCTTGAGCCGCATATCACCACCATGGTCGGCTATCCCTGGGAGTCGCGCGAGGACGCCCGGCGCACGGTCGATTTTGCCAAGTCGCTTTTTTCCCGCGGCCTGCTCAATACCCTGCAAGCCACCATCGTCGTGCCCTATCCCGGCACGCCGCTCTTTGAAGAAGCCAGGCAAAACGGCTGGTTGACCACCGAGAACTGGGACGACTACGACATGCGCATGTCGGTCTGGAAAAGTCCGATCTCCAATGCCGACGTGTTGCAATTTAAAGATGAGTTGTATAAAGCCGCCTTGTCGCCGGCGTTTATCGTCCGCAAAATCATGAGCATCCGGGACATCGACGACATAAAATTCCTGGCCCGGGCCGCTTCCAAGCTGCTGGGCCATCTGCTCAACAAAAGCCGCGCCAAGGGTTGCGACTGCAAATAAGCCCGCAACAAGCCGTCTGCATATTGCCATGACCACCATGCCCACCGCTTTCGCCGGCCCTGGCCGCTGCCCTCCCTCCCGTTGCCTTCGTCCGGCAGGCGGCCGCTAGTCATGGCGCGTGTCTCCGTGGTCGTTACCACGAAAAATGAAGCCGCCAACATCGGCCACTGTCTGGCCTCGGTGGCGGCCCAGGATTTTCCCAGCCAAGACCTGGAAATCATTGTCGTGGACAACGGCTCCGACGACGACACCAAGGCCATTGCCAGGCAGTATACCGATCTGGTCTTCGACAAGGGACCGGAACGCTCGGTCCAGCGCAACTACGGCATGCTCGACGTGGCCACGGGCGACTATGTCATGTTTCTTGACGCGGACATGATCCTGTCGCGGACCGTGATCCGCCGCTGCGTGGAGTTGCTCGACGCCGCCGGCCACGTGGCCCTGCATATTCCCGAAATTGTTCTGGGCGCGGATTATTTTCCGTCGGTTCGCCGCTTTGAACGCAGCTTCTACGACGGCACCGTCATCGACGGTGTGCGCATCATTGCCAAGGATGCTTTTGCCGCCGTCGGCGGCTTCGACGCCTCCCTGACCGGCCCGGAGGACTGGGACCTGGATAAAAAGCTCAAAGGCATTGGAACCATCGGGCTCCTGTCGCGCTACGATTTCGACGCGGTGGATGCCTATGTCTCCAACCTGCCCAGGGACGGATTTCTCGATGCGCTGACCGGCTTCGAGGACCGCAGCGGGCTGGACGTGCCGCTTTTATTTCACAACGAAGCCGCTTTCCACCTCGGCCGCTACCTGAAAAAGAAGACGTATTACACAGGCAGCGCCGAGGCCTACATCGCCAAATGGACCAGGGAAGACCCGGATATTGCCCGCCAATACGGTGCGGTCTACCGGTTTTTTGGCGTCTTTATTGAACAAGGCCGCTACCGAAGGCTCATAACCCATCCGGGCAAGGCCTTCGGCATGTATTTCCTGCGTTTCCTCGTGGGCGCACTGTTTCTGGCCAGAAGAACACGCCAGGCCCCAAGCGCGTAAGCCGCCCTCGAAACTCGCACCCAACCCGCCAACAGGAGTAGATCCCCGTGGCAGTCGCCATTGTTACCGGCTCGGCCGGCCTGATCGGTTCCGAGACCGTGAAATTTTTCTGTGATAAGGGCTTTGACGTTGTCGGCATCGACAACAACTTCCGCAAAACCTTTTTCGGCGAAGACGCCTCCACCGAGTGGAACAAGCAGCGTCTGGAAGCCGCCCATAAAAACTACACCCACTACGACGCCGACATCCGCGACCACGACGGCATCGCCAAGATCTACGGCCGCTACGGCAAAGACGTCAAAGCCGTCATCCACTGCGCCGCCCAGCCCTCCCATGATTGGGCCGCCTCCGACCCCTACATGGACTTCACCGTCAATGCCAACGGCACCCTGGTGATGCTCGAAAACTACCGCCAGAATTGCCCCGAGGCGGTCTTCATCTTCACCTCCACCAACAAGGTCTACGGCGACACGCCCAACTACCTGCCCCTGGTGGAACTGGAAACCCGCTGGGAAATCGATCCGTCCCATATCTATAACGACGGCATCGACGAGACCATGTCCATCGACCACACCAAGCACAGCCTCTTTGGCGCATCCAAAGTGGCCGCCGACGTGCTGGTCCAGGAATACGGCCGCTATTTCGGCCTCAATACCGGCGTTTTCCGCGGCGGCTGTCTGACCGGCCCGTCCCACTCCGGCACGCGCCTGCACGGCTTTTTGTCCTATCTCATGCGTTGCTGCATCTCCGGCAAAAAGTATTTCATCTACGGCTACAAGGGCAAGCAGGTCCGCGACAACATCCACTCCCACGATCTGGTCAACAGCCTGTGGCACTACTTCGAAAAGCCGCGCGTGGGCGAAGTCTACAACATGGGCGGCGGCCGCTATTCCAATTGCTCCATGATCGAAGCCATCCGCATGTGCGAGGAAATCTCGGGCAAAAAGCTCAACTACGAATATCAGGACGACAACCGCATCGGCGACCACATCTGGTGGATCAGCGGGCTCAAAAAGTTCGAAGAGCACTACCCCGACTGGAAGATGGCCTATACCGTGCCGACCATCCTCCAGGAAATCTATGACGTCCAAAAAGATGTCATGGAAACGGCGTAATGTAGAGTTGCATAGAAATAGTAGAGAAGAGAAGATGCCTCCGGCGGCGGGCGGGATAATCCCCCCGGACCCCTTGATGGGAAAAGTTGTCAAGGGGAGCGCGTTACAATGATCGGAGTTGCCCCGCGAATCCCTTGCCTTCCAGGAGGGATTCCAAAGGGCACTGCCCTTTGGCCGCCGGAGGCATCCGGGGAGTGCCCGCAGACTCCCTCCTTTGGCGGGGCGGCGACCGAAGCGGTCGCCGCCCCGCCATTTCAGTTGATCAACCAGCGGTGATCGACGTATCCCCCCGTTAAGAATTTTTGGGGAAGGCGGGGGTCTGGGGGAGGGAACCCTTTTTTGCAAAAAAGGGTTCCCTCCCCCAGGTCTTCGCCTCGTCTCCCACAGGAGTCCTGTATGCAGACCATGCTTGTGACCGGCGGGGCCGGGTTTGTCGGCAGCAATCTGGCTATGGCCTTCAAGAAGAAATATCCGGAACGCTCCGTGATCGTGCTGGACAACTTGAAGCGGCGCGGGTCGGAATTCAACGTACCGCGTCTGGTTGCGGCCGGCATCCGGTTTGTGCATGGGGACATCCGCAACCTGGAAGACCTGGAACTGGCCGACAAGATCGACGTGCTCCTCGAGTGTTCGGCCGAGCCGTCGGTGCTGGCCGGCTTTGGCGGCTCGCCCAAGTATCTCATCAACACCAATCTGACCGGCACCATCAACTGTCTGGAAGTGGCCCGCAAAAACGCCGCCGACGTGGTGTTTCTGTCCACCAGCCGGGTCTATCCCTACGATCCCATCAATGCCATCGGGGTACGGGAAGAAGCGTCGCGGTTTGTCTGGGAGTCCGGCCAGGGGCCGCGCGGCTGGTCCGAAGCGGGCGTGGACATCGACTTCGATCTCAACGGGCCGAAGTCCATGTACGGGGCCACCAAGCTCTGCTCGGAATTCGTGCTGCGGGAATACGAAGCCATGTACGGCGTGCGCAGCGTGATCAACCGCTGCGGCGTCATTGCCGGGCCGTGGCAGTTCGGCAAGGTCGACCAGGGTGTGTTTTCCTTGTGGGTCCAGGCCCACTATTTCAAGAAATCGCTGTCGTATATCGGTTTTGGCGGTCTGGGCAAGCAGGTGCGCGATCTGCTGCACATCGACGATCTGTTCGATCTGCTGGATATCCAGCTGTCAGACCTTGAGAAAGCCCGCGGCAAGGTGTACAATGTCGGCGGCGGAAGAGACACGAGCCTGTCGCTGCTGGAAACCACGCGGCTTTGCCAGGAGCTGACGGGCAACACCATTGAAATCCGCAGTGACCCGGTCAACCGGCCGGCCGATCTGGCTATTTATATGGGCGACAACCGGCGGGTGACGGAAGATTACGGTTGGAAGCCCAAGCGCAGTGCGGAAACGATCCTGCAGGATCTTTTTCATTGGGTCCGCGAAAACGAGACAAGCCTGCGCACGCTTTCCGCCCTGTAACAACGGGGGGAGTACGGCGCTCCCGGAAAACGAGCGTCATGTTGTAACGCTTCGTGCTCTTGGAAACTGCGGGCCTCATTTTTGACCGACATGGATTTCGATGACCTGACACGAGCATGGAGGCGGGCAGGATGGCGGTGCGCAAGGTCGATCATCAGCGGATGCTGGCAGATGCCCGCACCATTCGGGAAAACATCAGTCGCGCCCGGGGCTACCTGCGGCGCGACGATTTGTATCGGTGCATCGAGGCGGCCAACGATGCCCTGGTGCTCAAGGGCACCAGTTCGGCCCTGGGCATGGGCCGGTCCGAAGTCGATCTGCTGTTTGTGGAGATGTGCGACGAGTTCAGCCGCTACCCCCGTGTTGTGGCCTTTCTGGAGAGCATCGGCGTCTCGGGAGGGCCTTTTTTACGCTACAAGGCCGGCGATGAGACGCTGCTGATCAAAAAGCTCACGGCTTTTCGCATCAAGATGGAAGACGTCGAAGAGCACCAAAGCGCCCGGGAGGAAAAGCGGCGGGCGGCCCAGCGCGACGAGTGGCTGGCCCTTGGGCGCGAACATCTGGCCCAGAAGAGTTTCCCCAAGGGCAAGGTCTATCTGCGCCGGGTGGTGGAGAGCTACGGCGAGGAGCCGGGCATTGTGCGCGAAGTGGGCAGCCTCTTTTTCGAGGCCGGTTTGCTCCCGGAAGCAGCCGAGATGTTCATGCTGGCCATCAAGACCACGCCCTCGGACGAACAGGCCTGGCGCGGGGCCATCGAGGCCTGGGACGCCCTTGGCGAATTCAAGCAGGCCGAGGCGCTCTATCTCGACGCGGTGCGCACCTTTGGCGGCCATCCCATGACCTTTCTCAATATTGCCAAGTTCTACCTCAAATGGAACCGCAAGGACGACGCCTACGCCTACGCCCAGCGCGCCCTGGACTTGGACGGCAGCCTGACCGAGGCCCAGGAGATCCAGGACCGCATTGAAAGGCGGTAGCCGCCTTTTGGCAGGAAGGAGATGGGGACGGAAGTCGCAAGCGTGCCTCCGGCGGCCGGGGGGATGATCCCCCCGGCCCCCTGCAAAGGAAGACGTTTTTCAAGGGGTTCTTGGCGTTGGCTGGCAAACTGGGCGGCTACCGGCCTGGGCGCACCTTATTTCCCGATACAGAACCGGTCGAACACGGCGTTTAGGACGGCATCCGGGGTGGTCTCGCCGGTGATGTCGGCCAGGAGCGCGCTGGCCGTCTCCAGGCGAACGCCCATGATGTCGTAGGGCAGGCCCCTGGCGATGTCGGCCAGGAGTTCGGCCAGTTCGGCCCGGGCGGCGGTCAGGGCGGCGGCTTCGCGGTCGCTTGGGGCCGGGGTGTCGGGTTCGGGCGGGCCGGCGTCCCGGGTAAGGATGGCCCGCATGGCCGCGACCAGTCCGGTCAGGCCGAAACCGGTGCGCGAGGAGACTGCCACCTGGGCCAGCCCCCGGGCAGCCAGCAACGCGGCGGGAGCGGGTTCTGCCGGGGGCAGGTCGGCCTTGGTGATTACGGCCAGCACTTTGGCCGGGGTCAGCGCCGCGATGACGGCCTCGGCCTCGGCGTCCGGGACAAAGGGGGCGGAGCCGTCCACCAGATAAAGGCCAAGCTCGGCCCGGCTGGCCTTGGCCTTGCCGCGCTCCTTGCCGATTTTTTCAATGGCATCCTCGGTAGAACGCAGGCCGGCGGTGTCGGTCAGGCGTACGGGCAGGCCGTCGAGGTCGAGGGATTCTTCCAGGTAATCGCGGGTGGTGCCGGGCAGATCGGCCACAATGGCCCGGTCGGCGCCGAGCAGGGCGTTAAACAGACTGGATTTGCCGGCATTGACCCGGCCAAAAAGGGCCACGGTCGTCCCCTCGCGGTAGGGCCGGGCCCGGCGGCCGGCCTCAAGCAGGGCGTCGATGCGGGTCAGAACGGCGGCCACCCCCTCGGCAAAGGCGGCCTTGGGCAGACACTCCACTTCCTCTTCGGGAAAATCCACAGCCAGACAGATGCCGGCCATGAGATCGGCCAGGACCGCGCCGAGTTCCCGGGCGGCCTGGCCCATGGCCCCGGAGAGGCGGGTGAGCGCCAGCTCGGCCTGCGCCTCGCCCCGGGCGGCGATGAGTTCGGCCACGGCTTCGGCCTGGGACAGGTCCAGGCGACCGTTTACGTAGGCCCGCTTGGTGAATTCTCCGGGGCCGGCCGGCCGGGCTCCCAGGGCATAGACGGCTTCCAGGACAGACCGCAGCACGGCCGGGGAGCCGTGGCAGAAGAGTTCCACCGTGTCTTCGCCGGTATAGCTGCCGGGACCGGGCATGAAGGCGGCCATGCCTTCATCCAGAAGCTTGCCGGCCGGGGTTGAAAACGTGCCGTGGTGCAGGCGGTAGGGTTGTAGACCGGCGAAATCCGGCCGGCCGGACCGAAACAGACGCTCGCCGATTGGCCGGCTGGCCGGACCGCTTACGCGTACGATACCGACGCCGCCGCGGCCCGGCGGGGTGGCCACGGCGGCAATGGTGTCCGAGGCGGGCAGGCGCATGGCGGCAGCCTAGCTGCCTGCGGCGCAGGCCGGGTTTTGAAGCAGGGCGGCGATGGCCCGGCCCATGCGGCCGATGCCTTCGACGATGCGCTCGGGGTCGGCGTTGGAGAAGTTGAGCCGCATGGTGCGCTGGCCCGAGCCGTCCACGAAAAACGGCTCGCCCGGCACAAAGGCCACCTTTTCCTTGATGCACAGGTCAAACAGGGCAAAGGCCGAGCAGCCTTCCGGCAGGGTGACCCACAGGAACATGCCGCCCTCGGGTTCGGTGCAGGTAACGCCTTCCGGGAAATCGGCCTTGATGCGCTCGACCATGAGATTGCGCTGGCTGCCGTAGGCGGCCTTGATGGTGGCGATGTGGGCGTCGAGGTCGTTGTCGGCCAGGTAGCGCATGAGGATGCGCTGGACCAGCGTCGAGCAATGCAGATCAGAAGCCTGTTTGGCGGTCACGAGCTTGGGCAGGCTGTCGGGATCGGCCACCACCCAGCCCAGGCGCAGGCCTGGGGCGGCGATTTTGGAAAAGGTGCCGAGCATGTAGCGGTCCTGGGTCATGAAGGCCGAGACCGGCGGTTGGGGGTCGCCCAAAAACCGCAGTTCGCCGTAGGGGTCGTCCTCGACAAAGACGGCGTCGGACACGCGCATGGCTTCGGCCACGGCCCGGCGGGCGGCCAGGGAGTAGGTCAGACCGGACGGGTTCTGGAAGTTGGGCACGGCGTAAAACATTTTGGCGTTTTGCCGGGTCAGCACGTCCACCAGCCGCTCCACGTCCGGGCCTTCGGGGCCAAGCGGCACCCCGGCAAAGACCGGTTCGAACATGGAAAAGGCCTGGATCGCGCCGATGTAGCCGGGCAGTTCCACGGCCACCACGTCGCCCGGGTCGAGAAAGACCTTGCCCAGCAGGTCCAGGCTTTGCTGCGAACCGTTGGTGATAAGCACCGTGGCCGGATCGATGTCCATGCCGCGCTTGGCCTTGTAGCGGTCGGCAATCCACTGGCGCAGGCCCGGTTCGCCCTCGGATACGGAATACTGGAGCGCTGCCGCCCCGGATTCGGCCAATACGCTGGCTGCGGCCGCGGCTATGGGACCGGTGGGAAACAGGTCGGGCTTGGGCAGGCCGCCGGCAAAGGAAATGATGGACGGATCGGCGGTGACCTTGAGAATTTCCCGGATAAACGAACGGCGCACCTGGGACATGCGTTTGGCAAAAGCGGGCACGGCATAACCTCCTGGATGTGGAGGGCCGCGATCTGGCGACGTGACGGGCCGCCAGACGCGGCCGGTCACGCCATGCTACCCCGGACGGTTTCCGGTTGAAAGCATTTTGTCGGGCCGGGCGGGTGGAAAGAGGTTCGCCTCAGCCCGGAGGAATTGGCCCGCCAAGGGCATATTCCAGACGCACCAAGGCCTCCTGTTCGGCGAGCAGGGCCTGGTTGTGGCGCAGCCGCTCGCGCAAAAGCTCCAGGGAGGCCTCCAGGGCGGTCAGCTCGGAGAGCTGCATGGCTCCGGCATAGGTGGCGGCCCATTTGGCCGCCCGGGCCGCCGGGGGCAGCACGCCCGTTTCCAGGGCCTGCCCCGTGGCCCGGGCCAGCCCGGCGTCTTCCAGGGCGCGGACGGCCTCTTCCCGGGCCTGTCCCTGGGCCTGGGCCACCAGCCGGGCGGCCTGCCGGGCCTGATAGGCCGCCTTGGCCTTGTGGGCCTGGTTCTGGTCGAAAACGGGCAGGCGCACCGAGGCCCCGGGACCGACAGTGCGGTTGCTTTCGATGTCCAGATCGTAGCCGGCCCCGATCTCGAAGTCCTTGAGCCAACGGATGTTTTCCAGGGCCACGCCGCTGGCGGCGGCCTTTTCGGCGAACCGGGCGGCCTGGACGGTCAGATTGTTGGCCTCGGCGTAGGCTGCGGCCGTGGCCGTGTCGGGCAGCGGCAGGGCCTTGTCCGGAACCTCGCCGGCGATGGCGAAGTCCTGGCCGGCGGGCAGGCCCATGACCCGGGCCAGTCGGGCCTTGGCCACCTGCTCCCGGGCCGCAAGATCGGCTGTTTCCAGCTTGGCCCGGGCCACGGCCGCTTCCAGGGCGGCCACCTTGGCCTCGTCGGCCAGCCCGAAAGAGCGGTAGCGCTTGCCGGCCTCGGCCAGTTTTTTGGTCTGTCCGGCCACGTCCCCGGCCAGGGTTGCGCCGCGCCGGGCATAGGCCAGTTCCAGCCAGGCGAGGCGGGCTTCCCGGGCGGCGGCCATGGCCTCATGGCCGACCAGCAGGATGTCGCGCTCCAGTTCGGCCTGGGCCTTGGCCGTGCGGTCCTTGATTTCGGCCAGATCGGAAACCGAGGTCATGGCCGTGGCGGCCAGGCTGCCCAGTGGGCCGCCGGCAAAGAGCGGAAAACCGAACAGCACGGCCAGCGACGGATTTTGCGGCAGCCCGGCCTGGACCACCTCGGCCCGGGCGATGCCGATGTCCTCGAACCGGGCCTGGACGCCGGGATTATTGATCAGGGCCAGCCGCACGGCGTCGCGCAGGGTCACGCCCCGGGCGACGATGGCCGCGACCTCTTGTTGCACGAAGGCCACGTCTGCGGGGGTGCGCTGCCACAACGGCTGCTCGTGTTCCCGGGCGGCGACCAGGGCGGCCATTCTGGCAAAATCGGCTTGCGGCTCCACCTTGGCGCAGCCAACCACGGACAGCAGGCACAGAGCGGGAAGGAGGCGGCGCATATCAGTTCCCTCCGGACGGGTTGTGGCCGGCATGGGGCGAGGCGGGCATTGCCTGGCCCTGGCCGCCGGGTGGCGGGGAGGGCGGTTGTTTCCGGTCCGGGTCGGCCATGGCCGGAGCATCCTGGCCATGCCCGGCGTGGGGTGCGGCGGTCTGGGGCGCGTGTCCGTGCCCGGCCTGGGGACCCTGCGCCGGCGGGGTGTGGCCGCCATGGCCCGGTCCGGCCTCGGCCACTTCAAAAAGCATGGTCATGCCGCCCATGGGCATGACCCCCATGGGCACCGAGGCATGGGCGTTCACCACGTGATGGAGCTTGTGGCAGTGCATGTGCCAGTAGCCGGGGTGGGTGAAGGTGAATTCCACGTCGCGGATGGCTCCGGGCGAGACATTGACGGTGTTGCCGGGCCACTGGGCCGATTCGGGAATGGGACCGCCCTCGGTGCCGGTGACGCGCCAGGTGACGCCGTGCAGATGGATGGGGTGGGCGTGCATGTTGGACAGGTTGGCCAGCCGCAGGCGCACGGTCTGGCCGACGACGGCCGTCAGCACCTCGGTCGAGGGCGCGGACTTGCCATTCATGGTAAACCAGTTGGGGTCGGTGGAGGTGACGTCCACGTATTCGTTGCCGGGCAGGAAGAACCACTCCTGGAGCAGGATGGCGTAGTCGCGGTCCACCCGGCGCGTGCCGTCGGCGGGGTGGATGATGAAAAAGCCGCCCAGGCCCATGCCCACCTGCTTTTTTTCATTAAATGACGAATGGTACATGAACGTGCCGATCTGGTGCACGGTGAACTCGTAGGTGTAGCTCGCGCCGGGCGGAATGGGCGGTTGGGTGAGGCCGCCCACGCCGTCCTGATCGTTGGGCACTTCCAGGCCGTGCCAGTGGATGCTGGTCGGTTCGGGCAGCTCGTTTTTGACGATGACGCGCACCGTATCGCCCTGGACCACCTCGATGGTCGGGCCGGGCATGGAGCCGTTAAATCCCCAGAGCTTCACTTTCTTGGGGATATCCATGCCGTGCATGGCCCCTTTGGCCTTGTGCCAGCGGTCCCACAGGGACCCTGGCGGCGGCGGACCGTTAAGGAGGAGGGGTTCGACCGGCTGGGCGGTCAAGCGAAAGACCTTCACCTCGCCGTCGCGTTCATAGCCGAGGTTTGGCACATGGGGCGTCATGACCACGCCCTCGCCCTTGCCGGTCAGTCGCGGCGGCGGGGTGAGGGCGATGGCGGGATTCCGCCAGGGATAAATCTGGCCGCCATGCCCGCCGTGCCCGCCGGGCATGGACCCGGCCGGATTGCCGTGGCCGTCGTGGCCGGCATGGGGATCGGCTGCGCCCAGGACCGGGGCAGCGGCAAAAAGCGGGGCCAGGGCGGTGAGCGCCAGGAAACGGCGACGTCCGGATTGGCCGGCGGGATGCTCGGCCGGGTCGGTTTCGGGACGCCCGGAGCGTTGGTCCTGGCCGAGCCAGGGGAGAAAACGGTTGAAAAAGCCTGCCATCGTGTCTCCTTGCGGCCGGGGCAACGGCGGAGCATTGTTTCCCCCCATGGTAAGCAGCAATTCGGGGGAAAAGGCAAGGGGGAGGACGGAAGTAACAGGCGCGGGGGTTAGCGGCGAAGGGCCTCCCAGATTGCGGCCAGGGCCGTCCGTTGTGCCCCAGGCCCATAGGCCGCCGCCGTCTGCCGGCCGCTTTCGAGCACCGCTTCCAAGGCCGCGCCGCCCGCCAGCCACAGCCGCGACGCCTGCTCCAGGCACACGCTCGCCCCGAAAACGTCATTGTCGGCAGCGTAAAAACCATTGCCGCCCCAGGCAACGTCGCGCAGCGCAACCGACGGCCCATACGCGCCGTCCCCGGCCTGGCGCATGTAATCGAACCCGCCGAACCCGGCAAAGCCGGCCACGACGCAGCCGCAGGCCAGGGCTTCGAGCGGCGGCAGCGGGCAGCCCTCGGGAAAGCCGGTGGCCAGAAACACATGGCAGCTGCGAAGCGCCTCGGCCACGCCGTCCGGCGGCAGATTTTCGATGGGCAGCCAGTCGAGGACAAGGCCGGTGCGCCCAGACCGGGCCTCGGCCATGTGCCGGAGCATGGCGGCCAGCCCCTTGTTTTTGCGCGGCATATAGCCCACCCGCACCGGCCCAAGGTCCGGCTTGGCCGGGGGCGGGAAAAACCGGGCCGGGTCGATGGCCGGGCGCAGGACCGGCGGGCGCGTCCCGGTGGCCTGTTCGATGAATCGGGCCACCGGATCGGACACGGCCAGGAAGGACACGGGCAGCCGGTCCCAGCCCACGCCGTCCGGCAGGCCGTTAAAGAGATAGGCCCAATTCTGGCAGTAGACCACGCAGCGCGCCCCGGCGGCCAACCCCGGCGCCAGGGCATTGGGCCAGCCCTCGGGCACAAGGTAGACGTCGTTCGGGCCAAGGCCCGCTTCGGTCAGCGGCACAACCGGCAGCCCCGGCGGCAGGGCCAGCGGCGGGGCGGCCGGATCGCGAAGGACCAGCCGGACGTCGTGGCCAAGGGCGGCCAGACCGGCCGCCGCCTCGGCCAGCACAACCAGTCCGCCGGAAACCGAACGCAGCGGCGGCAGAAAAATACAGGTCCGTCCCAAAGAGGCCTCCCGGGCGATGCGCCCTGTTGCCGGAAACAGCCCAAAAGGCTACCACGACAACAACTGTACGAAGCCTCTCTGATGCCGCAAGGAGTCCCTATGCGCAACAACAAGGATGCCAGCCTCAATATGGCCCTCACCCCGGCCGACACGGCCGTGTCCACCCTGGGCCAAAGCGCCTGCGCCAGTCCCAAATGCTCCGACGCCTTCACCACCGACGAGGCCGGGGTGCTGGTCGGCATCTCCAGGGATACGCTGGCCACAAAGGACGTGGCTCCGGTCTTTTTTGAGGAGGCCGGCCCCCGCCAGCAGCTCTTTTTTTCGCCCCACAAGACCAAGATCGCCATCGTCACCTGCGGCGGCATCTGCCCCGGCATAAACGACGTCATCCGCTCCATCGTCATGGAGGCCCACCACCACTACGGCGTGGCCGCCACCCTTGGCATCCGCTACGGCCTGCGCGGCTTCATCCCGGCCTGCCGCCACGACGTGATGGAATTTTTCCCGGACAACGTGGCCGAGATTCAGCAATTTGGCGGCACCATCCTTGGGTCCTCGCGCGGCTCCCAGCCCGTGGACGAGATCGTGGACGCCATGGAGCGGCTCGGCATCGGCTTTTGCATCTTTATCGGCGGGGTCGGCACCATGCGGGCCGCCGAGGCCATCGGGGCCGAAATCGCCGGCCGGGACCTGCCCATCGGCGTGGTGTGCATCCCCAAAACCGTGGATAACGACATCCATTTCGTCTCGCGCACCTTCGGCTTTTCCACCGCCGCCGAGCAGGCCACCGAGGCCATCGCCTGCGCCCATGTCGAGGCGGTCGGCGCTCCCTACGGCATCGGTCTGGTCAAGCTCATGGGCCGCCAGTCCGGGTTTATCGCGGCCGAGGCCAGTATGGGTCTGAAACACGTCAATATGGTCCTCGTGCCTGAGGAGCCTTTTGCCCTGACCGGCCCGGGCGGCGTGATCGACGTCCTGGAGACGCGGCTTCGCACCCGCGGCCATGCCGTCATTGTGGCCGCCGAAGGGGCGGGGCAGCACCTGGTGGACGAGACCGGGCGCACCGATCCCTCGGGCAACCCCGTCCTGGGCGATTTTTGCGGTCTGCTCTCGGCCGAGATCAAACGGCATTTCAAGGAAAAAGCCCTGCCCATCACCATGAAGGCCATCGATCCGAGCTACATCATCCGCTCGGTGCCGGCCAACACCGCCGACGCCGTCTACTGCGGCTTCCTCGGCCGTCTGGCCGTCCACGCCGGCATGGCCGGCAAAACCGGGCTGATGATCGGCTCGGTCAACGACCGCTACGTCCATGTGCCGCTGCCGCTGGTCACCCGGGAGCGCAAGCACATCGACATCCATTCCGACTATTGGCAGGCCGTGCTCGATTCCACCGGCCAGCCGCGTTTTGCCCCCGATCAGGCTTGATGGGTGTTCCTGCGACGAAGCCTCCGGCGACCGGGGAGCGGGAGCAGGAAAGGCAGAAGAAGCCTCCGGCGGCCGGGGGCCTGAGGCCCCCGGACCCCCCAACGGGAAGAGGTTTTTGAAGGGGTTTTTGACGGGGGCCGGCAATCCGCTCGGCTGCGGACCGGGACGACTGCAGCAACCGCTTGACCGGGAACACTGTCGCTCGGACCCGGGAAGCGGGGGAGCGCGCAGTGCAGCACCGACGGCCAACCATGCCGTCCAACCCATAGCCCAAGGGGATGCCAGATGTTTAAACACCTCAAGACTGCCGCCGGAATATTGGGATGTCTAAGCGTCTGCACGCTCCTCCTGTGGGGGTGCAGCCAGAGCGAAGCTCCGGTCTCCTCAGCCAAGCCGGCCGGAGAGACGGGCGCGTCGACGCCGGCCTTTAAACCCGGCGTGCCGGAAAGCAAGCAACTGGCCGCCCTTGATCCTGTCGCCGAAGCGGCCCGGCTTCAAAAGATCATGGAGCGCAAACGGGCCAAGCCCAAGAAAAGTTTTGACAAGCCCAGGGAAGCGCAGATCTTTTTTGCCGAAAAACGCGCCCCGGTGGGTGAAACAGCCATTCCGGTCCAGCGCTATGTCACGGCCATGGAGGCCATGCGGGACATGCCGCTTTTCTCCACCCGCGACAACGCCCTGGTTCCGGCTGCGGATCGTCGGGCCTACGACGCCCGCGGCGGGGCGGCGCTTGGCAACTGGACCGGCGTCGGTCCCGGCAATGTCGGCGGGCGCATCCGGTCCATGGTGATCGACCCGGCCACGCCGGCCACCATGTATATCGGCGGCGTGGCCGGGGGCGTGTGGAAAACCACCAACGCCGGCACCACCTGGACGCCGCTGACTGACTTGCTTTCCAATCTGGCCGTGTGCTCCATGGCCATGGACCCCAAAAATTCTTCCATCATCTACGCCGGCACGGGTGAAGGCTATTACAACGTCGACGCTGTGCGCGGGGCTGGCATTTTTAAGACCACCAACGCCGGGACAAACTGGACCCAGCTGGCCTCCACAGCCAACGAGGATTTTTATTACGTCAACAAGGTTGTGGTCAGCCCCAACGACTCTACACGGCTTTATGCCGCCACCCGCAAAGGCGTTGCCGTCTCCACCGATACCGGCGCGAGTTGGACGCTCAAGCTGGATGCCGCAAACGTCAGCGGCTGCACCGATCTGGTCGTTCGCACCGACGTCACAAGCGCCGATACACTCGTCGCCTCGTGCGGCACCTACCTGACCGCACCCACCCAGGCCGCCATCCACCGCTCCACCGACAACGGCCAGACCTGGACCTCGGTGCATACTCAGACGAACATGGATCGCACCTCCCTGGCCATTGCCAAAAGCGACCAGAGCATCCTGTACGCCCTGGTCTCGTCCAACGCTCCCGGCAACTGGAACAACGGCTTGCTGACCGTGCTCAAGTCCGTCAACGGCGGAGCGAGCTGGGTGGCCGTGTATACCAATCTCGGCGCAAAAGTCCTCGAAAACATGCTGCTGACCAACGTCTGCTCAGCCTTCTGCGCCCAGTGCGAAGCGTCGGACACCTATGCCAACCAGGGCTGGTACGACAATGTCATCGCCGTGGACCCGATCAATCCCAACATCGTCTGGACCGGCGGCATCGACCTTTTCCGCTCCGACAACGGCGGCGTCTCCTGGGGGCTGGCTTCGGTCTGGTGGGCCAATACCAGCCTTGCCGCCTACAACCACGCCGACCATCACGTGCTGGTCTTTCATCCGAACTACAACGGCGACACCAACAAGACGCTCTACAACGGCAACGACGGCGGCCTGTTCCGTACGGACAACGCCCGGGCCGACACCACCACCCAGACCTGTTCGGACACGGCGTCCAAAGTGCCCTGGGTCAGTCTCAACAACGGCCTGGGCATCACCCAGTACTATTATGGCGCGGTCTACCCCGGCGGCGGGACCTTTTTCGGAGGAGCCCAGGACAACGGCACCACCCGCGGGAGCATTGCTGGCGGGGCCAACGCCTGGGCCACGCTTCTTGGCGGCGACGGCGGCGGCGTGGCTGTCAATCCGCAAAACACCAACACCCTTTACGGCGAATATACCAATCTGAGCCTCCAGCGCTCCATCAACGGCGGCACGGCCTTTGCCCAGGCCACCACCGGCATCACCGAAGCCTCGGCCAACTTCGCCTTTATCGCGCCGTTTACCATGGACCCCAACAACCCGGCCAATCTGTGGATCGGCGGCAAGACGCTCTGGCGCACCACCAATGGCGCGGACGCCTGGACCCAGGCATCCACCGCCCTTGCCGGCAACGGTACGGTCAGCGCCATTGCCGTGGCTCCGGGCAATTCCAACCTCGTCGCCGTGGGCACCAATAACGGCTCGGTCTTTGTGTCCACCACGGCCCTGTCCGCCACTGCCGCCACCGTCTGGAGTTCCACCTCGCCGGTAGCCGGCCAAATCGCTTCCCTGGCCTTTGATCCCGGCAACTCCAGCATCCTCTACGCCACCTGTTCCAACTTCGGGCAGCCGCATGTGCTTAAATCGAGCAACCGGGGCGCGACCTGGACCACGATTACCGGCACGGGATCGACGGCCCTGCCCGACATCCCAACCTTTGCCCTCGTCGTCGACCCCAATTTCCGAAATCGCCTCTACGTCGGCACCGACCTCGGCGTCTTTGCCAGCCTGGACGGCGGCGCCTCTTGGGCCGTGGAAAATTCCGGCTTTGCCAATGTCATCACCGAATCCCTGAGAGTTGAACCCGTGTCCAAACGGTTGTACGCCTTCACCCACGGCCGGGGCGTCTGGTACGTTCCCCTGCCGGCCAAGGCCGCCTCCGGGCCGGCGGCCGATCTGCTGCTGCTCAAGCAGTAACGTCGGGACGTCCCGTTTCGTTGCTGCCAAGGCGAAAAAGGCGGCCGGAAGGATCACCTTCCGGCCGTCCGATGTTTGCAATACGCAAAGGAGTATTCATGTCCCGCACCCTGTCCGATGTCCTGGCCGCCATCGCGCCCGTTGATCCGGCCCTTTTTCCCGTGGCCAAGGCCCATCTCGACAACCTCACCAAGCCGCGCGGCAGCCTTGGGCGTCTGGAAGAAATGGCCGAGCGCCTGTTTGCCATCCGCGGCGGCCAGACTCCGGTGGTCGATCCGGCCCGCATCTATGTCTGCGCCGGCGACCACGGCGTGGCCGAAGAGGGTGTCAGCCTGTTTCCCCAGGAAGTCACCCGGCAGATGGTGGCCAACTTTCTGGCCGGCGGGGCCGGCATCAATGTCCTGGCCGCCACTGCCGGCGTGGATCTCCGGGTGGTGGACGCCGGCTGCCTGGGCGATCCTTTTGCGGCCCATCCCCGCTTTGCCGGAACGCGCGTGGCCTCGGGCACGGCCAATTTCGTCACCGGTCCGGCCATGAGCCTTGCTGTGTGCACCGAGGCCCTGCTCCTTGGCGTCTCTCTGGCTGATGCGGCTGCGGCCGAAGGCATCAAGGCCCTTGGCACCGGCGACATGGGCATTGCCAACACCACGCCCTCCACCGCGCTTTTTTGCGCCTATCTGGGGCTGGCCCCGCAAGCCATCACCGGTCCCGGCACCGGCCTTGATGCCCATGGCGTGCGCCGCAAGGCTGAAATCGTCGGCAAAGGCCTGGCCCGCCACAGCGACGTGGTGGCCGCAGGCGACCCGGTGGCCATCCTGGCCGCCCTGGGAGGCCTTGAAATCGCCTGTCTGGCCGGGCTGGTCCTGGGCGCTGCCGCCAACCGCCTGCCCATTGCCGTGGACGGATTTATTTCCACCGCCGCCTACACAGCCGCCCGGGCCATCTGCCCGAACGTGGCCGACTACGCCTTTTTAAGCCACGCCTCGGCCGAACCCGGCTATGCCGCCATCATGAGCGCCATGGGCCAAAAGCCGCTGCTCGACCTGGGCCTTCGCCTGGGCGAGGGAACCGGCGCTGCCCTGGCCCTGTTCCTGATGCGGGCCAGCGCCAATATGTACAACGATATGGCTACGTTCGCCGCCGCCGGCGTCAGCGATGGCGTCGTGTAGGTGAAAAAGAAGAGAAGGCAGAAGAGGCCTCCGGCGGCCGGGGATGCGAGGAGAGGGGGGAGTGCCTCCGGCGGCCGGGGGCCTGAGGCCCCCGGACCCCCCAATGGGTTAAGGGAGGGGCGTTACCGCGACGGTGAGCGGGAGCGGGAAAAATCGTGTTTGACGGGAACCACCGTTGCTGCGGTGGTCGGGGGCAGCTTTCCCGGACCCCTTTCAGGGGGAAATCCAGAGACGAGTGGATGGCTCAAGAAACGGATCGGGACCTTGCCGCGGCAAGGTCCCGATCCGTTTCTTTTTGCTTTCGGGCGTCGCGTTGCAACGCTGCCGGCCTTATTCCTCCAGCACGTAGGCCCCCCGGTAAAACGCCTCCCGCTCCATGTCGGCGGCAAAGCGCACCCGGCTGGCCGGGACCAGACAGTCTTCGGCGGCAATGGGCCGGCCCAGGCCGCTTCGATCTACCGGTCGGGGCGTCTCATGGTCCGGGGCCGTGCGCGGGATAACGCGCCAGCAGGGGCTGTGCTGGTAGACGGGCAGGCAGTGGGCGGTGTTGGCCGTGGCAATGTAGCGCGGCGACCAGGTGTGGGCCTGGGCGTCCGGGTTTAAGAAATGGAGTTCCGGCAGGTCGCTGACCAGCCGGGCCGTAAAAAGGGGCGGGGCCGGCTTTTGGAGCAAAAGCGGCGGGGCCGTCGGATCAGCCAGGGCCTCGGGGCCAAGCCAGGCCAGGAAGGCCTCGGGGTCGGCTCCGGCCGGGGTCTGGACGAACCAGGGACCGACCACGTGGGTCGTCACGGCGGTCTGGCGGTAGCGCGCCCCGGCCAGGATCTTTTCGGCCAGGGCCAGATCGGCGGCCGTGTCGATATCCACGGTTTCGGGCAGGGTCACGTCCAGCCGGTATTCCCGCTCGCCCAGGCGGTAGCCCAGGCGCATGGCATGGGTTTGCGGGGTTTCGCGCCGCCACAGCATGTAGCTGGTGGAGGAAAAACGCAGCAGATTGGGAAACCCGGCAAAGACCGGGGCAACACCGCCGGCAACGGGAAAGAAATAGTCGCGGTCCCAGTGCTGTTCCGGGCGCACGGCCTGGACGCGCAGGGCATAGCCGGTATGGATGGCGGCGGCGGCCTCGTGCAGGCGTTCGGTGCGGCGAAAGGGGAAGGTCGGCATGAAAAGCCCGGCCCAGTGAAGCCCGGGGCGGTTTTCCACATAATGATCCGCCACCTGGGCCAGGGGCGCATCGTCGCCGGCCAGGGCGTCCGGGCGCATAAGGATGCGGACGTCCCCGGCCGGATAGCGTTGGCGAACGAGGTCGGCCAATTCGCGGCTTTCGGTCGAGACGGTCACATCGGCAAAGACGCCGCTGGCCAGGAGCACGTCCAGGGTGCGGCAGACCAGCGGCACGCCGCCGAGGTCCACGGCGTTCTTGCCGGGCAGGCGTTTGGACCCCATCCGGGCCGGCACCAGGGCTCCGATGCGCATACGGTTCACTGCTCCTTGGCCGGAAAGAAATGGGAACGATGGCGGTCCAGACTCCGCTGCACCTCGGCCATGTACTGGTCGTAGAGGACCACGGCCCGGTTGCTGCCGTGGCGACGGTAGCCGCCGATCAGGCGGTCGATGGTCACGAGACGTTCCCGTTGGAAAAACCGCAGCCACAAATCAAAGTCGCCGGCCAGCGGAAACTGCGGGGCAAAGCCGGCCCCGGCGGCCTGCCACAGCGTGCGGGCGAAAAAGGTGCTTTCCTGCTGGATAAAGGCCCGGAAATCGCCGTTGTAAAAGATTGCCGGGGTCCAGGCCGGCAGGTCCGGGCGCACCCAGGTCACCTGCCCGGCGGCGTCAAAGGCCGTGGGGCGGCCGGTGATCCAGCGGGCGGACGGATCGGACAGGAAGGCGTCGGCCACCTTCAAAAGGGCCTGGGGATGGAGCAGGTCGTCGGCATTGAGCCAGCCGCAAAGGGGCGCGTCGCTCCCGGCCAGGCCTTCGGCCACGGCCGGGTAGTGGCCGGCATCGGGCCGGCTTCGCCAGGAGGCCAGATGGGGGCCAAGCCGGCGGATGATGCCGGCCGAACCGTCGGTGCTGCCGCCGTCCAGGACGACATAGGACAGGGCGGGATAGTTCTGGGAGAGCACGCTGTCCAGGGCGGCGGCCAGAAAGGGGGCTTGGTTGAGCGACGGCGTGACCAGGCGGATGGCCGGCAGCGGCGTGCGCTTGAGGATTTCCGGCAGGCCCAGGGCCGAGACGGCGTCGCGGGCCAGAAGGACAGCCGGGGCGTGGCCTGGGACGGCCTCGGCCTCCGGGGCCAGTTCCTCGGCCGTGAAAAAGAGATTCCAGGAAAAGGCCCGGCCGAAATTGGCAAAGGGGACGCCGGTCACCGGCAGCCAGTTGCGCTCGTAGGCGGCCCGGGACAGATGGTGCCAGTCCGGGTCGGCTGTTGCGGCGGCAAAGGACGTCAGTTCGCCCTGCCGGCCGAGCCGGGCCAGCAGATAGGGCAGGAAGCTGCTCGTCCAGGGACCGTCCGGCTTGTCCACCACATCGAAGAGGTGCAGGTGGAACCCGCCTGGCCGGGCCAGCCGGGCCAGATCAGCAGCCAGGGCGCGCCAGACGTCGGGATCTTCAGGCACATGCTCCAGGGCCGAGACCGAGACGACGGCGTCAAAGGCGGCGTCCGGCAGGTCGCCGGACAAGTCCCCCAGGGCGGCGCGCACCAGCCGGCCGGGATGGTCGGCCGGCAGTCCGGTCGGGCCGTTGCCGGCCCCGGCCAGGGGGTCGAGATTGGTGTAGGCGAAACGCCCGGCCAGCACCCGCCCAAGCGGCGAGACGCCGCCGCCGATTTCCAGCACCCTGGCCCCGGCCGGGAGGGCTGCCGACAGGACCTGCCAGGCCAGCAAATGCTGGTAGTATTTGAGATCGGCCAGCCCGGCGTCGCGAAAGGCCAATTCCGGCGGCGGGGTGAAGGCGGCGAAATGGCTTTTTTGAGAGATGCGCCAGGGCAGAAAGTCGCGGCCCGTGGCCAGGGGCAGGGGCGGGTGGCCGGTTGCCGCCAGATGGCGTTCCCGCCGGGCCGTGTGCACCGCCTCGGGCAGGGCGCTGGCGAAGAACCGGCTGGCCGGCCCGTCGAGGGCCAAGGCCGGCTGGCGGCAAAGGCTCACCGGGTCGCGCAACAGGCGTTCGTAGGCCTCAACGTAATAGGCCACCCGGGTCCTGGCGGAAAAATGGCTGGTCAGCCAGTCGCGCCCGGCCAGTCCTACGGCGGTTGCAGCTTCGGGATCGGCCAACAGCGCCCGGATGGCCGGGCCGGCCTCTTCCAGCCGGACATTGACAAAGGGGCAGCGCGGGGTGCCGGCAAAGGCGGCCAAGAGTTCCAGGCAGCGGCCGTCGAGAAAGGCCAGCACCGGCTTGGCCATGGCCAGCCCTTCCAGGCCGGTTAGGTGGTAGCTGCCGCTGGCCAGATCGTCGAGGACGATCCTGGCCCGGCGTTTGCGGGCCAGGGCCTTTGCCAGGGGCAGGCCGGAGACGATGTCGCTGGCGATGCCGTGGTCGCGCCCAAGCTGCCCCAGCAGGGCGGCCGTTTCCGGCGCGGCCTTGGTGTTCCAGCGGTCCTCGAAGGCCCCGACCGTCTTGGTGTGGCTGAAAAACACGTCGACGTCAGGCGGGCCGTCGGCCGGCTGGTAGCCGGGTTCGTCCTCGGGCACGAAATTGGGCACAACCCAGGCCCGGGGATAGAGACGTTCGGGATACTGGGCAATGACCAGGGCCGGCAGGGGATCGGCCAGCAACTCGGCCACGGGGATGCCCATGGTTCCGGCCACCAGGGCCGGGGTGCTGTGAAACTGGCGCACCACCGCCGTGCCCCGCCGGGCCAGGGCGGCGAAATCAAGGGGCGCAAAGGCCGTGGAGCCCAGGCCCAGGTAATTGTGCAGATGGATGATGTCAGCCCGCTCGGCCAGGGCCACGGCCGCCTCCGGCGTCTCGTCAAAGACCACGTCCTGGCCAAAGAGCCCGAAGCGGGTGGTGTCCACGAGGCGGGCCTCGATGCCGGCGTGGCGGGCCAGGGCGGCCGTCAGGCGAAGCGGCATCCCGGCCAGCGGGGTGGTGGAAAAATGGACCACGCAAAGGGGCCGGCTCATGAGGCGGCCTCCAGCGGCGGCAGGGGCAGGCCCCGGGCCAGGAGTTCGGCCCGCAGCCGGCCGGAGGGATCCGCCAGGGCGAGGCGTCGGGAAAAGCGGGCCAGCTGTCCCTGGCCGGCTGCGGCCATGGCGGCGTCCATGGCTTCCTCCAGGCCGGGTTCGCGGCGAAAGGCGTGCAGGTTGGCCTGGGCCAACTCCAGGCCCAAGGCCCAGTCGTTGCGGCGATGGAGCGACAGGTTGGACAAAAGCCCCACCCGCTCGGCCTGCCCCCCGGCATGGCGGCTCAGGATCCCGGCCAGCCGGCGGTCGACTTCCAGGGAGTCCGGACGCAGCTGCTTGGCCGTCACCAGGCATTCGGCCGCGTTTTCGGGCAGGTGGCGGTCCGGGTTAAAGAGCAGGCCCGGCGCGCTGTCATAGCCGCGCGCTTCGAGGGCGGCGGCGAAAAAAAGCAGGTAGTCAAAGGCGTCGTGCAACCGGGCCGCCTGGGTCCGGCCGGTGGCCCGCACATAGGCGGCGTACGTCCGTCTGGCCCCTTCCGGATCGTCCATGCGCCAGCAGGCCGCGCAGGTCAGGGCCGCAGCCTGGACGTTGGCGGCCAGGTCGGGCCGGGCCAGGCATATGCCGGCCAGCTGGGCCACCAGCGTTCGCTCGTCCATGTCGACGGCCACGTGGAGCATGGCCGCGATCACGTCCGGCGTGGGCGGGGCGGCGCTGAGCCGGTCCCAGACCACGGACTGGGGCAGGGGCAGCTGTTCGCTGCGAGACAGGCGGAAAAAGGTCAGGGCCGTGGCTTCGGCCGCAGCCGGCCCTGTGGCCGGGCTGCCCGGCCTGTGTACGGCCTCGGCGGCCAGGGCGAGCAGGGCGGCCGCCCGGTGCTCGACCAGATGGCGCTCCCCCACGGCGGCATGGGCGGCCCGGGCCATCTTCTCGATCAGCCCGGGATGGGCCGCGGCAAAGCGGAGCTGTTCGTCGAGTTCCAGGACGTCGTCGTAATACAGGGCCTCGCGGCCCGGCACGAACAGTTCGGCCACGGCCTCGGGGGTGCGTTCGGAGATGGGCAGGCAGCCGCTGGACGCGGCCTCGAACAGGCGCTGGTTGACCTCGCCGGCCAGACACTCGTTGGGGGCGACCCGGGCAGCGTCGTAGTGAGCGGCCATGGCCTCGCCGTGGGCGTTTTGGCAGGGGACGAGCCCGGCCGCAGCGAGGTGGTCGGCGAACCACTGGCGGCGGCGGCGAAGCGGGGTGATGCGGCCGACAAAGGCCATGGCCCGGGTGCGTGCGGCAAAGGGCACAAAGGGGCGGCTGGTCCCGTGCCAGGTGATCCAGTCGGTCCGGGCCGCGCCAGCCGCGGCAAAGGCATCGAGCAGATGGGGCTGGGTGCTGGCCACGGCGGAAAACTGGCGGGCGTAATGGCGCTGCCAGAACAAATTTTGATGGGGGTCGCGGGCCCAGAAGATGGTGGGGCAGGGGGCGGCTTCAATATCGGTCAGGATGAAGCGTTTGCCGAGATGTTCCTGGTGGATGACGCAGTCGGGCGGTTCGGGCAGGTTGGCCAGCAGGCTTGGCAGGCTGGCCGTGCCCATGGGCGGATCAATGACCACGGCGGAAACCCCGAGGCGGTTGAAGACCCCGGCCAGGGAGGAATGGATGAGGCAGACAGTGCGTATCTGGGCGGCCATGGGCAGGCTGGGGAAGCGTTACCCCGCGCCCGGGCGGGCACAGCCGGCGCAAACCGGCCGGGCGTTCCGGGGAGCGCCGGGCCGGTTAGCGCCGGCTGCCGACGTTAGACCAGGACCACGGAATTTTCGCAGTCGCCAAACGGGCTGAAGGCGTACTTGTCCGCCTCGGGGTCGCTGATCCAGATTTCCCCATCGATCAGGTAGCGGAACTGGTATTCGCGCCCGGTGTCCAGGTCAAGGGTGGCGGTGAAGGAACCGTCTTTTTGTCGACGCATGGCGGCGGCATGGATGTCCCAGTCGTTGAATTCTCCGACCAGATGCACGGTGCCAGCCCCTTTGGCCTGTTCCTTGGCCAGGGTGAACGTGACCTTGCAAACGGGCTTGCTTTTGAGCGGTTTTTTCTTCAGCGACATATCCTCTCCTTGCGATGACGGCCGGTCGCTGTGCGGGAAACCGGCGGACGCACAGCATCTTTTGGAAGCATCTTCGGAAAATATCCCCTCTCTGTGACGTTGTAAAATCTTTTTTGGGGAATTTGTGGTCCCTTCCGACCTACAGCACCGCTTCCTTTTTCAGCGTTTCCACCATGGCCGCCAGATTGAGGGGTTTGGTGAAATAGCAGGTGACGTTGCCCCTGAAAAACGAGGTGGCCACGTTTTTGACGTCGTCGTGGCAGGTGATCATGACCGCCTTGGCCTCGCGGCCCGGGGGCAGGCCCCGCTCTTTTTCCAGGGCCCGGATGGCGGTCAGCGCGGTGTGTCCATCCATGATCGGCATTTGGATATCCATAAAAACCACGGAGAACGGCTCGCCGGCATCAAGCGCCCGGGTATAGAGGTCGAGGCCTTCGCTGCCGTTTTCAGCGCAGAGGCAGGGACCGAACCTGGACAAGGTGGCTTCCAGGGTCAAACGGGAAAGAGGATCGTCGTCCACAATGAGAATTTTCATGCAGGTCCCCTTTGGGTGCGCCCGGTCAAAGGGACGCGTCAGCTTCCGTGGTGCCAAAAAAGGCTCATCGATGCAAGGCTGCCGCAAATCGAATCAGCCTCTGGGCAGGCCGCAAGACTGGATTTTTTTGGCGCGCGAAACTAGGATGAAAAACGGGCCGGCCATTTCCTGGCCGGCCCGGCCCTGGCCAACGTGCAAACGGACGTGATGTATGCGAGCTTTGCTGTTTAAATTGGCGGTTGCTCCGCTGACTTTTTTTTTCAGCAGTCTGTGCTGGTTGTTTGCCCATGTGGGCAAAAACGGCCTGCTCTCCCACTGGTCTGAATGCCAGTGGGCCAAGTGCCTGCTATGGACGGCCGGGGTGCGCATCGAGGCCGATCTGTCGGCCCTGGACCCTGCGGCCACGTACATTTTCATGGCCAACCACCAGAGCCATATGGACATCCCGATTCTTTTCGCCGCGCTGCCGGGATACAATTTCCGCTTTCTGGCCAAGGAGAGCCTGTTCGCCATTCCGGTGTTCGGCCCGGCCATGCGCCGCATGGGCCACGTGGCCATCGACCGGGGCAACCGGCGAAAGGCCATGGAGTCCATCCAGGAAGCCGTGCATCTGGTCGACAGCGGCGTGGGCCTGCTCGTTTTCCCGGAAGGCACGCGGTCCATGGATTATTCCCGGCTCCAGGAATTCAAGACCGGCGGCATGATCGTGGCCCTGAAGTGCCGGGCCATGGTGGCCCCGATTATCGTATCCGGCTCCGGGAACATTCTGGCCAAGCATGGCCGGAAGCTGACGCCCGGCGTGGTGCGGGTCCGGGCCTTGCCGCCTTTTGACGCTGCCGCCGCCTATTCGCTCAAACAGCGCGATACTTTTAAAAACGACCTTTGGGACCGCATGGACGCGGCCTACCAGGAGATGCGCTCATGAATTCGTCCCCCGCCGTGACCCTCTACCCCTTGGGCGGCCTCGGCGAAATCGGGCTGAACTGCATGGCCCTTGTTTCCGGCGATTCGATGATCGTCGTGGACTGCGGCCTGATGTTTCCCGACGACTCCCTGTTCGGCATCGACGTGGTCATCCCGCGTTTCGATTTCATTTTACAAAACCGCGATAAATTAAAGGGCATTGTCCTCACCCACGGCCATGAAGACCACATTGGCGCGCTGCCCTGGCTCATGCGGTCCTGCGACGCGCCCCTGTACGGCTCGAAATTCACCCTGGCCCTGGCCGGCAAGAAGCTCGAAGAGCACAGTCTGCGGGAATTCACCCGGTTTGAGCCGGTGGCTGCCGGCGACGTGGTCACTCTGGGCGATTTTCGCGTCACCTTTTTCCCGGTCTGCCATTCCATTGTCCATGGCTTTGGCCTGGGCATCGAAACCCCGGCCGGGCGCATCGTCCACACCGGCGATTTCAAGATCGACCGCAATCCGCTCGACGGCCACGCCACCGATCTGGAGGCCATCAAGCGCTTTGCCAAGCCGGGCGTGACCCTGCTTCTCTCCGACTCCACCAATGCCGAACGCGAGGGGTTTGCCCTCACGGAACGCGAGATCAAGGCCGCCCTGGGCGACATCTTCACCGATGCCGCCGGCCGCATTGTGGTGACGCTTTTTTCCAGCCACATCCAGCGGATGCAGGAAGTCTTCGATCTGGCCCACGCCACCGGCCGCAAGGTGGCTGTGTCGGGCAAGAGCCTTTTCACCAACATCGAGATCGCCCGGGAACTGGGCCATCTGCGCATTCCGCCCGGGACCGAGGCCAGCCTGGACGAGCTGCCGGGCCTGCCCGACCATCAGGTGGTGCTGCTGGTCACCGGCTCCCAGGGGGAACCGCTCTCGGCCCTGTCGCGTCTGGCCTACGGCGAACACCGGCAGGTGAAAATCCAGCGGGGCGATACGGTCCTTTTGTCTTCGCGCTTTATCCCCGGCAACATCCGGGCCATCACGAGGCTTATAAACCGCCTCTACAAGCTCGGGGCCGAGGTCCTCTACGAGCGTGTCCAGGCCATCCACGCCTCGGGACACGCCCATGCCGAGGAACTGCGGCTCATGCTGCGCACGGTTTCGCCCAAGTTTTTCATCCCCATCCACGGCGAGTATCGCCATCTGGTCAAGCACGCCCGCATTGCGGTGTCCTGCGGCGTGGCCCCGGAACGGGCCCTGGTGATCGAGGACGGCCAGCCCGTGACCTTTGGCGGGGGGCTTATCCGCATGGAAGACGCCATCCCGGTCGAGCATATCTACGTTGACGGCAAAGGGGTCGGCGACGTCGGGGCCACCGTGCTCAAGGAACGCCAGCTGCTGGCCGGCGAGGGCTTGGTCATCGTGGTCATGGTGGTGGACGAGAAATCCGGCGAACTGACCTTTGGTCCGAACATCCTCTCCAAGGGCTTTGTTTTCGAGCAGCACTACAGCCACGTGCTGGAAGACGCCAAATGCATCGTGCTCGACATCTACGAAAACGTGCCCCCGGGCCAGTCCGATCTGCTCAAGGAGCGCATTCGCTCCGCCTTGCGGCGGTTTTTTCGCAAGATCCTCGAACGCGACCCGGTGGTGGTGCCGCTGGTCATCACCCTGTAAGGGAGAACGCGCAATGAAGGTCCTTCGGGTGCGCCACGGCGACGCCGCATTTTACGCCCAGCTTGTGGTCGAAAACAGTACCGTTGTCTGTCTCGACCGCGCCTTGGGCCTGCCCGATCCCATCCCGCTGGCCGAGGTGGCCGTGCTGCCGCCGGTGACGCCGTCGAAGATCATCTGCGCCGCCGGCAACTTCCGCAGCCGCCTGCGCGAGATGGGACGGGAGGCTGCCGATGCGCCCATGCTGTTTTTAAAGCCGCCCTCGGCCGTCATCGGTTCCGGGCAGGCCATCGTGCTGCCCCAGGCCTCGGCCCGGGTGGATGCCGAGGGCGAACTGGCCCTGGTCATCGGCCGGGCCTGTCGCAACCTGGCCGCAGCCGACGTGGCCAAATACCTGTTCGGCTATGCCTGTGCGGGCGACGTGACCGCCGTGGACCTGCGCGCCCTCGACGAAACCCTGGGGCGGGCCAAGGGCTTTGACACCTTTGCCCCCATCGGCCCGTGGATCGAAACCGAGGTGGACAACCCGACGGCGCTGGGCCTGCGGATGTTTGTCAACGGACAGCTCGTCCAGGAAGGAAACACCAGCGACATGGTGGTTTCGCCCTTTGCCCTGGTCAGCTTTGTCTCCTCGATCATGACGCTGCTGCCGGGCGACGTGATCCTCTCCGGTTCGCCGGCCGGTCCGAGCCCCATCACCCCGGGCGACGAGGTGCGCGTGGAGATCGACGGCGTGGGCGTGCTCATCAATCCTGTCCGGGCCGAACCCGAAGCCACGCCCCTGCAATAAGCGCCGAATGGACGCTTGCTTTTTTTAAAAAAGCGGCCTACAAGCCGCTGTTCATCAAACACGCACGCCCTGCCTGTTGATCCTGGGTGCCGGACGGTCCGGTTGCTCTGGCGGGGTGGAGGGAAAACCCAAGGAGTTCCCATGCCTTACGTTTCAATGAAACAGCTGTTGGAGACCGGCGTCCACTTCGGACACCAGACGCGCCGTTGGAACCCCAAGATGCGTCCGTTCATTTTCGGGGCCAGAAACGGCATCCATATCATCGATCTGCAGCAGACCGTCAAACTCTACCAGAAGGCCCACGACTTCATCTCCGACGTGGTGACCGGCGGCGGCCGCGTCATTTTCATCGGGACCAAGCGTCAGGCCCAGGAGTCCGTGCGCAAGGAAGCTGACCGCGTCGGCCAGTACTCCGTGACCAACCGGTGGATGGGCGGCATGCTCACCAACTTTCAGACCATCAAGAAGAGCATCGATCGCTTAAAGCTCCTGGAGCGCATGTTCGAAGACGGCACCATCAAGCGTTTCCCCAAAAAGGAAATCGTCATGATGGGCCGCGAAGTGACCAAGCTGACCGCCAACCTCGGCGGCATCAAGAACATGGATCGTCTGCCCCAGGCGGCCTTTATCATCGACCCCAAGCGCGAGGAAATCGCCGTCCAGGAATGCCGCAAGCTCGGCATCCCCATCGTGGCCGTGGTTGACACCAACTGCGATCCCGACGTCATCGACTACGTGATCCCCGGCAACGACGACGCCATCCGGGCCATCAAGCTGTTTGCCACCAGCATTGCCGAAGCCTGCCTCGAAGGCGCGGCCCAGAACAAGGACGTCGATATTGAAGCGGCCATGGACAAGGACGAAGCGCCCGAGTCCGTCGCCCCGGCGGCTCCTGAAGCCGCTCCCGAAACCGCTCCCGAAACCACCGTCGAGTAGGAGGATTCCCCAATGTCGGCCATTTCCGCTGCTAACGTGAAGGCCCTGCGCGATAAAACCGGCGCGGGCATGATGGATTGCAAGAAGGCCCTTGGCGAGTGCAACTGCGACGAAGAAAAAGCCATCGCCTGGTTGCGCGAAAAGGGACTGTCCAAGGCCCAGAAACGGGCCGGCCGCGACACCTCCGAGGGCGTCATCGGCTCCTATATCCACTCCACCGGCAAGCTTGGCGTCATCGTCGAGATCAAGTGCGAGACGGACTTCGTGGCCCGTTCCGAGCGCTTCGTCGAGTTCGCCAAGAACGTGGCCATGCAGATTGCTGCGGCCAACCCGGTGTGTCTGGCTCCCGAGGACGTGCCGGCCGAGCTGCTGGCCAAGGAAAAAGAGATCTTCAAGCACCAGGCCATGGAAGAGGGCAAGCCCGAAGCCATTGCCGAGAAGATCGTCGAAGGCCGGGTCAAGAAGTTCTACAAAGAAATCTGCCTGCTGGAACAGCCGTTTATCAAGGACGACAAGGTCACCATCAAGGACCTGCTCAACGAGCTGATCGGCGTCCTGGGTGAAAACGTCCAGATCGGGCGGTATACCCGCATGGCCCTGGGCGAGACCGCCTAGGCAACCACGCACCGATTGTCAAACGGGCCGCAAGGCCCGTTTTTTTTGGAGTCGCCGGAGGCGGCGATACCCTTTGCATTCTCGCCCGACCCGGGCATGATGGCCGGGATCGTCTGCCCGGGCGCAGGCGGTCCCGCATCCAGGCCGGAAGGCGGCGTCAACGGTCTGTTCCGGGAGGGGGCAGATACGGGGCTGGCGCAGGCTCCCGGGGCAAGCGGCCAAGCCCCGGAGCAAAGGACCATCCGCCGGCCTGCGGCGGCCCGGCAACGGCCCGCCGGCAGACTGATACCCCTCTCATTATCACGAGGTGCCCCATGTCGAATTTGCGGTTTTCCCAGGTTTTGCTTAAGATCAGCGGCGAGGCATTGGCCGGTGGTCGGCCCTTTGGCATCGACAACCAGACCATCACCAATTTTTGCCGGGAGATCGTGGACGCCACTGCCCTTGGAGCCAGGATTTCCCTGGTTATCGGCGGCGGCAATATCTTTCGCGGCGTCTCCGAACAGGCCGCCGGCATGGACCGGTCTTCGGCCGACTACATGGGGATGCTGGCCACGGTCTTAAACGCTCTGGCCGTCCAGGAAGGCCTCGAGAAGCAGGGCCTGTCCACCCGCGTCATGTCGGCCATCACCATGCGCGAGGTGTGCGAGCCCTATATCCGTCGTCGCGCCCTGCACCATCTGGACAAGGGCCGGGTGGTTATTTGCGCTGCCGGAACCGGCAATCCGTATTTCACCACGGACACGGCCGCAGCGCTTCGGGCCATGGAGCTGAAAAGCGAGGCCATTCTCAAGGGAACCAAGGTCGACGGCGTGTACGACAAGGACCCGGCCAAACACGCCGACGCCGTCAAATTCGATGAACTGACCTATATGGACGTGCTGGAAAAGCGGCTGCGGGTCATGGATACCACCGCCATCAGCTTGGCCATGGACAATCATATGCCCATCGTGGTCTTTAACATGTTTACCGCAGGAAACCTGAGCCGGGTGCTCACGGGCGAGCCCGTCGGCACCGTTGTCAGAGGAGGCGAATAACATGCAGGCAGTGCTCAAGGACGCCGAAGACAGGATGAAAAAGGTGCTGGCCACCCTGGAGAAGGAATTCTCCCGGCTGCGCACCGGCCGGGCCTCAAGCGCCCTGCTCGAAGGCGTGCGCGTGGACTATTACGGCACCCCCACCCAGCTCGACCAGCTGGCCTCGGTGGCCACGCCCGACAGCCGCACCATCACCATCCAGCCCTGGGACCGCAAAGCCTTTGCCGACATCGAAAAGGCCATCATGAAGTCCGGCCTGGGCCTCACGCCGGTCAACGACGGCAAGGTCATCCGTATCTCCATTCCGCCCCTGACCGAAGATCGCCGCAAAGAGTTGGTCAAGATGGGCAAGAAGCACACCGAGGAAGCCAAGGTGGCCGTGCGCAACATCCGCCGCGACGCCAACGAGGCCCTCAAGAAAAAGAAAAGCGACAAGAAGATCAACGAAGACGACCAGCACAAGGGCCAGGAAGACGTGCAAAAGCTCACCGACAACTATATTGTCAAAACCGATGAGGCCTTTTCCAAGAAGGAAAAGGAAATCATGGAGATCTAGCCCTGGACAGCCATACGCTTCCGCTGCCGCGCCACGTGGCCGTCATCATGGACGGCAACGGGCGCTGGGCCACCATGCGCGGGCTGCCCCGCAGCGAGGGACACCGGGCCGGCACCGAGTCGGCCCGGGCCATTCTCACCCGTTGCCGGGAGCTCGGCATCGGCCATCTGACCCTGTACACCTTTTCCAAGGAGAACTGGGGCCGGCCGGCTGAGGAGGTCAAGTTCCTGTTTGATCTGCTCGTGCGGTTTCTGACCCGCGAGCTCGATACCCTGCTCACCCAATCCATTCGCTTCAAGGTGCTTGGCGAGATCGACGAACTGCCGCTGGCCACCCGCAAGGTGCTGGGCCACGTCATTGCCAAGACTGCCCAGTGCACGGCCATGACGCTCAATCTGGCGCTCAATTATTCCGGACGCGAAGAGATCCTGCGGGCCTGCCGCCGGCTTGCGGCCAAGGGGACGCCGCCGGACGGGATCACCGAAGAGGCCCTGGCCGCGGAACTCTACACCGCCGGCCAGCCCGATCCCGATCTCATCATCCGCACCAGCGGCGAGATGCGCCTGTCCGGCTACCTCCTGTGGCAATCGGCCTACAGCGAGTTCGCCTTCCCGGACACGCTTTGGCCGGATTTTTCCCCGGCCCATCTCGACGCCGTTTTAAGCGACTACCAGAACCGCACCCGCCGCTTCGGCCTGACCGGCGAGCAGCTCCAGACCTAGGGGAGCGCCCTCGGACTCTGTCCGGCCCGGCGTCGGCGGCAAGCCACGGATTACGGCGCAAGCGGCGGGTTCTTTTCAATTCCTTCCGTCAGAAAGACTCGATAGTCGCTGCCCAGATGCCTGTGTTTGCAGGCCGCCTGGTAGGCCGGGCTGCCGTAAAAGGCTTTTGCTTCTTCGGCGCAGGCGAATTCAAGCACGACAACGCCTTGGGCCTCGGCTCCCTCCAGCGTCTGGCAGGGGCCGTAAATGACGTGCGGCGTGATGTCGTGGCCCAGCATGGCGGCGGGAGCCTGTTGTTTATAGAGGGCGTATTCGGCTTCGTCGCGCATCTTCTCGCGAATGAAAATCAGATAGGCAGCCATGGGGGCGCTCCTTGTCGGCTGGTTCGTTGGGAGGGACTGGGTGTGCGCCCGGGCCTGCGGGCACAGGCAGAACACCGGGGCACAGGGCCGTATGGACCTGGCGGTTCCTGGCGGGACTACCCGGCTAGGCCACCGGGATCGTGCCGCCGTCGATGACATACTCCGTGCCGGTGATGGCCGCTGCCCGGGGCGAGGCCAGAAACGCGATGAGATTTGCCACCTCAAGGGGTTTTGCCGGGCGGCCAAGGGGAATGCCGCCCAGGGCATCCATGATGATCCGCTGGCCGCCTGCATAGTCGCTGCCGGCCTTCGCGGCCAGCCTTTCGGCCAGGGCCACGGCCGCTTCCGTTTCGACCCAGCCGGGTGAGACGCGCACGACCCGGATGCCTTTGGGGGAAACCTCCTTGGACAGGCTTTTGCTGTACGTTGACAGCGCCGCCTTGGCCGCTGCATAGGCCGTCGTGGAGTCCGGGAGCGGGAGACGATCCTGAATCGAGGTGACGTGGATGACGACGCCGGAACCCTGGGCCAGCATCCCGGGCAGCAGGGCGCGATCCAGGCGCACGGCGGGAAACAGGTTGAGGGACAGTTCCCTGTGCCAGGCCGCCTCGTCCAGGGCGGCAAAACCGCCGGCCGGGGCGCTGGACCCGCCCAACACGTGAATGATGCTGTCCACGCCGCCAAGCCGGTTGCCAACCGCCCGGGCAACCGCGGCACAGCCGTCAAGGGTGGTCAGGTCTGCGGCCACAAAGGCGTCATCCGGCAGATCTTCCGGTTGTGTGCGGGCCACAGCCAGCACGCGGGCTCCGTAGTGGCGAAAGAGCCCGGCCACAGCGCCGCCAATACCCTTGGTCCCGGCCGTCACCAGGACGCGCTGGCCCGCAAGTTCAAGATTCATGGACATGGCTTGATCTCCAATCGGGTACCTTCTTTGTTGAAAACGACTGGCGGCCAAACTATGCCCAGGCTCGCAACCCTGCAAGAACGCACCGAAAAGTGAGGGACTTCCCATGAGGAAAGCCTATACGCCCGAAACAGCGGCGGCGGATGTGGAAAAAACCCTGCAGGTGCTTGAGGGACGCTGGAAGTTGATTATTCTATTCCACTTGTTTGGTGGAAAAATCCAGCGTTACAGCGAGTTAGAGCGGCTCATTCCAGGTGTTTCCCCCAAGATGCTGGCCCAGCAATTGCGGCAGTTGGAGGCCGACGGCCTGATCTCCCGAAAACTGTATCCGCAAGTGCCTCCCAAGGTGGAGTACCGCCTGACGGCGTGGGGGCAGGCCCTGTGCCCGGCCCTGGATGCCCTGTTGCAATGGGCGGAGAAACGGCCTGAGGCCGGTGCCCCTCGGGAATAAACGGGGCTCCCGGGCGGTTGTCGCAGGCTGCCCTCGCCGGCGACAGCCGCTTAAAAGCCAAGGCCTGTGGCGATGCGGAGCCTGGCCGTTGCCCCGACGCCACGCCGCCCTCTGTACGCAAGAGCCTCTCGCACCGTGTCCGGATGCGGAGCCTGCCCCGACGCCACGCCGCCTGCCCGGCTGCAGTCCAGACCGGGGGCCGATGGGCCGGCCGGCCCGGTTCCTAGACCAGGGCCTTTGGCTTGCTGCCGCCCCGGCCTTCGGCTTCCAGTTCTTCCATGAGCGCGGCCAGTTCCTGGGATTGCCGGGCCAATTCGGCCACGGTCCGGGAGGCCTCGGCCATGGCCCGGGCATTGGATTCGGAGATGGCGCTGACCGCGTCCACAGCCCGGTTGATCTCGTCGCTGGTGGCCGATTGTTCCTCGGCGGCCGTGGCGATGGAGCGCACCTGATCCGAGGCGTTTTCCACCAACCCCACGATCTGGGCCAGGGCTTCGCCGGCCTGGGCCGCCAGGGCGTTTGCCCGGGTGACCGCCCCGGCTGCGGCGTCCACGTTGCCCACATTGCGACTGGCCCCGGCCTGGATGCCCCGGATGGCGTCGCCCACTTCCTTGGTGGCGGTCATGGTTTTTTCGGCCAGCTTTCGCACCTCATCGGCCACGACGGCAAAGCCCCGGCCGGCGTCCCCGGCCCGGGCCGCCTCGATGGCGGCGTTTAAGGCCAGCAGATTGGTCTGGTCGGCGATGTCGGAAATGACGTTCATGACCGCGCCGATGTCCTGGGCCTGGCGGCCAAGCGTGTCCATGTCCGCCTTGAGTCCCGTGGCCTGTTCTTGGACCATGCCAATGGCCGTCACCACCTGGGTCACCACTTCGGCCCCTTCCACGGCCTTGGCTTTGGCCGCGTCGGTGGTGCCGGCGGCGTTGGAAGCGTTTTTGGCCACTTCAAGGACGGTGGCGTTCATCTCTTCCATGGCCGTGGCCGTCTCGGTCATGCGCCGGGACTGATCCTCGGCTCCCTGGCTCGACTCGGCGATGCGGTCCGACAGTTCCGCCGAGGCCGTTCCCACCACGGCCACCACCCCGCCCAGGCGATCCGCTGCCTGGATCAGGCCTTCGGCCTTGGCCCGTTCGGCCTTCTGGGTGGCTTCCTCGGCCAGCCGGGTGGCTGCGACAGCGGCCTGGGCCTTGTCTTCGGCCTCGGCTGTCTTGGCCGTAATGTCGTCCATGTTGGTGCGCAGGGTGGCCACCATGGTATTGAGCGCCGCCTGCATCCGGGCGGCTTCGTCGTTGCCGACGGCGTCCAGGCGCACGGACAGGTCGCCGGCGGCGCAGAGCATGGCCGCCTCGGTGGTCTGCCGGATGGGGCGGGTCACCGAGACCATGATCACAGCGCAGACCCCGATCAGAACAACCAGTCCCACGGCCACGCTGCCGACGATGGTGGTCAGGGCCGAGTTGATGCGGGCCTCGTTGTCGGCCCGGATGGCGGCCTTGGCCCGGTCCACGTTGTCGATATAGATGCCGGTGCCAATCCACAGGTCCGTGCCCGGAATCATGGCGGCGTAGGCCAGCTTGGGCTGGTCGCCCTGGCCGGGCTTGGGGAAGATATACTCGATAAAGCCGCCGCCGGCCTTGGCTTTCTGGTGGAGTTCCCGCACGAAGTACACGTTGTTTTTGTCTTTGAGATCTCCCAGGTCCTTGCCCTGGTTGGCCTTGTTGGGCGGCAGGGCGACGTTGACCGTGTCCTTGTAGACAAAGAAGTAGCCGGATTTGTCGTCTTCAAAGCGGAAGGTGTCCACCATGGCCCGGATGGTTTCCAGGCGTTTTTCGGCTGACGTCTCGGTTTTGATGGCCGCAGCGATGGCCTCGGCCATGGCATTGGAGGCCACGGCGAGTTTGAGGCGCTCTCCGTCAAGCATGAGCGTCTGGGCCGATTGCACCGTATGCTCTTCCAACCGATGCAGTTCCGTGGAAAAGGCCAGGACCATGCCGGCAGCAAACGCCGTGAACAGGACCAACAGAAGAACGAAGCGCCAGGACAGGGAAAAACGTCGCAGGAGAGCAAGGACAACGCCGGAACCGGATGCAGTCGCAGTCACGGGATACCTCCGCCAACAGGTTGCAGGCCAGGGGACTTTTGCGGGAATTAACCAAATAGTAAAATATTATCCAAAGGCAATCAACAGGGATGCGAAAATACTTGCAGCGTCCGGTGGTTGGCGTTGAATGTGGTTTGGGCTGTTATGCAGGCCCAAAAAGCAGCCCCCGCCGGGGGAGGCGGGGGCTTTTGAAGGAGGGAGGAGAGAATCGGTACTTTGTCGGCCCCGGATGGTGCTTCCGGGAGCAGACTTGGCGACGGTGGGGCTTGAGGGGAAGCCTCTTCCGTCACTGTACAGATAAGACCCGATTATGAAACGGGCATGGATGGCGCATGAACTTTGCGCTGGAGTCGGCAAAACAAAATCCCCGCCGGGGAGCGGGGATTTTGTTTTCGAGGAGGGAGGAGAGATTGTCTGGGCCGCTTGCGGGAGGGGGACCGCTTCGGGCTTTGGGTTATACGTTGCCAAGGGCGGGCGGCTGAGGGGGAACCGCCTTTCGTTGGGGAGAATGTAAAGCCGGCCCATGAAACGGCGATGGCGGCTGCATGAATTCTGGTTAGGAATTGTTTTTTGCGCTGCTCCCTAAAAAGGAAGCCCTCGCCGGGGAGCGAGGGCTTCGTCAAGGAGGGGGAGAGCGTCCTTGGGACCGCCTGGGGATGGGAGGGGCCATCTGATCCGGCGAAACAAGGCAGAGGGTTCGTTTTGTGTGTCTTTTGGTCCGAACGGGCCGTTGCCTCATTCGTTGGTTACTCTATAGGACCCGGAGGTGAAGCGGGAATGTCCACAAAATGAACGAAAATTTAATTTTTGGCCCGGCCGGCCGGGAAGGCCAGGGTGACCCGCAGGCCCGGGACATTGTCGGACAGGCGAAGTTCGGCCTGATGCAGTCCGGCCGCCGCCGCCACCAGCGACAGCCCAAGCCCGCTGCCCGGCGTATTGCGGCTTGATTCCAGGCGGGTGAAGCGTTCCAGCACCAGTTCGCGGTGCTCGGCCGGGATGCCGGGACCGGTGTCGGCCACCGAGAGTTCCGCTCCGGTCGGGCTGGCCTTGAGGGTCAGGCTCACCGTGCCGCCGGCCGGGGTATATTTGACGGCGTTGTCGAGGAGATTGGCCAGGGCCTGGGAGAGCAGATGGCGGTTGCCGGGCACGGTGACCCCGGGGTCCAGGGCCAGGGCGAAGGCCAAGCCCGCTTCCTCGGCCACCGGCTCGTAGAGTTCGCCGGCGTCGGCGGCCAGCTGGGTCAGGTCGATGTCGGTGAAATCCTGGCGGCGCGCCCCGGATTCGGCCTGGGCGATGGTGAGCAGGGCATTGAAGGTCTGCAGCAGCCCGTCAATCTCGGCAATGGTGTGTTCCAGGACCTCGCGGTAGCCCTCGGGACTCTGGTTGCCGGTCAAGGACATCTCCAGGCCCGAGCGGATGCGGTTTAAGGGGCCGCGCAGGTCGTGGGCGATGTTGTTCGATACCTGTTTGACGCCTTCCATAAGCCGGCTGATCTGGTCGAGCATGGCGTTTAAGTTCTCGGCCAGCCGGTCGAATTCGTCGCCGGCCCCCCGGGTGGGGATGCGCCGGCTTAAGTCGCCGTTCATGATCTCGCGGCTGGCCTTGGTGATGACGTCAATGCGCTTGAGCATCCAGCGGCTGGTCAGCACGCCGCCGGCCCCGCTCAGGACAACGGTCAGGAGCAGGCCCCAGAACAGGGAATCGATAATAAGCCGCTCCACCTTGACCCGCTCGGACACGTCGCGTCCGACCACCAGATGAAAATTGCCCGGCAACAGGAAATAGCGCATCCGCACCCGGCGCGGCTCGTAATTTTCCGTATCCTCCAGGGTGGCGTCAAACCAGCCCGAGCCGGTGTCCTTGAATTTGGGCCATTCGGGCAGGTTGCCGGCCAGGGGATTGAATTTCCAGTCGGTGAGCAGATAGACGCTCGATCCGGCCTTGTCCTTGGCCACCCGCGATTTGATGACCCGGATGAGGCCGGTCAGGCCCAGCTGGCTGTATTGCTCGGCCAGGCCCTGGATCTCGGCGTTGATCGTCTCGTCGGTCTGGCGTTCCATGAAGCCGGCCGTGGAGGTGTAAATAAACCACAACAGCACCAGCACCGACAGGCCGAAGGCGGCCATGTGCAGGATGGACAGGCGAAGGGTGGAGGAGCGCAGGAGTTTAGTTGGGATCACGCAGACTGTACCCGGCGCCGCGAATGGTGGAGAGCAGGGGCTTGTCGTGGCCCTTGTCGATCTTGTGCCGCAGGCGGCTTATGTGGACGTCGATGACGTTGGTCTGGGGGTCAAAGGAATAGTCCCAGACGTTTTCGAGCAACATGGTGCGGGTGACCACATGGCCGGCATGGCGCATGAGGTATTCCAGCAGGGAAAATTCCTTGGGCTTGAGTTCGATGGCCTGGCCGGCCCGGCGCACCGAGCGCCCCACCAGGTCCATTTCCAGATCAGCCACCTTGAGGATGGTGTCCGGGGCGTCGGAGCGCCCCCGGCGCAGGAGCGCCTCCAGCCGGGCCAGCAGTTCGGCAAAGGCGTAGGGCTTGACCAGATAATCGTCGCCCCCGGCCTTGAGGCCCTTGACCCGGTCGTCCACGTCGCCCAGGGCCGAGAGGATGAGCACCGGGGTCTGGTTGCCGGCCGAGCGCATGGTTTTGACAATGGTCAGGCCGTCAACGCCGGGCAGCATCCGGTCCACCACCACGGCGTCGTAGGTTTCGGCCGCCACCCGGTACAGGGCCTCGCGTCCGTCGGCCACATGGTCCACCACATAGCCGGATTCCTTGAGGCCTTTGACCATGTAGGCAGCAGCGTCCAGGTCGTCTTCAACAATGAGCACTCGCATAGCGGACTCCTTGGCGGACAGCGGCCAGGGCCGGTCCGTCGGGCTGGTCATCTGGCGGCAATACGCTCCAGGGCCGCATCGAGTTCGTTCATGTCGATGGGTTTGGGCACATAGTCGTCAAAGCCGGCTTCGAGCATTTGTTCGCGGTAGCCTTTGATGGCATGGGCGGTCAGGGCGATCACTGCCGTTTGGGCAGCCTCGCCGAAGGTCTCGACATTGCGCAGACGGCGCAACGTTTCCGGGCCGCTTAACCCCGGCATCTCGACATCCATGAGGACGCAGTGAAAAGGCGTCGTGGACAGCAGATCCAGGGCGGCCTGGCCGGAGTCGACGGCGGTGACCGTATGGCCGCGCCGTTCGAGCAACCGTTTGGCCACAAGCTGGTTGATGAGGTTGTCCTCCACCAGCAAAATGGACATCGGCGTCGTCGTTTTCGTGCCCAGCGACTTGGCCGGCGTCTTCTGGGCCGGAGCCGGCTGGGCGGGGGGAATTTCAAACACAGCGGTAAAAAAGAAGGTGCTGCCCAGGTCGGGTTCGGATTCGACCCAGAGGCGTCCGCCCATGAGGTTGACGAGATTGCTGCTGATGGACAGCCCAAGGCCGGTGCCGCCGGCTCCGCGGTTGAGGCTGGCGTCGAGTTGGGTGAAATATTCAAAGATTCGCGCGTGTTTCTCGCGGGGGATGCCGATGCCGTCGTCGGCTACGGAAAAAAGCAGGGTCATCGACGGGGTTTTGGGGTCGGACACGGGGCAGTGAATGGCCGGAGCCGGTTGGACGAGTACCCGCACCGTCCCGTTCTTGGTAAATTTGAGTCCGTTGGAAACAAGGTTGGCTACGATCTGGGCCAGCCGCCCGGGGTCGCCGATAAGGATCTCGGGGACGTCCGGGGATACGACAACTTCCAGGGTGTTGTCGTGGCGGGCGGCCAGGCCGCTATAGAGCCGCGCGCACACGCCCATGGTGTCGCGCAGGGCAAATTGGGTGCGTCCAAGCTCCATGCGCCCGGCTTCTATCCGCGAAAAGTCAAGGATGTCATTGATGATTTCCAGCAGGTTGACGGCGGACTGGCGGGCCAGATCGAGGTAGTCGCGCTGTTCCGGAGTCAGCTCAGTGCTCATGGCCAGTTCGATCATGCCCATGATGCCGTTCATGGGGGTGCGGATTTCGTGGCTCATGGTGGCCAGGAACTGGGATTTGGTGCGGTTGGCGGTTTCCGCCGCCTCCATGGCCCGGGTGAGGCGCTCGCGGGTGCGCATAAGCTCGGTCACATCGACCATGGCCTCGATGATGCTGGTCGTGCCGGGCAGGCGCCGGGCAGTCTTGTACATGATCCGTTCGCCGTTTAAGGTCTTTATGGCGCATTCCCGTTCGCGCACGATGCCTGAGGCGGCGGCCACGACCGGGCAGGAGTCCTTGTTGCAGAGATAGTCCTTGCAGGACGCTCCCCGGGCCTTGGGACCAAAGAGGCGTTCGGCCGCCGGATTCTGGTATTCGAGGATGCGGTCGCCGTTTTCGGCCAGCCGCACCTTGACGATGGGGATGGGGGCGCTGTCCAGCACCATGTCCAGGTCGCGTCGGCTCTGGACGCTCTCGGTGACGTCGAGGACCAGTCCCTGGACGGCGGCGACCTGGCCGGCGGCATCGCGGGTGAACTGGATGCGGTTGGTCACGTGGCGGGTCTGGCCGCTTTGGGTCAGGAGGCGGTAGTCCAGGGCAAAGGCGTCGCGGCCGGAGGCGGCGTATTCGCCCATGGTCGTCTCGACCCGCTGCCGGTCGTCGGGGTGGATCAGATTCTTGGGGGAAAGAGCTCCGGAGAGCAGGGCCTCGCGGGAAAAGCCGAACCGCGTGATGTTTGACGAGACAAAGGACACCGGTCCGGGTTCGCCGTCGATGACGGGATAGCGGATGAGATAGGCCGGGCTGGCCTCCAGGATGAGGCTGGCCTGACGCATGGCGTCGTCTGCTTCACAGCGGGTGGTGACGTCGGTAGCCATCATGCGAAGGGTCGTTTCTGTTTGGCCCTGGCCGGGATCGGACCACGGCTCGACCGTCAACTCGGCGCTCAAACGGCTGCCGTCACGCCGGGTCAGGCGTACTTCCAAGGTCTGGGGCCGGCCGGTTTCCTGGGTACGACGCAAAGCGGTATGAAAGGCCGCCTGATCCGAGCGGGCCACGCGCACCACAAAGGGTTTGCCAAGCAGCTCGTTTCGGGGAATGCCGAGCATGGTCGAACCCTTGAGGTTGGCCGCGAGGATCACGCCCCGCAGGTCCAGCGTGAAGTAGCCGGCCGGGGCGAAATCGAAGAGATTGGCATACCGGTCGCGGGTCTCGGCCAGTTCGGCCTGGGTGCGGCGCAATTCGTCGTTTTGCAGTTCCAGCTCGATCTGGTTGACCCGGAGTTCATGGATGATCCGGGCCAAGTCCGCGACAGACAACTGTCCCAGTTCCTCCTCTGGCGACTGGGCGATCAGGGATTCGGCCTTACGGCGCAGGGCGGTGGTCGGCGCATCGGGTGCGGGATCTTTCATTGTCGGACTTCCAGGGCCGGACGAGGGCCGGGAACTCCCCGGCGAACCATACTTGCCCAGGCTATATGACAACAGGCGCAGCTTGGAAAGGGGGGCGGGCCGGCCCGGGTCGCGGCGGGATCGGATGGAAGGCAGGATGGCGACGCCGGTCGCGGCGTCAGGACTGGCGGCAGCGAGCGGTTTCTTTTTGGGCGCATTGCGGGTATGGCCGGAAAGCGCGTATGCTGCACACCACGCCCGGCCCGTTTCGCCGGGACCAAGGAGCCGATATGGATGGTCATGGGAAGAGTATTTTCAGTCGCGTCGGCGTGTTGTGGTCGGGTGGCTTCGTCCTGGCCGGCTGCCTGTTCCTGCTTGCCTTGACGGCGGGGACGGCGCTGGCCCAGAAAGCCGGGCCGATGACCTTTGGCGTGTTGTTGCCGGCGACGGGTTCCCTGGCCGAGTCGGGCAAGACGTCCCGGGCCGCCCTGGATCTGGCCCAGGCCGACATCAATGCCTATCTGGCCGCTTCGGGCCAGAGCGGGCAGGCGACATTTCTTTTTGAGAACACAGGCAGCAATCCCGAGCAGGCCCTGGAAAAATTGAAATCCCTGGCCGGGCGGGGCGTGCGGGTGGTCATCGGCCCCTTCTCCGACGACGAGGCCGAGGCCTGCCTGGAATTTGCCGATAAAAACAATATCCTGCTCATCAGCCAGGGCAGTTCCGGGCCTTTCCTGTCGAAAAAGGGGGACAACCTCTTTCGCCTTTCGCCGTCGGACACCTATCAGGCCGAGGCGGTCACCGGGCTCATGCGTCAGGAAGGGGCCACGGCCATTGTGCCCTTGTGGCGGGGCGACCGGTTTGGCGACGACATGACGGTGCATGTCAAGGCCCGGTTCAAGCAGCTTGGCGGCGAGGCCCTGCCCGGCAGCCGGTATGCGGCCGACCGCAAGGATTTCGCGCCCATCCTGGATGATCTGGCCAAACAGGTGGCCCAGGCCCAGCACAGCGGCAAATCCCCCAAGGTGGCCATCTATTTTGCTGGCGGCGAAGAGATCGTGCCCATTTTAAAGGCGGTGGCCAAGCGGCCCGAGCTGGCCGGGCTTTCTTGGTACGGTTCCAGCGCCACGGCCATGCTCGACGTCATTGCCAAGGACCCGGAGAGTGCGGCGGCGGCCATGAAGACCCGGCTGTCCAGCCCGCGCTACGGCGAGGGCGGGGCCAATGTCTACGGGCAGGTGGAGCGTCGCATCCAGGACAAGACCGACACCTTCCCCGACACCCAGAGCGTTGTGGCTTACGATGCCGCCTGGGCGGCCTTCTTCACGGCCCAGTGGGTCGGCGGGACCACGGATTTCGCCCGGTTCAAACAGGGGTTCGTTACGACCTGCGAGCGCATGTACGGGGCAACGGGCTGGCTGGCCTTAAACGAGCACGGCGATCGCCGTGAGGACTGGGATTTCGATTTCTGGGTGCTCAAAAATGACGGCGGCAAGTATTTCTGGGAAAAATCCGCCCGCTACCAGTTCGAGCCGGGCACGGCCAAGGAACTGTTTATCAGCTCCGGCCAGCCGAAATAGCCGGCGACACTGTCCCGCCAAATGACGACGGCCTGCTTCAGGAGACTGGAGCGGGCCGTCTGACGTGCTCGCTTGCGACGTCCATCTCCAGGGGCAGGCTTACGTACACGGCTGTGCCCTGGCCCGGACGACTGTCCATGCAGATGGTCCCGCCCATGAGCGCAACCAGCCGGCGGGTGATGGCCAGACCGAGGCCCAGGCCGCCGAAGCGGCGGGTGGAGGAGCCGTCCTCCTGGGTGAACGGCTCGAAGATGTACTCCAGTTTGGCGTCGGTCACGCCCATGCCGGTGTCGACAATAATGGCCAAGAACTGCCAGGTCGTGCCCACCGCCTGACCGCCCAGGTACAGGCTGGCTTCGCCGCCCATGGTGAAGCGCACGGCATTGCCCAGCAGATTGGTCAGCACCTGGCAAAGGCGCGTCGGATCACCGACCAGGGCGGCCGGCAACAGCGGCGACAGGTCAACGGTCACGGCCACATTCTTGGCCTGGGCCGTATCGGCAAAGCGGGAGGCCACATCCAGCGCCAAAATTCCCGGGGCAAACGGCTGGCGGCGCAGGATCACCCGTTCGGCCTCCAGGCTGGCGTAATCGAGCATGGCCGCAATGACCTCAAGCATGGTCTGGCCTGATTTGAGGGCTTGCCCCACGCCGGCCATGGATTTGGGGGGCAGGGGCAGGGCCTGGACGTGTTCGAGCATCCCCAGCATGATATTGAGCGGGGTGCGCAGTTCATGGGACAGGACGGCCAGAAATTCGGTTTTGGCCCGGCTGACGGCCTCGGCGGCCTTGCGCGCCCGGGTGAGGTCCTCGGCCCGTTTGCGTTCGGTGACGTCCATAGCCAGACAGACCACGCCCGCATCGTCCTCGCCCGGACCGCGCAACAGGGCCAGAGACACGAGCACCGGCACGGTGCGCCCTCCCTTGCCGTACAGGGTCTTTTCCAGGCCCGTCAGGCCGCCGGCCGCCAGCAGATTCTGGATCGGGGCGGACTCCAGAAACGTCGCCAGGGGATCATCCGGGGCAAACAAGCGCGCCGCCGGCGTCCCCAGAATTTCATGCTCGTCGTAGCCCAGCATGGCGCAGCCGGCTCGGTTGCACAGGGACACCCGGCCATCCCCGTCCACCACCCACAACGCTTCGTTGACGTTGGAGAAAATTCGCTCCAGGGATTCCTTGGCCCGGGTGAGGCCTTGGTGCGAGGCGGCCAGTCCCTCGGTCATGGCATTAAAGGCGGCTCCCAGCTCCCGGGTCTCCGACGGTCCGGTGGTCGGAGCGCGGGCCGACAGGTCGCCGCCCGAGACTGCCCGGGCCGTTGCCGCCAGCCGGGCCAGAGGGCCCGTAATGCCGCGCGTCCACCACAAGGCCCCCAGAACCGCAGTAAAAGCCGCTATCGCGGCCACGACCATGGCCAGCAGCCGCAACCGGTTCATCTCCGCGTCAATAACCCGTTGACGCGGCAGCACCACCAGGATCGATAGGCCATGCAGCCCCAGCGGGGCCGCTCCAATAAGGTTCGGTTCGCCGTTAAACAGGTCCTGGCCGCCGGCGTCGCTGCCGTCGGCCAGGGGCTCGGCTCCATGAGACGCTTCGGCGACCTGGATCTGGCGGCCATCCGGGGAAGCCACCGACAGCACCATGCCGTGCCCATCGACCAGGACGGCATAACCGCCATGTTCCAGGCGTAGTTCGGTGACCGACCGGGCAATGGCCGCCACGGGCAGGGCGCCCAGGAACACCCCCAGGGGCCGGCCGAAGGAGTCTTCGCGGGTCAGGGCCAACAGCAGCCAGGCCGGCCGGCCGTCGCCGGTCGGACGCAGGGCGGAAACAACCGTTCCCGGCGCGGCCAGGGCCTGGGTGACCAGGGAATCATCCGGCGCGGCCTTGGCCGAATCGGTGTAGCCCGCGCCGGTTGCGGCATACTCCCGCACGCCTTGGGCGTTGACGTAGGCCAGGGAAGTAAAGAGTCCCCGGTAGCGGTCGAACAGGGCTTGCAGGACGTGGTAGTCGTGGGCGTGCTCGAAGCGGTCCAGGCTGGAGCTGCTGGCCATAAGCCGCAGGTGCGTTTCGCCCTCATTGACGGCCAGGGCGGTTTCCCGCGCCAATCCGGCCGCCAGCAGGCGAACCTTTTCCAGTTCCTTGCGTTCCAGGATGTCGACGGCCAGATGGAACATGCCGCCGCCAAGAGCCAGGGTTAAAAGGGCCACCAACGTCATTTGGCCCATGAGGAGTTGGGTTTTGATGGAGTGCAGCATCAGGGCGCAGCAGATTTCCCGAGGACGGGCAGACAGCCCAGGCGGGTCATCAGGGACAAGGCGTCCGGGCTGCCCAGGGCCTTGAGAAATCGGGCGGCGGCCGGCGACAGGGGCGGCTTGTAGACCAGGGCGAAGGGAATTGTCAGGGTGTAGGCTTTGCGGCCGATATTTTCCAGGCTGGGGACCACGCCGTTTAAAGCCAGGGGAACGAGCGGCGTGGCGGCTATGGCCGGCAAGGAGAAGTAGCCGATGGTCCCGGGATGGCCGGTGGCCAGGTTGACCGCTTCGGGCGTGGTGTAGGCAATGGCCTGATCCTGGCAGCCGGTGGCGTCAAAACCGGGTAGGGCGGCGTTAATAATGACCCGGGCCGTTTCCGGCGTCTCGCGGCAGACCCGGGCGATGGGCAGGGATGGGCCGCCGAGTGCCGACCAGTCTTTGGCGTTGCCGGAGAAAACGGCCAGCACCTGGTCCGAGGTCAGGCCTGCAACCTCGGTCACCGAGGGGTGGACGGCAAAGACCACGGGGACGTTGGCAAAAACGGTTTCGGTCAGGCCCTCGGCGATTTCGTCGGCGCGAAGGGGCCGGGCCGTGCGCGCCAGTTCGGCCTTGCCGGCCAGGACCGAGCGGATGCCGCCGGTGGTCCCCACGGAATCGGGCACTTCCACCTGGATGTCGGGATTGTCCCGCATGAAGCGTTGGGCCAGGATGCGCAGCAGGTCCTGGCTGTCACCGGTGCCGGGGATGGACAGCGTGGTCGTTTCGGCGGCGGCCAGGATCGGGGCGGCCAGGGCCGGCAGGCCGAGCAGGGCGGTTGCGATTGCGGCAAGGGCCAGACGGGTGAAAAGGCCTGCAGCCATGGGTACTCCGGGTCAGGGCCGCCCGAAAGGGGGCGGGAGGACGGCGCGTATGGTTGCCAACAGCCACCAGATGGCGGCTGTGGCGGCCAGGGTGAAGCAAACGATGCGCCAGCGGTCGCCGGTCAGACCGGCCAGGGCCGCATTGTGGCGGGCTTCGATGGCGGCAACGTTGAAACGCGGTCCGAACCGGGCCGTGAAATCAGCCGCCAGCCGTTGGTAGGGGCCGTCGAGGTCGTCGCCCTCGACGGCAAACGTGGGCAGAAACGTCTTGTCCACGGCATTGGCCGTCAACAGGGCCATGCGGTAGCGCTGCTCGGCCAGTCGGGTCGCAGTGGGCCAGTCGCAGGCGGCAGCGGCGGCGGCCACGACCAGCCACAGCAGGCCACAGGCCAGATACAGCCGATTGGTCGGGCGGCGGGTGGTCATCGTCTCCGTCTTCTGCTTTTGCGCTTGGCCGGGGCGGCCTCAGCTGACGGGGCCTGTCCGCCCTCGATCAGGGAGAGGTCCACGGCCAGTCGGCCGAGGTCCACGCCGGAAAGCTCCACGTCCACCGGCTGGCCGAGGCGGAAACGCCGTCCCGTGCGTTCGCCCAGCAGTTCGTGGCGTTCCGGGATGAACTTGTAGTAGTCGTCGGACAGGCTCGACAGGCGCACCATGCCCTCGGCCATGACCTCTTTAAGCTCCACCCAGAAGCCGAAGTCGGCAATGGAGCCGATGACGCCGGTAAAGGACCGGCCGACCTTGTCGGACAAAAAGAGCACGGTGACGCGCTTTAGGATCTCGCGCTCGGCTTCCATGGCCACCCGTTCGCGGCGGCTGATGTGCTCGGCCACCTTGGGCAGCCTGGCCACAAGCTTTTGCGAGGCCGGTTTGCCGGCAATGGCCGTCTTCATCGACCGGTGGACCACCAGATCGGCGTAGCGGCGAATGGGCGAGGTGAAGTGGCAGTAGCAGGTGGAGGCCAGCCCGAAGTGGCCGTCGTTTTTGGGCGAATAGGCCGCCTGCATCATGGTGCGCAGGGCCATCCGGCTGACCAGGAAGTCGATGTCCGAGCCGGCCGCGTCGTGAAGAACGGTGGCCAGATCGCCCGGGCCGGGGGTGGCCGGCAGCTTCGTGGCCATGTCGGTGGTGCCGAGCAGCTTGAAAAAGGCCTCCAGCTTGGCCGGGTCCGGCTCGGGGTGGACGCGGTAGAGCACCGGGGCCTCGCGTTCGGTCAGGAAGCGGGCTACGGCCTCGTTGGCCGCGATCATGAATTCCTCGACGATCTGGTGTCCGAAGTGGCGGGATTTGGGCCGGATGTCCTCGGCCTCGCCCTGGAGGTTAAACAGGATTTCCGGTTCCGGCAGGTCGAAGTCGAGGTTGCCCCGGGCGGCGCGCACGGCATTGATGGCCCGGGCCAGTTTTTCGGCCGTCTCCAGCATGGGCAGCACGCTTGCAACGTTGGCGCGTTCGGTCTCGTCGCCAAGCATCAAGGCCCGGTTGACCTGGGAATAGGTCAGCCGGGCTTTGCTCTCGATGACAGCGGTATAAAAATCCGTGCGCCCGGGGACGCCCTTGGCCGTGAAATCGATCTCGGCCACCATGGCCAGACGCGGCACATGGGGGTTTAAGCTGCACAGCCCGTTGGAGATGCGTTCGGGCAGCATGGGTTCCACCGACTGCGGGAAATAATACGAATTGCCGCGCTCCAGGGCCTCTTTGTCCAGCTCGCTGCCTTCGGGCACGTAGTGGGACACGTCGGCGATGGCCACCCAGAGGGTGAAGGCCGGACCGCGTTTTTTGACGTATATGGCGTCGTCGAAGTCCCGGGCCTTGACCCCGTCGATGGTGACGAAGTCGAGGTCGCGCAGGTCCTTGCGCTTGGCGAAATCGGCTTCGGCCGGCTGATCCGGCAAGGCTTCGGCCTCGCGCAGGACCTTGGCGGGGAAGGGACCGGGAATGGAATGGTTGAGTTTAACCAGGCGTTCCTGGACGGCGATGTCGCCCTGGGCCCCGAGCAGTTCCAGACCGCGCCCGGAATAGAGCTTGAATTCGAGCTTTTCGTCCACCGCGACGTTTAAGATGTCCTCGGCCTGGGGGATCGGGTCCTCAGGGGTGGGGGGCAGGTAGTCCACCATGAAGCTCATGGTGTGGCGGGGATCGGTCGGGCGGCACAGGAACAGGTCCGGGGCCATGCGTTTGATCACCCGGCAGGGCAGGGTGGCGACGCCGCGTTCGATGACGCGGGCCACGCGGCCTTCGTGATTTTTATCCTTGCGTTCCCGGGTGACGGCGGCCACGACCCGGTCGCCGTGCCAGGCGTCGCCGATGTCCTTGGGATGGATGAAAATATCTTTACGGCGTTTGTCTTCGGGCAACACATAGCCCACGCCGGAGCGGCTTATTTCCAAAACGCCCGTGACCAGGCGCATACTTTCGACCAGACCAAATCCCCGCTGGACCCGGATGATCTTCCCGGCTTCCTGCAGGCTCTCAAGGACGGTGAATACTTCGTGCATCTGGGCGCGCGGTGCGCCAAGCTGGCGCAATATATCCTTTTCGGCCATGGGTTTGCCGCTTTCGCGGAAAACCCGCACCACGGCAGCGGCATCAATGCCGGTACCCGGGGCCTTCTTGGGGTTTCCTTTTCTTCTTCTCGGTGTCATGCGTCCTCCCGCGTTGCGCGCTCCCATTACTGTATCCCCCTGCCGTCCGTCGCACAAGCCCGATGGCCGTTGCAGCCGCTTTTGGGGCATGATACCCGGGCACAAAAAGCCAAAGGAGAGGCCATGGATGCGTTTGCCTGTCGCCTGTTGGGCGAAATTCGCTATCCCGAAGACTATTCGTTTGAGCGTGTGGCTGCGATCGAGTCCGAGGCCGGGTCGGTGTTGGAAGAGGCCCTTTCGGGACTCGGGGTGACGCGGCTGGAAGTGGTGCCCGGACCGGAGGCGCTCCATTTCGAGGTCTTTTGTGATGCCTGCTCCCCGGAAGAGGGCGCGGCCGTGTGCGAGGCGCTCATGCCGCTTGCCGCCGACGGCCCGCTTGGCCGGATCGTGGTGCTGCGTCTGGCCGACGAGCCGATGACCGTCTTTTATTTTTGCGGCGAAAATCTGGATGAGGTGACGGTGGAGCGGCCAGGCTGCGGCCTCGCCGACTGACGGGTCAGCCCGTAGCCGCCGCAGCCAGCCAGCCCGGCAGGTGATGGCGGGCGGCGGACAACTGGGCGTCAAGGGCCCGGCAGCCCGGGATGTGCGACTCCAGAAGATCCCAGAACCGCTTGGAATGGTTGAGCTCAACGGTGTGGCACAGCTCGTGGTAGAGGACCAGCCGGCACAGTTCCCAGGGCAGAAAGGCCAGGGTGAAATTGAGGCTGATGCGGCCTTTTATCGTGCAACTGCCCCAGCGGGTGCGCTGGGCTCGGACGGTCAGCCCGGTATAGGTCAGCCCCGACTCCCGGCTGACCTCGGCCAGGGCGGCACGCAGCAAGGCTGCGGCCCGGTCGCGGCAAAAGGCGGCCAACACCCCGGCCACGGCCGCCGGATCATCCACGGCGCCGCTGACCGCCACCTGCCCCGGCCCCCGGGCCAAAAGCGTGCAGCCCGTAGCGCGATCCCGGGCCGCGTAGGACACGCCCCATTCCCGGCCAAAGGCCGTCAGCACCAAGCGGCTTGGGCGCTGGAAAGCGGCGGCCGGTCCCACGGCGATGCCCTCGGCGGCCAAACGGTCGAAGGCGGCGGCGATCCATTCCCGCCGGGCGTCAACCGCCTGCACCAGCAAATGGGCCTCGACCCCGGCCGGAGCCACCACTTCCAGGCCCCGGCCCGGAAGCAGCCGCAACACTACATTTTTGGCCCGCGCGCTGACCCGAACCGCCACCGGCAGGGGCCGGGGCAGGCGCTGGGCCAGCCGGGCGGCCGCGGCAACGACGTCGAGGACCGGTTTTTGCCGGGCTGCCGCAATTTTACCCCATCCCGGACCCCGGGTGGGGCTTGTTTTCGCCTGCGTCAACGTCTACCCTCCGCAAGGCCGGTTAATCGGCCGCCGCACCGGACGTCAAGCCGGTCAAGGGAGCCTTTGCCATGCGTGTTTTATTAAAGCGCCTGCCCGCCTACGCCGTATTGCTGGTCCTGGCTTTATTGCTGGGCTGCGCCAAACCGCCCGTCGCCCCGCCGCTTGTTCCGTCAGGGACGCCCAAAGGCCCGGGCGAAGTCGAAGACATTCGCGTCCTGCCCCAGGATTTAACCGCCTATCTGGACCCGGCCACCGCTGACCGGCCGCTTTTTTCCAAGGAACAGACGGCGCTGCGCATGGAAGGGTTTCTTCAGGCCTGGCTTAAGCCCTGGTACCTGACCAAGCCCAGCCCCCAGCGGCGCGATGTGGAAAAAATTTTCCAGGCCTATGAGAAACATCCCGGCTTCGGGACGCAGGGCGTGCCCCACGATCCCGGGTCGGCCGCCAGTCTGCTGGCCGGGGCCGATCTGCGCGCCTTTCCCAACAACGTGCGCAAGGCCATTACCGTCAAAAACACCAGCCAACGCGGGATGCCCACCAACGAACCGCGCTTTCTCGATCCCAGCCTGCCCGGCGAAGGCTATCCTTTCGACTATCTCCAGCACACCTCGCTGCCGCCGGCCACGCCCATCCTGGTTATCCACGCCAGCCGCGACGGCTCGTGGCTCTATACCGAATCGGCCCTGACCCATGGCTGGATGCCGGCTGCAGATGTGGTCTATGTCGATGAAAATGTCATGCGCGAGTTTTCCTCGCCGCGACTGGCCGCGGTTGTCCGCGACAATGTCCAGGTGGCGGAAATCGGCCAGGGCGTCGATATCGGAGCCATCTTCCCCTTGGCCGGGCCGGTGGATTCCGGCGGGGCGACGGTCTCTGTGCCGGTTCGCGGGGCGACGGGCCTGGCCGAGCTGCGTCGGGTACGGCTCCCGGCCGGCGCGGCCGTGGCCATGCCCATGGTCATGACGCCGCGAAACGTGGCCGCCGTCGGCAACCAGATGATGCGCCAGCCTTACGGCTGGGGCGGGCTGGATGATCGGCGCGATTGTTCGGCCCTCACCCACGACCTGTTCGCGCCTTTTGGCATCTATCTGCCCCGCAACTCGGCCAGCCAGGCGGCCTACGGCGGTTCCATACCCCTTGGCGACATGCCCGGGGAGCAGAAGGAGGCCACCATCGTCAGCCAGGGGATCCCCTTTGCCTCCCTGGTCTGGATGCAGGGGCACATCATGGTCTATGTCGGCCAGTATAAAGGCCGGCCGGTGCTCTTCCACAACATGTGGGGATTTCATACATTCAGCAACAGCGGGCGTGACGGCCGCCTGGTCATTGGCCGGGCCGTGGTGACGACGCTTCGGGCCGGCGAGGAAGTGCCGGCGGTGGGGCCGAGTCATATTTTGCTTAACCGGGTACGCTCCATTTCCATCCTGAGCCGACCCTACTGACCCTGACGCGGCCGTACGCGGCCTTCTGCGGAGGACGAGATGCGCAACATTTTCGCCTGGGCCAGCATTTGTGCAACCGGCGGCCTGTTTGGCGCGCTGGCCAACAGCGTGTTTGTGTGGATGGCCGGAGCGTATGGCTGGACAGCGGCCATCGGCGTGACCCTTGCCCCGGAGTGGACCAAGCCCTGGCTGTACCAGCGCCTGGTCTGGGGCGCCATCTGGGGATTGGCCTTCGTGCCCCGTTTCATGGTCAATTCGTTCTTCTGGCGCGGGCTGGCGGTGAGCCTGGGACCGACCCTGGTGCAGCTGTTCGTTGTTTTCCCCAATCAGCTTGGCAAGGGCTACATGGGGCTTGATCTCGGCAATCTGACGCCGCTTGTGGTGGTGCTGGTCAACGCCGTCTGGGGCTGGGCCGCTGCCATCTGGCTGCTGATGGCCGACGACGAGCGGAGCCTGTCCAGCCGCCGGCTGCGCTAGGGAGGCCGGCCGGCCGGCGGTGCGGGAGGGCTGTTGGGGCCTGAAGCCCCGTCGGCTGGGGCGTGCAGGAAGCAGGACCCGCGTTGCCCCTGCGGGCAGAGGGCCTGGAACCGTGAGCCGTCTTGTTGTCCGGCTTGGAGCGACGACCAGAATCCGTCATGACGTACTCGATGGACACCAGAACGATCATCTTGCTGTTGGCTATTGGTTCGTTCCTCTTTTTTTTATTGCTGCTGCTTGACCAGTTTCGCAAAGAACCCTCGCAACGCATTCCCTACTGGGCCGGCGCGAAATTTCTCCAGGCTGTCGGCTCCCTCATCCTCTTTGAGCGGGGACCGACGCCCGAGTTTGCAACCATTGCCAGCGCCAATACCCTGCTGCTGCTCGGCTGCGCCTACGAAGCCTGGGCCGTCTGCTATCTGGTCGGCCACCGGGTTGGGCGGCAGGTCCATGCGCCTGTTGCCCTGGCCATCGTTGCCGTGTGTCTGGCGACCTTCTGGCTGCCGCCGCCGAACCGGGCCGCAGTGGTGTTTGCCGTCCATACCGTTTTTTACGCCCTGCCGGCCGTGGTCCTGCTGCGGCACAACCGGGCCGGCTCCCTGCTGCGCTGGGTATTGGGGGCGAGCTATCTGCTGGTGACCCTGCTGTTTCTGGCCCACGTCCTGTGGCTGGCCGTTGACGTGGCCCAGAGCTTCCAACCCTTCGGCGCGATCATCTACGCCGTCATGGTGCCCTCGATTTACGGCATTATGATCGTCAGCGGTTTTAGCATGCTGCTTCTGGCCAAGGACAAAAGCGACAGTGAGCTGGAGGCGGCCCAGGCGTCGTTGCGCAGCAAGGACGAGCAGTACCGCCGCAAGCTGGAACGGCTCAACAAGACCGATGCGCTGACCGGCATTGCCAACAGACGGCATTTCGACGCGGTGCTGACCCGGGAATATGCCCGCCATACCCGGTCCGGCGAGAAGCTGTCGCTGATTCTCGCCGATGTCGACCATTTCAAGGCCTTCAACGACTGTTACGGCCACGTGGCCGGGGACGACTGCCTGCGCCGCATCGGCGGCATCCTGGCCGCCAACGCCTCCCGGGCCACGGATCTGGCGGCCCGCTACGGCGGCGAGGAATTCGCCTGCATCCTGCCCATGACCGACCTTGACGGGGCCTGCGCCATAGCGGAACAGATCCGCCGGGCTCTCGAGGACCTGGCCATTCCCCATCAGGGATCGAGCACGGCAGGCGTCGTCACCGCGAGCTTTGGCGTCGCCACGATGCGCTGCACCACGGACCGGACCTTTTCTGAAGTGGTGGCTGTGGCGGACAAACTCTTGTATGCAGCCAAATCCTCCGGCCGCAATTGCGTGCAGTGCCTGGCGGTCAAGGACTGACGCCAGGGCAGGGAAGCGTGGCCGGGTTGGCCGGGCGTGTCCGGCCAAGAGTCAAGATTTGTTGCGGTCTTTCCCCTTACCCCTTGCCTTTAAGAATCGCCTTGGCCGGAATCAGCCCCGTGGCCGCTGCCGACACGATGTTGCCGGCCACGCCCGGGCCGTCGCCGGCCACGTACATGCCGCCAATGGCCGTCTCCAGCTCGGAGGTGGTGTCGATCTGGGTGGCGAAAAACTTGATCTCCGGCGCATAGAGCAGGGTTTCGTCGTTGGCCACGCCCGGCACCACGGCGTTTAACTGCTCCAGGCCGTCGACCAGATTGGCCACGATGCGCTCGGGCAGGGCCATGGCGATGTCGCCGCAGGTGACCGACGTCAGGGTCGGCTCGACGCTGCCCCGGCGGATGCGGCTCCAGGTGCTCCGGCGGCCGCGCTTGAGGTCGCCAAAGCGTTGCAGGATGGGGCTGCCGCCGCCGATCATGGTGGCCAGCCGGCCGATGGCCTCGCCGTAGGCCTGATTGTCCGACACCGGGTCGTTTAAGACCACCTTGGACAGAAAGGCGAAGTTTGAACTGTCGGATTTGCGGTCCATATAGGCGTGCCCGTTGACGCACACGAAATCCTGGTAGTTCTCCAGGGCCACGTACCCGCCCTGGTTGGTGCAAAACGTCCGGGTCTGGTCGTCGTATTTGCGGGTGCGCACGAAAAAGGTCGGGTCGTAGATGATGTCGGTGAGATCGGAAAGAATCTCGTTGTGGACCTCGACGCGCACCCCCACCTCGATGCCGCGCTGGTAAAAAGGCAGTTCGTGGCGGCGGGCCAGTTGGCCCATCCATTCCGCGCCGACGCGCCCCGGAGCCAGGATCACGGCCGGGGCCTCGTAGTTGCCGTGGTTGGTCACAACCCCGGCCACGCGACCGTTGACCACGACGACGTCGCGCACGGTTTCATTGGTGCGGATGGTGACTCCGCGGGCGGCAAGGCCCTGGGCCATGGCCGCGATGTGGTCGGGCAGATGGTCGCTGCCCAGATGCTTCTGGCGGATGAGGAGCAGTTCGATGCCGAGCTTGCGGGCTTCCTTGCGGATGGCCCGGGCCTTGTCCATGTCGGTCGGATACACAGGGCCGTCCATGCCAAGGCCGGTGAAGATGGCTTCGGTCTCCTCGATAAGGGCCGTGGCCTGGGACAGGGGCATGAACTGGGTCAGGTCGGTCTTGCCGAGCTTGGGAATAAAATTGAGCTTGCCGTCGGAAAAGAGTCCGGCCCCGCCGATGCCCGAGAGGATGTTGCAGGGCGAACACTTGATGCAGTCGGTGTGCCCCTTGATGGGACAACGGCGTTTGCCCGGGGCCTTGCCTTTTTCCAGCAGCAGCACGGACAGCTCCGAGTGCAGGCTCAGGTAATAGGCGGCAAAAAGGCCGGCCGGACCGCCGCCGACCACGATGACGTCGAAACTGGTACGCGCTTGCTCGCCCACAGAAAACCTCCGCAGAAAACCCCGCGCGCGGCGGGAGATGCTCGGACACTACAGGGCGCGGCAGGCCTCTGGCAAGCGTTCCCCGGCCTGGGCTGCGGCGGCGGGCAGCCCAGGCCGGACAGGCAGAAGAGGCAGCACGGGCAGGACAAACAGACGAGTCAGGACAGGCAGCGCGGGCAGGACAGGCGGGGCGGGATGGGGCCGGGCGGGATGGGGCCGGGCGGGGAAGACAGCCGCTCCGGGCCGGGGCTACTGCAGCAACAGCGGTCCCAGGGCCGGGAGGGAGGCCGGCAGGGCCGGATAGGTGAGATAGGCCACGGAGCAGGACACCTTGGCGGCGTCGTAGGCGATGCGCATGTAGCCGGCCTCGCCCCAGCCTGTGCCCCAGGAGTTGCGTAAAATCCAGTGGCCGGGTGTTGTCTGGTCGCCGTCGTTCCAGCCGACCAGGGCGATGGCGTGGTCGGTTGGGGTGTAGTCGCAGGTGTAATCCGCGCCTTCCTCAAGGCAGGAGGTCTGGCCGTCCTCGAAGACGCCGCCGGTGTAGTCGTCAAAGGCCGCGGTGGTGAGCACGGCCGCATCCACCGGGCCGTAAGTCAGGATGGCGTTTTTGATGGAGGCGATGTCCTGACATTCGGCCCTCCCCCAGCCGGAGAACACGACTTTGGGCAGGCCGGTCCGGCTGCAATCCTGGTCGTCGTCGCCGACGTAGGGCATGGCGGTCTCGGTGGTGATGCCTTCCACGGTCAGGGCAAGCAGTTCCGTGTAGGAATAGTCCGCGCCGAAACAGCCGTCGAAAGAGTTACTGTAAGGACCGTGGGTTCCCAGGCAGAAGGCCAGGTATTGCTCGGAGAAATCGGCGACAGCGGCATTGGTGCGCCGGGTGGCCACGTTGTAGGTCCCCTCGGCGGCAGCGGCGGCGGCAAAGGCGTAGCAGGAGCCGCAGGAACCCTGGTTGCGGATGGGGCCGATAGCGCTTTTGCCGTTGACGTCCCGCCAGTCAAAGGCGGCAGGCAGGCTGGCCCGAGGGGGCAGATCGGGCGCGACGGCAAGGCTTCGCAGGGCAGAGGCTTTGCCCGGGATGCGTCCGCGCGATCGCATGGCCTCGCGCTGCTCCTTGGGCAAGGCCGAAACCCAGGTGTCGCCCACGGTAAACTGGTAGCCGTTCTGGGCGATTTTTTCGCGGATGGTTTCCAGACTGTCGTCCGGCCCGAAGACGGCTTCGGCCGCAGCCGGGATCGCGCCCCAAAGGACCAGGAGCAGCGGCAGGACGGCAAGCAACAGCGCCAGGGCCAGAGCGTTGCGGGCCGGCGAAGGAAGCCCTGCCTGGGCGGGTGTCGGGCCGGCTTCGATCATGTTGCTCCCGGGGGGCGCGGGGCCGCCCTTTCCCGCACAAATAGGGCATGGCTCCCTTCCCGGCAAGTCCGATTGAACAAGTGTTGCCCGTGTCTTTCCCCGGGCGGGTTCTTTTTCTTTGCGTCGGGGTGGTGTAGTCTGGAGGCAAGCCGTCCAAGAACTGCCACACCCGTGGGTTGGGATGGCGGGCGCGGCGGCGGGGAGGCCCTGTGGCACAGCAGCGAATATTATTCGTAGACGACGAACCGCAACTGCTCGGCGGTCTGCGACGCATGTTGTGGGACCGGCGCGGGGTGTGGGAGATGCACTTTGCCGAAGGCGGGGCTGCGGCCCTGGCCCTTTTGGAACAGACGCCCATGGATCTGGTGGTGTCCGACGTGCGGATGCCGGGCATGGACGGGCCGGAATTCCTGGAAGCGGTGCGCCGGCGTTGGCCGGGCACGGTGCGCATGATCCTTTCGGGCCATTCCGACCGCGAATTTGTCTACCGTTCCATCAAACCCGCCCATCAGTATCTGTCCAAACCCTGTACCCCCCAGGAACTCAAGGCCACCATCGACCGGGTGCTTGGCCTGCGCGAGATATTTACCGACGAGCGGCTGCGCGAGACCGTGGCCCGCATCGACTCCCTGCCGGTGCTGCCGGCGGTGTTTGCCGAACTGACCGAGGAACTGCGCTCGCCAAACACCTCGTTTAAGACGCTGGGCCTGATCCTGGACAAGGACATCGGACTGGCGGCCGGGCTGCTCAAACTCGTCAATTCCTCGTTTTTCGGCCTGCCCCGGCGCGTGGCCTCCACGGAGCAGGCCGTGACCTTGCTTGGCCTTGAAACCGTGCGGACACTGGTCTTGTCCCACAGCCTCTTTTCCCGGTTTGACAGCCGGCGCTATCCCAATTTCGGCCTGTCCGGTCTCTGGGAACACAGCCTGGGCGTGGCCCGGCTGGCCAAAAATCTGGCCGTTCTGGAAGGAGCCGGCAAGCCTGTGGAGGACGTCTGTTTCATGGCCGGTCTGGTCCATGACGCAGGCAAGCTCATTTTGGCCGATCTGTTTGAGGCGGAGTACTCCCGGGTGCTGGAAACGGCCCGGACCCGCAACATAACGACCTGGCAGGCGGAGATGGAGATCCTCGGCGTGTCCCATGCCGAGATCGGGGCTTACCTGCTCGGGTTGTGGGGCTTCGAAGAGTCCGTGGTCCTGGGCGTCGCCCGCCACCATCAGCCCGGTCTGACCGTGCCGGGCGCACCCCTGGCCGTGCCGGCCGTTCACGCCGCCAATGCCCTGGAGCACGCCCTGGTGGTGATACACCTCCAATATGCCGAACATCCCCTGGACACCGACGCTCTGACGGCCCTGGGACTTGGGCCGCGCCTGGAGGCCTGGCGCGAGGCCGGGCGCAGCCTGTTTAGCCAAGGAGACGGCCTTGCTCAATAACCGGGTGCTTTTTATCGACGACGACGAGCGGATCCTGGCCGGATTCCGGCGCAATCTCCACGGCCATTTCGAGGTGGACACGGCTGTGGGACCCGAGGCCGGGCTGGACAAGGTCCGGGACAATCCGCCGTATGCCGTGGTGGTCTCGGATCTGCGGATGCCGGGTATGGACGGCATTACGGTGCTGGCCAAGGTGCGCGACCTGCGTCCGGATACGGTGCGCGTCATGCTGACCGGCTTTGCCGAGTTGGAGGCCGCCATCGCTGCGGTCAACGAGGGCAACATTTTCCGCTTCCTGACCAAGCCCTGCGAGACCGGCTATCTGATGGGCGCGTTGACCGCTGCCGTGGAGCAGTACCGGCTGGTGCTGGCCGAACGGGAGCTGCTGGAAGGCACCTTGCGCGGCAGCCTCAAGATGCTCTCGGAAGTGCTTTCGCTGCTTCGCCCGGAAATTTACGGCCGCCTTTCCCGCATCGCCCCCTATGTCCGCCCCCTGTCGCGGCTGTGTGGCGACCCCTCGCCCTGGCAGACGGAAGTGGCGGCCATGCTGTGTCTGCTGGGCTATATCATTCTGCCTGAAGGCGTGATCTCCCGGGTGGAACGGGGACGCGCCCTTTCGGCCGAGGATGCCGCCGTCTATCGCCAGCACGCCGAGGTGGCGGCCCGGCTGGTGGCCAATATCCCCCGCATGGGCATTGTGGCCAAGTCCATTGCCTACCAGGAGAAGAATTTCGACGGCAGCGGCTTTCCCGAAAACGCCCCGCGCGGCAAGGAACTCCCCGTGGGGGCGCGCATCCTGCGCGTGCTGCTTGATTTCGACCGCCTGGTCACCGCCGGACAGGCCAAGGCCGAGGCCTACAAGACGCTCAAGCAGACGGCGGGAGCCTACGATCCCGACGTCTTGACCGCTTTTGGCGAGGTGCTCGGCGAGGAAGGCAAGTACGTCATCGTCAAGATCGCAGTCAAAAACCTGCGCGAGAAAATGATCCTGGCCGAGGATATTTTCGTTGTGCGCGGCGGGCAGAACACCAAGGTCCTGCCCAAAGGCTATGAATTGTCCTCGGTGTCCCTGGAGCACATTGCCAAACTGGCCCGCTATGACAGCATCACCGATCCCATCCGGGTCATCATTCCGGCCGATCTCTAGACGCAACGCGGGCTGGATTCAATTTTTTGTGGAGACGCCGCCCGGGCCAGGCCGTCGCATGGGATACAGCGGGCCGGCGCTCCGGGGCAGGTCCGGGGTAAAGGGCCTGGCTGTGCTGCGCAGCGCCGGGATGATGCCGCCGTGTTCGGCCCGCAAGAGCAGCAGACAGGGCAGCAGAAACAGCGGCGGCAGGATCAAGAGCCAGGTGAGGACGTCGCAGCCAAGCAGAAAGGCCCAGACGCGGTCCAGCAGCTCGCCCGGGGGCAGGCCGGCCGCACCCGGCAGCCAGCCCTCCGGCACGATGCCGTAGAGGAGGGTATTGGGCCAGGCCCCCAGGACCAGATGGTAGACGAGTTTGTAGACGGCGGTCAAAAATGAGCCGCAGGTCCAGATGACGACCAGGCCGGCTGCGGTGAAGGCGATACATTTACGGAAGCGGTCGGATTGTCTCATACCCCATCCCCGACCACGTGTCAGCGTGGTCGGGGATTTTCGTGCAAGGATAATGCCTGTCGTGTCGTTGCCGGCTCAGTCGACGGCGGGTGGGGGAGAAGCCTCGGCTTGGGGCCGGTCCTGGCCGAAAACGGCGGTGAAGGTGAAAACCGATCCAAGGCCGGGTTCGCTGTCCAGGGTAATGGTCCCCCCCATAAGGCCGATCAACCGGCGACTGATGGTCAGGCCAAGGCCGGTGCCGCCGAAACGACGGGTGTAGGAGCCGTCCACCTGGGTGAAGGCCTCAAAAATGCGCTGGGCGTCCTTGGGTTGGATGCCGATGCCGGTGTCGCTGACGCTAAAGACCAGTTCCACGGCCGTCCCGGCGGCGGCGACATCCGCCGGGACGGGGTTGCCGGGCCGCAGGCCGAGGACCACGCCGCCCCGGGCGGTAAACTTGATGGCGTTGCCGACGAGGTTGACCAGCACCTGGCGCAGCCGGTCGGCGTCGCCGATGACGACCTCGGGAACGTCAGGGGCCACGTCCACGGACAGCCCCAGGCCTTTTTCCCGGGCCAGGACGCCAAGGCTCGTTTCAATGAGGGCAGACAGGTCGCGCAGGACAAAGGGTTCCCGGGCCAGTTCCAGGCGGTCGGCCTCGATTTTGGAGAAATCCAGAATGTCGTTGATCAGGCTGAGAAGGGCGGAGGCCGACTGTTCGATGTCGCCCAGGTACCCCTGCTGGAACTCGTCTAGCGGGGTGTTGCCAAGGACCTGGGCCATGCCCAGGATGCCGTTCATGGGGGTGCGGATTTCGTGGCTCATGGTGGCCAGAAATTCCGATTTGGCCTGGCTGGCCGCCTCGGCCGCCTCCTTGGCCACGGCCATGGCTGCTTCGGCCTCCCGGCGTTCGGCCACTTCGCGGATAAGCTCCTGGTTCATGCGGTTGAGCGTCCTGGTGCGTTCGCGCACCATGTCTTCCAGGCGCTCGTTGAGCCGCTCCCGCTCTGTGCGGGTCCGGACCTGGTCGGTGATGTCCTCGGCGATGCCGGCCACCCGGTAGACGATGCCGTTTTCGTCAACCACCGGGAAGATGCGGGCCTGGATCCAGCGGATTTCGCCGTCAGGCCGCAGCAGGCGATATTCCGGGAAGACGCCGGGGGTGAGCGGTTTGCCGGCCAGACCGGAGATGAAGGCCAGCACCGCGTCGCGGTCCTCGGGATGGACGACGTCGAGCCAGGACATGGGGGATTCGTACAGGCTTTTGGTGGTGCGACCCCACAGCCGTTCATAGGCCGGGCTGATATAGAAGATGCGCTTCCAATCCGGGGAACCAAGCCAGAACACTTCGCCGATGGCCTCGGCCAGCTGGCGGAATTTTTTTTCGCTTTCGCGCAGGGCCCGCTCGGCCATCTTGCGTTCGGAAATGTCGCGCACCACGGCAATAACCCGGCCTGAGCGGCCGGAGTCCATGGCCCGCAGGTTGATCTCCACCCAGAACAGCCGGCCGCCCTTGTCCCGGGCCAGCCATTCGAAAAGCTGGGGTTGGCCGTGGACGGCCAGTTTGAGCCTGCCCAGGACATCGGACATGGTGTAGGGCGGATAGTCGGGGCTGAGCCGGGCCGCAGGGAGCTGATGCAATTCGTCCCGGGTATACCCATAGAGGGCGGTGGCCCGGGCATTGGCGTCCAGGATGGCCCCGGTTGCGGCGTCCTGGATGAAGATGGCGTCGCTGGCGGCGTTGAAGATGGCCCGGTAGTCGGCTTCGGTCTCGCGCAGGTGTCCCCGGGCGGCCTCGATGGCGGAGACGTCGTGGAGGATGCCGGCCAGGTGGGAACCGTTGTCAGGGTCGCCCATACGGTGAAACGAGGCAGACAGCCAGCGGGTGCGGGCATCGCCGCCGCGCAACTGGAAACGGGCGTCGAACCGCCCGCCGACCGCCAGGCGTTCCAAGCCCCGGTCCAGCCTGGCCCAGTCCTCGGCGGGCATGTTGCGCCCAAGCAGGCCCGGGTCCTTTAGGAAGGCTTCGGGCGGATGGCCGGTGACTGTCTGGGCGCTGGAACCGATGGTCAGGACGCCATAGGGCGGCGCGCCGGCCAGGGTCAGGGGCACAACCGGCGAGTGGTCGAGCAGGGCGGTGAATTCCGAGCAGACCCAGTCCAGGCCGGCGGCGTCGGGCTGCGTCCGGGAGATGTCCCGGCCACAGCCGAGGACGGCGATGACGGTTCCGTCCGGTCCGGGCAGGGGGGTGATGTCCCAGCGCACGCGGCGCGGTCCGGCCGCAGCGGTGACGAGGTCGTGATCGGCCAGGGTGCGGTGGGGACCGTCCTGGCCGGCCAAGATTTCCTGAAAGCCCTCCCGGGCCTGGGGGCGGTCGGCCGGGGCCAGGGCTAGCTCGAAAAAGTCGTGGCCCAGTACCGTCTGCCGCGACCGACCCAGAAAGGCCAGTCCCTTCTCGCTTATGGTCGTGACCCGGGCGGCAGTGTCCAGAACCACCACGATGTCCCCGGCTGCTTCCAGCAGGGCGTCGGGCAGGCGGGCTGGTCCGGCGGAGTCGGCCTCGTTTGGCGGGCTTGTTTGGGGCATGGCGCTCGGGGGTTGGCGGTGGAAGGGGCGATTCATTCTTATGGTTTATGGACCTTTTCCATGGCCGGGGCAAGCAGGGAGGGATTGTGGCAGAGCCGGGGCGGGCCGGCTGACTGGCGCTGCCGACGGCAGACTGATGCGATCAGGTTACTACCAAGTGTTTTTGGGTGGGACACTGACGTGTTAGAGTTGCAATGTCACGAATGATCGTTTTAAGCGTGACCGTAATGGTGCAATATTCCTTTTGTTTTGTCTGCCATCAGTACCTTGACAGCAGGCCAATCCTTCTTCAACCTCCGGCCACAAGAGCTGTCGTAGAGCGGGCAGGAACCGGCCAATCGTGTCTTGCGCCAGTCCTGGCCGATGTTCCGGCCGGGCCGGGCAGCCGACAGGAACAAAGGAGTCGCCATGGAAACGATGACGTACCAGGAGATGCAGCGCATGTTGATGGACGAGCTGCGTCTTATGCACTATCCTATTGCCATCAAATACTTTTTTGATCAGTCCGAACTGGATGCCTTCAAGGCCAAGGCGGAATATTACCTGCCGGCCAAGGCCCTGACCTTTTGCCAGGCTGAACTCGGCGCGCGCATGGAAGGCCTGACCGTGCTCATGGGCCGGGAGCAGCTGGGCTGTTCCAATGCCAAGTGCGTGTTCGGTTGGAAGGAAATCGACGCCGCCGAGATCAAGGGGCATCTCAAATACGTGCGCGACCTGGAGCAGGCCGAGCGGTTTGTGCGCAGCAAGCCGCGCCTTTCCGGCGAGCTGTTGGCCGTGGCCGTCTCGCCGCTGGCCGATGCCGTTTTCCCGCCTGACGTGGTCCATTTCTACTGCGACAACATGCAGGCCTACCATCTGGTCGTGGATTGGATGTCGGCCCGGGACATCCACCCCCTGCGTCCCAACATGACCATCAATTCGGCGGCCTGCGGCGGCAATGTCCAGTGTTTCAACACCGGCGAAGCCAACGTGTTTCTGGCCTGCAGCGGCAGTTACAACGCGGGCAAGACCGAGCGCGGCGAAATAAACGTGGCCATTCCCGGGGCCGACATCGGCAAGCTGGCCGGGCGTCTGGCCGAGCGCAAGGCGGCCACCGGCGGCGCGTCGCTGACCCGTTCGGGCCAGCCCTTCCCCGGGGCCGACATCTGCAAGAACTGTCCGCTGATCGTTTTTAAAAAGGGCAATGCCCCGGCCGATACCGAGGCCTGAGCCGGTTTGCTTCGGCCTGATCCGGTTTGATCGGACGTCTGGAGAGGCGGTCCCCTGGTGGGGGCCGCTTTTTTTTGTGGCAACGGCCTGGGGTCGGCCGGCACTGTCGTCACGGCTTTGCGCCGGCACTGCGGCAGGGAATGGAGAGGGCCGCAGCGTCGGATGGGACCGGAGCAACGCTGGTTCCCGTCAAGCGGGGGCTATCCCGGTCCGCAGCCGACCGGTTTGCCAATCCGCCCCCAAAACCTCTTTATTAGCTTCTCCCATTGCAGGGGTCCGGGGGGATCATCCCCCCGGCCGCCGGAGGCACTCTTCCGTCTTCTCACGATCAGACGGCGGTGCGGATAATGGCCCCAAGGCCGGTGTCGAGGAAATGGGTGGATATGGCGGTTGGCGTCGTGTCCGGGACATTGGACCCCATGTTTGGGGCCTGGCGCTCGGAGGCAAAGTGGCGGGAAGCCAGAAAAACCACCATGTCGGCGGTTGAGGTCGTGTCGAAGGGGGTGAGCGCCAGGGCGCGCTCCCACATGCGATCGGATATGGCCATGGCCGCCCTCCAGTCCCATGCTGCGGGATTGCCGTCAGGCTAGCGCGACCCCGGCCGGCCGGCAAGGGTTTTACGGATATTTCGACGAAATGCGCAGCAGCCGGCATGGGGCGGGGGCGTTGGACATGGTCCGGCCGGCGGCCGGCGCGGCATGCGGCCTGGGGCGGCCTGCGACGCCGTTGGCACGCTTCTGGCTTTGACCGGCTTGATTCATTGGTTCAACACGGGGAGGTATCTGACTATGCGCCGACTTTGTAGCATTCTGGCCACGCTTTGCCTGCTGGCGGCCCTGGCCGGTCCGGTCGAGGCTTTCACCGTAGTGACGCCCGGGTTTGCCGTCAGCGTCCCCATCTATGCCGCCCCGCCGCCGCCGGTCTATGCCCCGGCTCCGGTCTATGTGGCTCCGGCTTATGAAGCGCCGACCGTGTATGTCGGTCCGGCCTATGCGCCGCCGCCGGTCTATGTGGGGCCGGGCTATTATCCGCCGCCGCCCCGCTGGGGCCGGTAGCCGCTCGAAGGCGACAGCGCCGGCGCGCCTGCACCATGGGTGCGGGCGCGCCGGTTGGCGTTTTCAGGGAGCAAGCCAGGCGTCGATGAAGGTCTTGGCGCGCACGGGATCAACCTCGTGGCGGGGTTGGGACAGGCGGGCGGCGTTGGCGGCCAGCATGTCCAGGTAGGGCTGTGTGTTGGTCAGTTCCTGGGCCAGCCCGGTGGCCCGCAGGTATTCCCGGGCCATAAAGGCCACGCCCCAGGGGCTGGGGTGGATGCCTTCGGGCATGATGGCCTTCCCGCCAAGATCCGTTTCCAGGGCGGCTTTGAAGGCATTCATGCGCTGGCGCAGATCGAGAAACACCACCTTGCCCTTGCTCTCGGGCCAGGCCGCCAGCTTGGCGGCGGCGTCGCGCAAGGCCCCATTGTGGCTGCGCTGGCCGCCGGCCGAGGGATAGGGCGCCTCGAAACGGAAGGCCTCGGCCGGAAACCCCATGACCATGCCATCGGGGATGGCGTCGAACATATCGCTCATGACCAGGGTGACGTTGGCCCGGGACAGGACGGTCTGGCCAAGGAGCATCCAGTAGCGCTCGTAGGCGTCTGGGTCCTGGCCGTGGAAACCGGCGTCCTCGAAGATCAGAATGTCGCCGTCGCGGACCAGGCCCTCATTGATGTATCTGGTGATCTGTTCGGCCCTGGCGGCCACGTCCTTGGGAAAGGGCAGGCCCAGGGAACCGGCATAGGCGGCAACCACCTGGGCGGCGGGGATGGTTGTGCCGCCGTCGGGGGTGTCCAGGCGGCCTGCGGCGGCAAACAGCGTATTCATGGCCGAGGCCAGGGAATGCATGGGCCATAGGGGATCGGCGGATTTTGCGGCCGGAGCTTCGGTCTTGCGCATGAGATCGGCCATGGCCGAAACCATGTATTTCGAATCGTTCGCCTTCTCCTTGAGCGTGGAGAAGTCGATTTCTTCCAGCATGCACAGCATGACCACGGAGTCGCCAAACAGGAACACCACCCGGCCGTAGGCGTCGCGGTTGGCGGCGATCTGGTCGAAAACAGGGTCCGGGGGGAATTCCTGGGCCCTGGCTGCCATGGCCAGGAGCAGGACGGCCAGAAACGCAAGAATGCAGGCCCGGGCCAGGCGGCAGGCTAAATGGTGCATAGCCGGTCCTTAGCGTAAGCGGTTTTTAAAGAAGTTATGCAGGGCCAGGTCGAGCCGACCGAAGAAGTAGCCGCCCACAGCCACCACGCCCAGGGCCATAAAAGCGCGCAGATTGTCCAGTTGCCAGCCCAGCGTGTACACCATGATGGAAAAGACCGCCGACAGGATGACGGCGTGGATGAGGTAGTAGGCGTAAGCGTACTCGCCGAAATCGGCCATGGCCATGAGGACCGGATGGCGGAAGCGGTCTTCGAGCTTGACCACGGCAAAGATGGTGGCCGCCGTACACAGGCTCCAGGGACCGATTTCAGCGATGGACTTGATGACGCCAAGGGGCCGGTTCCAGCCGGAGGCGACGGTATAGACGGCGCAGGCGACCAGGATCCCGACCGGAGCGATCCAGGGCAGGGCCGGGGTGCGTTTTTGGACGTAATAGACCAGGGCTCCGGTGATGAAATAGAGGTTGTAGGCGGAAAAGAACACCGTACGCCAAGTGTTGAAGACATAGGCGTCTTGCAGGCCGAAGGCAAAGTAGGCGACCAGCACCGCCGCGCCCCAGACCGCGAGAAAGGCCGGGAAATAGCGGCGCAGCCTGGGCGTGGCAAAGGGGGTGATGAGGACGTAGTAGGCGATTTCGTAGATGAGCGTCCATTCCACCCGAAGCGGCAGATCGACCGGTCCAAGGGGCAGGAGGGAGGCGGCGGCGAAGATGCCCTTGTCGGGCGTCTTTCCCCATAAGAGATAGCCGACGACAAGGGAAATGGCCACACCGCACAGATACGTGGGATAGGCCCGCAACAACCGCCTGGGAAGAAAGTTCCGGTACCCAATATCAATTAAAAACGACATGATGAAGCCCGAGATGCTGAAAAAAGGCAGGGCCACGGCCATGAACGCATCCGGAACCATATTGAAGAAGGTCCCTGTCTGGGCTCCATAGATGAAGAGATATGCCCGGACATGGAGATACAGAACCATGGACATGAAAAGAATACGAAGAATCTGAATGGAATAGTAACGCATGAAGATTATGCTCGTCCCGGGTGCAGTGTGAAGGAAATTGGCGGGACGATTTGCGGCGTTGTCCCGATCCGATGCTTTTCCTAAGGACTTTTTTGTGCAAAGGCCACAAAAAACAGCTGGGCGGAGCGGGACGGGACCGGCGGCCAGGGTCGGACAGGGGCGGCGGGCGGCCTGATGGGAAGCCGGGCAGGGAGACGGCCGGCGTTAGACCCCTTCGGCCCGGGCGCTGGCCGCGCTGGCCTCGTCGTGGCGGCCCTGGGCGGCCAGCGCCTGGGACAGCTCGACCCAGAATTCCTTGCGCTCCGGACGAAGGGCCACGGCCTGACGAGCCATGGCTTCGGCTATGGCCGGGTCCTCGCCCTCGGTCAGATAGAGCCGGGCCATGAGCTGGAGGGAAAAGGCGTCTTTGGGGTCCAGGAGCAAAGCCTGGTGCAGATGCTCCCGGGCCTCGTCCAGGCGGCCCCGGGTCAGGGCCAGACGGGCCAGATGGCGCAGGGTGAGCGCCGGGGCGTTGCCGGTGGCGGCGGCCCGGCGGTAATATTTCAGGGCCGGGGCCAGACGCCGGGACTCCTCGGCCATCCGTCCCAGGCGCAGCAGGCTTGAGACATGGCCGGGGTTGGCCCGCAGGCATTTCTGAAAGGCGGTTCGGGCGGCGGCCGGGTCGCCCTGGCGTTGCAGGACGCAGCCGAGATTGTACAGGGCCATGGTGTTTTTGCCGTCGCGGCTGATGACCTGGGTGAATTCCGCCCGGGCCTGGGGCAGCCGGCCCAGGCGGGCCAGACAGATGCCCAGGGAATTGCGGGCCAGGGCGTTGGTTTCGTCGGCAAGCAGGGCCTGCTTGTATTCCTCCATGGCGGCATAGATGTCGCCCAGGGCGAAATGGCGGTCGCCGCTGACGGTGAGCGACAGGGTGTCGAACACGGCCAGACGCGGCTCCTTGGGCAACAGCAGCGCATGGTTAAGGGCCTTGCGGCAGTTCTCGGCCACATCGCCCCGGGCATAGTCCAGGCAGGGGTAGCCGGCGATGCCGGTCACCGCGGTCAGCCCCAGGTGCTCCTGCAGGGCGGCCATGAGTTTTTCGGCCGCTTCGGCCAGGGCTTCCGGGCTGCGCTCAGGCAGGAAAAAAACCAGCTTGGAGGCGCTGAAGCGTCCCCCCACGGCCTTGGGTCCGAAAAACTGGCGGCAAAGGCCAGCCGCTTCGGTTATATCGACCTCGGCCGGTCGGCCGGGGCGGCGTTGGGTGGCCACTTCGGGCAACAGGATCAGGGCCTGGGCAAAGGCCGGGCGTTTTTCCCGGTCGGCGGCGGTGGCCCGGAGAAAATCGCGGTGGCCGTAGAGGCCCGAGGCCGGGTCCTTGCGCGGCGGTCCGGCCGGGACGGCGCCTGCCTCGTCGTCGGTTTCCGGGACCAGGGCCAGTCGGTCGCCCGGTTCCAGGGGCAGGTCGGGGTCAGCCAGATGGAGCGCCTCGGCAAAGGCCATGTCCTCGCCCACTTCCACCAGCACGATTTCGCCCTTGATCGTGGCCGGGGTGCGGCCGCTTAGGCGCTGGCCGTCGGTCGTGCGCACGTCCACCGTGCGCTCCAGGCGCGGCGACCAGACCAGAAACCGTTGTCCGGCCTCAGCCTCCACCCAGCGGCCAAGACTGACGGCCAGCCGGGCCATGGGCAGATTTTCCAACACCGTCCCGCCTTCCGGCAAAATCCGGTTGTACGGCATGACCTGGTTGCGACCAAGATCCTTGGCCACGGCCAGTCCCTTTTTGGCCTTGTGGACGAGCAGTCGGGCCTGTTCGGCCGGCGAGGCGGCAAACTGGCCGCCGCGTACGTCCTGGGGATAGGTGACGCAGCCGGCGCTGGCCGACAGGGTCAGGGACTCGCCCATGGACGGGATGGGGAAGGCGGTGCGGGACAGTTCGCCCAGCACGGCTTCGGCCGTCTCCCGGCACTTCACTGCCGAGGCCGCCCGTAAAAAAAGGGCAAAGAGGTCGTCGTGGAGCCGGGCCGCCACCCCGCCTTCGGGGCACAGCCGGCCAATGACCGCTCCGGCCCGGGCCAGCACATCCTCGGCGGTCACAAAGCCGAACCGTCCGGCCACCCGGCTGAAATGGTCGAGATCCAGGACAACCAGCCCGAACCCGCCATGCCAGCCCGACAGCCCGGGATCGACGAGGCTGGCCGCGCCGGGCAGGATGCGGTCCTGGACGCTTTCGATTTCCCGGGTGACGGCGGCCAGCAGCGCGCCGCCGGTGGCCAGCCCGGTCAGGCTGTCGGTGGCCGCCGCCAGGGTCAGGCGCAACTGGCCAAGGGCCATGGCGGCGATGCGCGGCAACAGGGGAAGCAGGGTGCGCGGCGCGCCAAGGCTTGCGCCCCGGGCCACGAACACGCCAAGCAGGCTGCCCTCGGCGCAAAGCGGCACCATGACCCGGCGTTCGCCGGGCAGCGAAACGGCGGTGGCGAAATCCGGCCCGAATCCGGCGGCTACGGCGTCGTCGGCGGATTTGGGGAAATAGAGGCTGTGGGTTTTAAAGGCCAGGAAGCGGGAGAAAATGTCGCGTAAAAAATGTTCGTGGGCGATCAGGTCGTGCTGGGTCAAGGCGGCGGCAGGCATGGCGTTCTCCCGTTTCGTATACAGGCCGGGAACGTGTAGCGCCCCCGGGCCGGGAAAACAAGGGCTCCCCCCGGCCTTGACGCCCTGGCGCAAGTCGCGGCAGACCCAGGCAACGGGAAGACGTGCGCCCCGGACCGGCCCGCGCGGCCCCGACAGGCGCTTCCCGCATCGCCATTGCGGAGGCTTGCATGGATATTGTTTCGTTTCCTCTGGGACCGCTTGAGACCAATTGTTACCTGGCTGTTTTTGGCCAAAACGCCCTGGCTGTGGACGTCGGCGGCAATCCCGGCCCGGTGTTGGCCCAGATGCAGTCCCGCGGCCTGACCCTGGACGCCATCTGCCTGACCCACCTGCACTGCGACCATCTCTACGGCGTGGCCGCCCTGGTCCGCGAGACCGGGGCCAGGGTCCTGGCCGGGGCCGAAGACGCCATGCTCATGGATACGGAGCTTGGCCGTGGCGGACTCATGGGCCTGCCCCTGGTCGACCCCTTTGACTGGCAGCCGGTGGCCCCGGGCGAGATGATTCTTGCCGGGCAGCCCTGCCGGGTGCTGGCCACTCCGGGCCATTCCCCGGGCAGCCGGTCGTATTATTTCCCGGAGGCTGCGGCTGTTTTTGTCGGCGACCTGCTTTTTTACCGGTCCATCGGCCGCACGGATTTTGCCGGCGGCGACTACGATGTGCTGATCGAGGCCGTTGTGTCCCAGATCTTTTCCCTGCCGGAGAAGACGCTTGTCTACCCCGGCCATGGTCCGGCCACGACGGTCGGCGATGAAAAGCGCCACAATCCGTTTTTCTCGGAATTCGCCAAGTGATGCCCGGCCCTCCGGTGGTTTTCCTGTGCAGTCCCCGGGCCGGCGGCAATTCCGACACGGCCGGGCTGGCCTTTGCCGAGGGGCTGGCCCGGGCCGGGGCCGGGCCGAGGGTGATTGCCCTGCGCGAGCATGCCGTGGCCCCCTGCCGGGGCTGCGGGGCCTGTGCCGGGGCAGGGCATCGCTGTCCGCTCGACCGGGAGGGCGATGCGGCCCAGGCGCTTTTTGCCGCCCTGGACGCCGCGCCGCTGGCCGCCTTTGCCGCGCCGATCTATTTCTACCACGTGCCGGCCCTGTTCAAAGCGTTCATCGACCGGGCCCAGCGTCGCTACGAGATCCGGGCGGCGGCCGGGGAAGCGGGCAAGGCCTTGCCGGCCCGGCCGGCCTATCCCCTGCTGGTGGCCGGCCGGCCCCAGGGGGAGCGGCTTTTTGAGGGGGCGCTTTTGACGCTCAAATATTTCCTGTGGCCCTTCGGCTTTGTGCCTGCCGAGCCGGTGCTGGTGCGCGGCCTGGACGCTCCGGGCGATCTGGCCGGCCAGGCTGCGGCCTTGGCCGGGTTTGTCGCGGCCGGGCAGGCGGCCGGGCAGTGAGGCTCGTGCCGGCCTGTCGGGCTGGTCTGACGGCCGGCCGGGCCTGTCTGGCTGATGTGGCCGCTTTGGCCGGCCGTCTGGGCCGGGTGCTCCTGCCGTTGTGCGATCGCTGCCAGGTCTGCCGGGGCCTCTTGGCCGGGGCCGGCGGCGGGGAAGGGGCCTGGGCCGAACCCGGGGCCAGGAGCGGGGGGAGAGAAGGGGAAAAAAGTCCGGTGTGCCCGGCCTGCGCCCCGGGGCTGGCCCCCCGGCTCGGCGGGTATTGCCCGCGCTGCGGCGCCTTTGCGGCCGATGCCGACGCCCTGCCCGGGCTTTGCCTGGAGTGTCGCCAAAACGGCCGGGTGTGGGACGGGTTTGCCTTCCACGGCCGCTACGAGGGGCTGTTGCGTGAGCTGGTGCTGGGGTTCAAATTCAGCGGCCGTCTTGGCCAGGGCCGGCTTTTGGCCGGGTTTCTGGCCGAGGCCTGGCTGCGTGCGGCCGGACGAAGCGGCAGCGGGTCCATGGACGCCGGCGCGCCGGATTGCCTGGTGCCGGTGCCGCTTTATCCCCGCCGCCTGTCCTGGCGGGGCTTTAACCAGAGTCTGGAACTGGCCCGGCTGCTTGGTCGGGAACTTTCGCGCCCGGTGTGCGCCCAGGGGCTTGTGCGGGTGCGCAACACCATCCCCCAAAGCCAGTTGCCGGGCCGCCAGCGTCTGACCAATCTGGTCGGGGCGTTCGAGGGGCAGCCCCGGCTGGTGGCCGGACGGCATGTGCTTTTAATCGACGACGTCATGACCACCGGGGCCACGGTGGAGACGGCGGCGCGGGCCTTGCGCCTGGCCGGGGCGACCCGGGTGGACGTGGCGGTGGTGGCCCGCTAAGGGCGGCCGGGGATGAAGACAGAAGGCGGAAGAGGCCTCCGGCGGCCGGGGGGATGATCCCCCCGGACCCCTGCAAAGGAAGAAGTTTTATAAGGGGGGCTGGCGTAGACTGGGCATCCGGTCGGCTGCGAGCCAGGGCAGTCCATGCATGCGTTTGACGCGAACCCCTCGTGCCGATCCCCTGCACTCCGGTCGGGCGGGGGCTCTTTGAGCGCCAAGCGCCGGGATCAGACGTCGCCGTGGCCGCCCGGGTCCAGGGGCAGGCGGACGCGAAAGACAGTGCCGTGCTCCATGTCGGAGGTGAAGCTCGCCCGGCCGCCAAGGTAGCGTTCGGTGAGCAATTTGATGCTGTAGGTGCCAAGGCCGCGGCCCACGCCCTTGGTGGAAAACGACCGGCTGAAGATGCGCATCTGCACGCTGCGGGGGATCACCCCGTCATTTTGCACCCACAGTTCCACCGCATCCCGATCGACCGAGCAGCCCAGACGCACGGCCCCGCCCGAGGTCGTGGCCTCCAGGGCGTTTTTGACCATATTGCCCACCACCCGCCGCAACAGCACCGGATCGGAATAAAAAATGACGTCGTGACAGTTGTCGCAGCGTTCGATGCGCTTGTCCCGGGCCTGTTCACCGCTTTGGAAGGTGGCTTCCACCACGTCGAGGATGTCCTCCGAACGCAGGGGCGTGATGTTGGTTTCCAGTTCATTGGTCTCGGCGGCAAGCAGCTGCTTTTGGTAGCTGATCTCATCGGTGAGCTGGGAGACGGCCCGGTAAATGAGCCGGGCATCGGCCTGCAACTCCTGTGGGGCTTCCTCCACCATGAATTCCATGAGTCCCTGGATGCCGCCCACGGTATTTAACATGTCGTGGAAAAAGAGGCGTTCCAGGGTGCGTCGCCGGTTTTCGTGGCTGACGTCATTTATGGAAAAAATCAGGTATTGCTCGGCGTTGAGATGAACCAACGTCGAGGACACCCGCAGATCCAGGGCCTCGATGCCGGAGCCGGTATCCCGGTTGATGGCGCATTCCTGGACGTTGTCCTGGCCGGCCAGCCCAAGCAGGATGGAGCGCACGGCCCCGCAGTGGGCGCAAAATTCGCTGGTGCCGCAGCCGCCGGGATGCTCGGCGGCATGGACGCAGCGAAAGGCTTCGCCAGGACGTTTGCCAAGGGCCTCGCGGATGTCGCCGATGCCCAGCACATCAATGAATTTTCGGTTGCCGTGGACCACCTGACGGTGGCGGTTGAGCACCATGGCGATGATGGGAATGGCGTTTAAGACAACCGGGATGGCATGGGTGGAGAGGACCAAGAACTGTCGGTCGATCTCGTCGCTCAGAGCCCGTTCGGACGGGGCAAAACAGGTCGGGGCGGGCTTGGCGGCCATGGGACGGCTCCTGGCGTTTGGTCCGTGAGAGATGCCGCCTTATATCATTATGAAGACCGCCGGCAATGTAAAGCCCCAAGAAACAGCCAGGGCGGAGCGGGCTTCCCGGTCGGCCCTGGGCCGTCAACTGCTGTTGGCTGCCTCGCTGGCGGTCAGGAATCCGATCAGGGCGGCGTTTAAAATGGTCCCCGGGGTACCGCTCGTCGCAGCCGTGGCCGAGCCGGCGGCAAAGGCCGAGGTGGGTGAGACACTGGCCGTTGGCGTGGTGATGGTCGAGGCGTCAAGACCCATGGAGGCGAACAGGTTCTTGAGCGAATCGGTCATACTGGTGGCCTGGGAATTGAGGGCGCTGGCGCTGCTTGCAATGGCCGCATTCCAGGCGGCCGAGGCGTTGGAGGCCATCTTGGCGGCGCTGGCGGCCATGGCTTTGACGCCGGCAGCGGCGTTGGACAGGTTGGTCTTCTGGGCACTGAGCGTGTCGGTGACCAGGGCGTCCAGGGTGGAAGAGGTCGGCGTTGGCAGGGTGATGCCGCTCAGTTCCGTGAGAAGTCCGTTCATGGCGGCCTGGCGTTCCTTTTCAGAGGAAGCGCCGGCCAGGGCGGTATTGTAATTGGTATAGGCGTCGAAATATTGGAACTGCACGCTTGACTGGGCCGCAGCAGGCACGAGGCTTTTCATGGTGGCGTTGAAATCGGCCTGGGCCGTGGCGATGTCCGAGCGTCTGGTGGCCGAAGAGCTGGCAGCGCTCTGGGCTGTCGAGAGCTTCGCGCTGGCCAGACTGTACTGGTAGGCCCAATTGACGACATCGCTGGTGTTGACTGAGGTGGCCATAAACGCCTCCGGGCGGCAAGTTCGGCCCGCCTCCAAAGGGAGGGGACCGTCTGGCCGCAGAGGTAGCAATAAGCCTGCCACAGTGGTTTTATTTGTAACATACTGATTTTATATGATCTAAAAAATAAGGCGGCAGAATTTGCCGCCAGGGAGGGGGACTTCGGCCAGCGTCACGCAGTCTCCACACGGCTGTCACCGCGGTTTCAAATATCCCGGGCAAAAGGCGAACATACAGTTTCTGTGGGACGGCCCAGGAGAACTGTGTTACAACTGACACCAAGGGAGAAACGCCATGGGACATCTTGACGTTGATCGGTTCAGTGAAGTGCTGCGCGACATGCTGGAAATATTACAGGGCAAGTCAAGGGAATCGCTGGATGTAATGGCTCGGGAAGAGACAGTCTGTGCCGATCTGGCGGACCGGGCGACTGTGGAATCCGACCGCCATATGGCCCTTTTAATGGGTGAGCGCGACCGCCAGCTTATTGGCGAGATCCATGAAGCCCTGGCCCGAGTCAAGGAAGGCGAATACGGCATCTGCCAGGAGTGCGGCGAAGACATTGGTCTGGCCCGTCTTCGGGCCCAGCCGACAGCCACGTTATGTGTCCACTGCAAATCCTTGCTGGAAGATATGGGTCGCCCCTACATGCACTCGGCCAAGGGTGATTCCGTTTTTATGGAAGAGTAGCCGATGCCGGCGTCATTCGGACGGCGGCAGCCTGCTCCGGTTGGGGCAGGACGAGCCGGGCCGCCCCGCCTCCCAAGGCGGAGCGGCCCAGACTGAGGCGCGCGCCCAGGTCCTCGGCCCGGCGTCTGGCAATGGGCAGCCCCATGCCGACCCCCACGGCCTTGGTGGTGTAAAAGGGGTCGAAGGCATAGGCCAGGGCGGCGTCGTCCGGGCCGGGGCCGTTGTCGGCCACCACCACTGCCACCGCGTCCGATGTGCGGGCGAAGGTGATGGAAACGGTTGCCGTCGCCGTGACCTGTCCGTTCGCCCCGGGCTCGGCCTCCAGGGCATTGGCGCACAGTTCCGTCAGAATTTCCGTCAAACAGGCCGCATCGGTGCGCACAAGCCCGATGGAGGCGTCCAGGGTGAGGCGGGCCGAAAGACCCGTGCGCAGGGCTGCGGCCTCAAAGGCCCGGCTGGCTATGTCGGCCGGATCGCACATGGCCGGCGCAAGCTCCCGCCTGCGGGCGTATTCCGATACCGCCCGCACCACAGCCTCCAACCGTTTGGCTCCATCCAGAATCATGGACAGCGGCGCTGTTTCGGGGTCGTCTGCCGCCTTGCCCCGCAGGAGCCGCCCGGTGAACCCGCCGATGACCATGAGGGGATTTCTGATCTGATGGGCCACGGCCAGGGAAAACTGTCCCAGGCCTCTGATGCGTTCCTGCTGGGCGGCCTGGATGCCCAGGTGCATGGCCCGCTCCCGTTCGTGCAGGCGGTAGATTTCCGTGACGTCGGTGATCTCGATGAGAATGCCGAAGATCTTGCCGTTTTCCAGCAGAAGCGACCCGGACAGGCGAAATCGCCGCGTCTCGCCGTCGGGATGGGCATAGGCCATAGCCAGGGGCTCGGGCTTGCGGCCGTGCTTGAGCGGTGCGGCCAGGAACCGGGCCAGCTGCCTGGGGGCGTCAGCCCGGGCGATGATGGCCGCCGACAAGGCCGGATCGGCCAGTTGGCGGCCATCGTAGCCAAGCAGGTCCGTGGCGGCGGCATTGGCGGCGTAGACCAGCCCCCGGATGTTGACGATGATTACCCCGGCGGTAAAACTGTCGAGCAGATCATGAAAGTAGCTGGAATGGGCAAAGGTCAGCATACGGCCTCACGCAAGGGGTCGATTGGCAACAAAATATGGGCGGGATGCGTTACGGCCGTATGACGGCGGCGGCCGCCGACGTTTTTGTCGGAACAACCGACGCTTTTGTGCGCATTGGCCTGCTGCTTGTATTGTAACATTCAGAAATTATAGACAGAAAAAAGTGGACCAGGATTTGCTTAGACGCAGTCATGGAAACCATCGACACCCGCTACGGTCCCCTGCCCACTGACGGTCTGGTGGAACGCCACCCCGACGGCAGCCTGATGGCTGCCGCTGTGGCCGCTCCCTGTGCCATGGACACGTCCATCGGCCGGCTCACGCCCCAGCACTCCATCGACGATTCCCGGCGGATGTACAAGCCGCCGCTGACCTTCCATCAAAATGGCCAGGCCCGGTCCGTGCCCCTGGAAACCCGCACCGTGGTGGAAACCACAGTCGGGCCGCTGCCGGCGGAACTGGTCACCTTCCACGACAACGGGGCCGTGGCCCGGGTGTTTCCCTTAAACGGCAAGCTGTCGGGCTACTGGACCGAGGCTGACGAGGCCGGGCTGGCCGAGGTGTTGACCGTGGCCACGCCCATCGGGGACATTGCCGGAAAGTTTGTGGCCGTGGCCTTTGACGAGGCCGGGCGGTTGCGCAGCCTGACGCTGTGGCCCGGCGAGGAGATCGTGGTGCGCGCCCCGTGCGGCAAGGTGCCGGTCCGTCTGGGCCTGAGTTTTTACCCGGATGGCGGCGTGCGTTCCCTGGAGCCGGCCCGGCCGGTCGAGACGCCAACGCCGGTCGGGCCGGTGTGGGCCTATGATCCCGACGCCGTGGGCATTGCCGGCGACGACAACTCCCTGACCTTTGACCCGGCCGGGCAGGTGGTGCGGGTGGCCACCGTACGCTCCACCATCATCGCCACCCTGGCCTCCGGCGCACGCCAGGAGCTGGCCCCGCTGGTGCGCGACAGCATCTGCGGCGACGGCGATCATGAATTGACGCCGCTTTTGCTGGCCTTTTCCGACGACATGCTCACGGCCAGCCATGGCCCGGCCAAGCCCTTTGCCGTCATCCCCCGGGCCGGCGTCCAGTTCACGGTGCGCCCCTTTGTCTCTGCCTTCGCCGTCAGCTTCGCGCCTAAACAATGTTCCATGTAGACCGGTTTCCCTTGACTGCTCCCCCTTGGCGACTGATATAAGAGATCATCCGAGACCGAATCCGGCTGCTCCCGTTGTGTGGGAGCGGCCGTAGCACGGCGAGGCCTCGCTTCCCCGGCAACGTAAACGGCAAATGTCCGTGGCGTTGCCAGGAGTGGCGGCGGCGCAAGAGAGTCCCGGATGTCTGTATCGTGTCCGTACCAAGGAGGCCTTTCGTGGGGAGAACCACTTGCGTGTTGCTGGCTGTTTTTCTTTTGCTTTTTGCAAGCGTGGACTATGCCGCCGCCAAACGGCTGGGCGGGGGCAGTTCCATTGGCAACCGCCAGTCCTTTAGCTCGTCCACAACCCCCCGGCCGGGCATGGGTGCGCCGTCCGACGGCTTTGGCGCCCAGCAGGCCCGGCCCAATCCGATTGGGGCCACTCCCGGCGGCGGCTTTTTCTCGCGTCCGGGTATCGGCGGGATGCTCGGCGGCCTGGCCGTTGGCGGCCTGCTCGGTTCCATGTTGTTTGGCGGCGGCGGGCACGGGGCCGGCGGTCCGGGCCTGCTCGATCTGCTGCTGATCGGCGGCGGCTTGTTTTTGCTCTTTAAGTTCCTGCGTTCGAGACGCCAGGCCGCGGCCGACGGGCCGGCCATGAGCCGTCCCATGGAGCGCACCTACGAGGCCCAGCCGACTCCACAGGCCGCGGCCGCTGCCGGCGGCTGGGCCAATCTCGGGGCCGAGGCCGCGCCGGCCGGGCCGACGGTCCCGCCGGGCTTTGACGCCGAGGAGTTTCTGGCCGGGGCCAAGACGCTGTTTGCCCGGATGCAACGCTCCTGGAGCCAGCGCAATCTGGCCGACATCGAGGCCTTTTCCACAGCAGCCTTCATGACCGACGTGCGCCAGCAGGCCGCAGCCGATCCCACGCCGACGCCAACCGACGTGCTGCTCGTGGATGCCAAGCTTCTTGAGGTGCGCAGCCAAAACGGGGTGACCATCGCCTCGGCCTATTTCGATACCCTGCTTCGTGAGGACCCCAAGGCGGGCCAGGCCGAGCAGGTGCGCGAGGTCTGGCATTTCGTGCGCCGGGAAACCGTCCCGGGCGACAGCTGGAAACTCGACGCCATCCAGCAGATGGACAGTTAACCGGGCTGCGGCGCAGGCTGCAACCAGACGGGATGGAAAAGAACCGGGAGGAGGCGTGCCCTTCTCCCGGTTTTTTTTGGAGATCCGCTCGCGTTTGATCCGGCTGGCGGGGTTGGTGGGCTGGCCGATCAGCCGACGGCCACCGGCAGCCCGGCCCGGGTCCAGGCCGTCATGCCGCCGGCCACCGAACGCACCTGGGTGCAGCCCTTGGCGGCCAGGGCGCTGCCGATGATGTTGGAACGGTAGCCCGAACCGCACACCACGGCCACCGGGCCGGCAAAGCACAGGTCCACGCCGCCGTCCAGGATGTCGGCAAAGCTCTGATGGACGGCCTGGGCAATGTGTCCGGCTTCCCATTCGGCGTCGGTGCGCACGTCAAGGAGCGTTGGCGGGGTGGCGCTCCCCAGATCCACGGCCAGGTCGGCCACCGACAGTTGCCCCAGAGAAGCCACCCGCCGGCCGCTTCGGGTCCAGGCGGCCATGCCGCCGGCCAGATGGCCCAGGATGTCGTCGTAGCCGATGCGCAACAGTTCGACGCGCATGGCTCCGGCCCGCTCCCGGTTCTCGGCCACGAGCAGGATTTTCGAGTCCGGAGCCACGGACATGCCCACCCAGTTGGCGAGCTGCTTCTCAAAGCCGATGTTGAGGCTGCCCGGAATGTGTGTCCCGCCAAAGGCCGCCGCGTCCCGGGCGTCAATGACCACGGTGTCCTTGCCGGCCATGGCCGCTTCGAAGCGCTCCGGGGACAGCTCCCGGGCCATGGGGCAACGGTCGAGCAGCGGCGCACCCCGGCGGTTGGTCTCGATGATGTGGGAAAAACTCTTGGGCCGGGCCGGAAACCGGGCCATGACCGCCGCCTGGAAGCCGGCGAAATCGGCAAACCCCAGCATGGCGTTGGCCCGGCGCTCGTAGCCAAGCGTGGACACGCCCTTGGCGCTCATGCCCCGGCCGCACAGCGACCCCTGGCCGTGGGCCGGGTAGACCTCCAGGTCGGCCGGGAGCCGGCCGAGAGTGGTGTAGAGGCTGTGGTACAGGTTCTCGACCTGTTCCTCCAGGATCTCCGCGCCGGGCAGATCGGGCCGGCCGATGTCGCCGACAAAGAGCACGTCGCCGGTCAGCACCAGGGCCGGTTCGGGCGAGCGGGCCAGATCGCTGACCACAAGCGACACGGAGTTGGGCGTGTGGCCCGGGGTAAAAAGCACTTCGAGGCGGGCCGTGCCCACGGTGATGCTCTGTCCTTCGGCCAGCGGCTCAAAGGGGTAGTCCACGCCGGCGGCCGGGTGGATGTGGATGGTCGCGCCGGTTGCCGCCCGCAGTTCCTGGCCGCCGCTTACGTGGTCGGCGTGGAGATGGGTTTCAATGACGTGCGTGATCCGCATGCCCTCGTCCCGGGCGATTTCCAGATACGGCCCAATATCGCGCCGGGGGTCCACCACCATGGCCTCGCCCACGGCCGGGCAGCCGACGACATAGGAAAAACAGCCCAGTCCGGGCGTGGTGATCTGCTTGAAATACATGTCTGCCTCCTTGCGTGCGGTCGCGTCTTGGACGGGGCTGGCCTGCCCGCAGCCGGTGGGGAGCAGCCGGCCGCCCGAACGGCGGGCCAGGGCGGCCTCGCCCGTGCCGTGTCCGGTATAGACGGTTTTAACGGCAAAGGCAGCCAGGGTGCGCTCGATTCGCTGCGAGGCCCCCCAGACCGACCAGCCGTGCTCAAAGGCCAGGGCGGGATCGGCGCTGCGGGTTGCCCGCCAGGATGCGCAGGGTGGCCATGAGGACGTCCTTATCCGCCAAGGGTGGTCAGAGTGGCCAGCAGGGTTCTGGCCTCGTTTGGCCCTGGGCCGGGGGACAGGCGCATGAGGATGCCCAGGCCCTCGCCGGCCTCGTGGAAGGCCTCGTCGGTGAGCGGCGAGACCACGGCCGAGGTGACGCAGGCATTGATTTCGATCAGGCGGCTGACCAGGGCCAGGGCCGTCATGTCCGGCAGGTCGCCGTCCACCAGGCACAGGGTGGGCGGTTCATGGCGCACGGCTTCCTGGGCGGCCTTGGCGCTGGGGGCGAGGTCCACCCGGCAGCCGGCCTCGGCCAGGGCGGCAAGAAACGGGGCCAGGGCCTCGGGCTGGTGGCTGGCAATCAGGATATGGGCCATGCTCAACCCGCCTTGCCGCAGCACGAGCCGGGACCGGCGCAACCGGCAGCCTGTCCGGGCCGGGAGCCGCAGCAGCCGTGGTCGGAGGGGCCGGGCCGGCCGCCGGAGGCCGCCTTGCCGGTGAGCGAACTGGTGGCCGAAAGCAGTTTTCGGGCCGGCGCGCCGCACTGGGGGCAGGCCGGGGCGTCGGCGACGCCAGGACTGAGCACTTCGCCGGCAAAGGAGCAGGCGTCGCAGACAATTTCATAAAGCGGCATATTTTCTCCATTTTCGGCCGGAAAGACAACTCCTTCCGACCGTGTGGGCGCATGGTGCGCTCGTGCACATCGCTTTCGCAACTCCCCTCTTGGCGGGGGGCCTGGTCAACGGTTGTTCCCGTCAAGTGCAGGCTGTCCCGGTCCACAACCGACCGGCTTGCCAGCCAACGCCAAGAATCCCTTGAAAACTTCCCCATTTGCGGGGGTCCGGGGGGATCATCCCCCCGGTGGGGTCCGGGGCAAAGCCCCGGCCGCCGGAGGCATCTCTTTTTCTCACACGAACTACGCGCAACCGCCGCCGCAGGTCTGGTTGCGGTCAAAGGGAACCAGGGTTCCGGCCAGGAAGGCGTCCACGGCTTCTTTGACCGAGGCGGCGTCGCCGCCGTGGTAGACCGTGATGCCGACCTGGGCAAAGCCCATGAGCGGGCGCATGCCCATGCCGCCGGCCAGGAGCACCTGGACGCCGTTTTGGGACAGGTGGTTGACCGGGGCCATGCAGCCGCCGTGGACGTGGGGCATGTTGTCCAGGGTGGCGATGCTGGCTACGCGGCCGTCGGCCACATCGACCAGGGTGTAGCAGTCGCAGTGGCCAAAATGGGCGCCGACTTCGCTGTCAAGGCCGCCGGGCTGGGTCGAGGGAATAGCGATACGGATGGTTTCCATGGGTGTAATCCTTTTTTTAGAGGGGTTGCAGTTGCGGCCGGGATGGGGCGGCAGCCAGGGCGGCGACGGTCTGCCAGAGGTCGGCCAGGGTGTTGGCCAGGGGGCCGCCGTATTCGGGCAGGGTGACCCGGGCGGTCATGGCCCGGACTACATCGGGGCTGTAGGGCAGCCGTCCGATGACGGGGCGGCCGGTGTCGGCGCAGAAATCCCCGATCCGGGCCGCTTCGTCGGCATTGAGGTCGGCCTTGTTGAGGATGACGGCGCTTGGCAGCCGGAAATGGTCGCACAGACTGGCTACCCGGATGAGGTCGTGGGTTCCCGACGGGGTCGGCTCGGTGACCAGCACGGCCAGATTGGCCCCGGACAGGGAACTGACCACCGGGCAGGCAATGCCGGGCGCGCCGTCGCTGATGATAAAGTCCAGGCCCCGGGCCTTGGCCAGGGCCTTGGCCTTGCTGCGCAACAGCGCCACCAACCGGCCGGAATTTTCCGCCCCGGGATCGAGTTGGGCATGGACCAGCGGGCCAAAGCGGGTGTCGGACACGGCGCTCAAGCCGCAGGTGCGCGGGGTGAAGTCGATGGCTTGCCTGGGGCACAGGGCCACGCAGACCTTGCAGCCTTCGCAGTGCGCGGGGTTGACGGCGTAGTGGCCTTCCGGCGTCTGGACCACGGCCCCGAAGCGGCAGCGTCCGGCGCATTCGCCGCAGCCGTCGCAGGCGTCGGCATGCACCGAAGCCAGATGGCCGGCCACGAAGGCCTCGCGCAGGGTGTTGGTTGGCGCAAGCAGGATGTGGAGATCCGGGGCGTCCACGTCGAGGTCGCACAGGACGGCGTTTTGGGCCAGGGCGGCAAAGGCGGCGGTGACCGAGGTTTTGCCGGCTCCGCCCTTGCCGCTTAAGATCACGATCTCACGCATGGTTGCCCCCCCTGGCAAAGGCCGCAATGGAGCGGGCCAGTTCGTGGCAGATGGCCCGGTAATGCGCCCCGACGTCGGGGAGGAGTCCGCCCCGGGCGTAGGTCTCGGCCACGGCCCGGTCGTCGGCAATGGTGGCCAGCACCGGCAGCTTGTGCTCCCGGCACAGGTCCAGAAGCTGGGGCGTGCCGTCGCTTGAGCGATTGACCACCACGGCCATGGGCTTGCCCAGGGGCGAAAAGGCCTCCACCGCCAGCAGGAAGTCGTGGAGGCCAAAGGGCGTGGGTTCGGCCACCAGTACGATGGCGTCGGCGGCGGACACGCTGGTCATGGCCGGACAACTCACCCCGGGCGGGGCGTCCAGGAGGACGTCGCCGGCCGGGTCGGCCACTGCGGCCAGACGGCGCAGCACGGCCCGGATCAGCGGCGGGCTTTGGGACTCGCCAATGCGCAGGCGTCCGGCCAGAAAGTCGGTCGTGCCGCTGGCCCCTTCCTCGATATGGCCCAGTTCCCGCGTCCCGGCCTTGATGGCTCCGGACGGGCACACGGCCAGACAGCCGCCGCAGCCGTGGCACATCTCCGGGAAGACCAACGGCTTGCCGGCCATGACCGTCACTGCCCCGAACTGGCACAGCTCCCGGCAGGCCCCGCAGTCCGAGCAGGGCGCGGTCGCGTCCACCACCGGGATTTCCAGGCTGGCCGCACTGGCCCGGCGGATGACCGGGCGCAGGAAGAGGTGCAGGTTGGGTTCTTCCACATCCAGATCAACCACGGTCAGGGGCCGCATCAAGGCCTCGCTCCACACCGTAGCCAAGGCTGCCGAGATGGTGGTCTTGCCGGTGCCGCCCTTGCCGCTGGCAATGGCAACGAGCATGTCAGGCGTCCTGGCCGGCCCGGTATCGGGCCACGGCCTGCCCGACGGTCAGCCCTTCCAGGCCCTCGACCACGGCCACGCCGGCCGCAGACAGGGCGCTGGCCGCCTTGGGGCCGACCACGCCGGAGAGCAGCACCGTGGCTCCGGCCTCGGCGATGCGCCGGGCCGCCTCGATGCCGGCTCCGTGGGCCATGGCCTGGGAGCCGCCGTTGTCGATGTAGCGGGTGGCTCCGGCCCCATCCACGATGACAAAGCCGGCGGCCCGGCCAAAACGCGGGTCCACGGCGTCGTCCAGGGTAGGGCCTTCGCTGCTGATGGCTATTGTCTTGCTCATGTGGGTCTCCGTGCCGTCTGCTCGGGCCTGGGCCTAGGCAGAAGGCGATTGTTCGGTGTGTTGCCCGTCGGCCAGCGCCCCGCTGTGGATCATCCAGTGGTGCACGGCCTCGCGCACGGCTGCGGCAGCCAGATAGGCGCAGTGGCGGTCGTCGTCGGGAAACCGGCCAACGGCAGCCACAATGGCGGCTTCGTCGATGTCCACGGCCTCGTCGAGCGAGGTGCCGGCGGCCAGTCGGGCGGCGGTGGCGGCGGCGATGAGGCTTGAGGCGCAGCCGTCGGTATTGAAATCCGTGGCCACAATGCGCTCGCCGGCCACGGCAATGGCAATGGAAATGGTGTCGCCGCAGGAGCCCTTGACCGTGCCGACGCTGGTCGGTTCGCTCAGCCGGGCGCGGTCCGGGGCGTCGCGCCAGATGGCGTAGCCGCGCTCGCCGAAGCGGGCCACGAGATCGGCCTGCTGCTCCTCCTCAAAGACGTCGAGCATCATGTCCAGGGTGTCGGCGTCGGGGCTAGTCGGCATCGGCCGTCTCCTTTTTCCCTCCCACGGCCTGAACGGCGGCGGCGATGATATCCTTGAAGGCCAGGGCGGCCGGGCTTTTGCCGGCCACAGCCAGATAGACGTCGCCGTCGTCGCCCGAACGGGCCACTTCCGGGTCGATGGGGATGCGGCCCAGGAATGGAACCTGGACTTCCTCGGCCAGACGCTCGCCGCCGCCGGTGCTGAAGATGTGGTGCACCGAGCCGCAGTCCGGGCAGGCAAAGCCGCTTAAATTTTCCACAATGCCGAGGATCGGGTTGCCCATCTGGCGGCAGAAGGTGACCGAGCGGCGCACGTCGTCCACAGCCACGTCCTGGGGCGAAGTGACGATGAGGGCCATGGCCTTGGGGCCGAAAATCTGGAGCACGGACAGGGGTTCGTCGCCGGTGCCGGGCGGGCAGTCGACCACCAGCACGTCGCGCTCGCCCCAGTTCACCTGCTCGGCCAACTGGGCAATGACCCCGGCCTTGGCCGGTCCGCGCCAGATGACGGCATCGTCTTTGCCCGGCAGCAGAAAGCCGATGGACATGACGCCGAGATTCCAATGCCACTCCACGGGCAGCATGCCTTTTTCCGATATTTCCGGGTGATAGCCGGTCAGTTTTAACAGGCGCGGGATGCTCGGACCGTGGACATCGACGTCCAGGAGCCCGGTTTTGAGGCCTTCCATGGCCAGTCCGGCGGCCAGATTGGCCGAAACCGTGGATTTGCCCACGCCGCCTTTGCCGGACAGGACGACGATGACGGCAGCCACCTTGTCGAGTCCGGTGGATTTGGGGGGAGGGGCGATTGCTTCATTCAAGTCGCGAAGGCCTTGCTCATTCATGATGGTTCGTACTCCGTAGGGATGACCCCGCACCCGGGCCGCCCCGGGAACCGGCCCTGGCGGCCGGGTTGGCGGCGGCCGGGGCTGGCTCCCGGGGCGAGCAGGGTTTCGAGGCGGTTTTGGGCCAAGGCGGCGATGACCGTGGGCACATCTCCGGCAATCCAGGGGGCTACGGCGATGCCGTACCGGGCAAACGGGGCGAGGCAGCAGCAGGTGGCCCCGCCGCACACAAGCAGGGCCACGCCGGTCTGGGCCAGCAATGCAGCCAGTCCGGGCAGTCCGTCGGCCGGCATGCCCCAGACGGCCTCGGCCGACAGGAGACCAGCCTCAAGACGGTAACAGCGAAAGGCCGAAGCCGTTTCCAGCAGGGAGGCCAATCGCCCGCCATGGCAGGCCAGGCAGATCCTGTGGCATCGGGGGGGCATTCGGTCATGGGGCGTAGGGGGCATGGCGAAACCTCGCCCGATAAGAGGCAGGAACCGTGCCAACAAGTTATCGTCAGTCATGGCAGGATGTTGTCATTTAGAGACAACCGGAGACGGCTTCTCCGGGCGAATTATTCGCCGAAAACGCCTCGTGGAGGCGTATTTATCGCCCGAAAAGAACTGTGGTCCGGTCGGAGTGGGCCGGACAATGGCGGTGGGCGGGCCACTGGAGGAGGGGCGTTGGGCTGATAATTCGCCCAAAATGACGGATGCGGGCGAAAAAAAAGCCGGGACAGGGTCCCGGCCGGAAGGCTCAACAGAGGAGGTCCGGGCTATGGGGCCACGGGCCTGGGTTCGCGGGCGACTTCCTGGGCAAAGTCGTCGATCCACCAGATGCGGTCGGCCCGGCACTGGAGATCAGTGGAGACGCCGTTTTTAAAGACGAGCAACTCGAACTGTTTGTTTTTTTCCGTAATGTATTCCACGGCGTCCAAAAGATCGCTGTCGCCGGAGGAGAGGATCAAGGTGTCATAGTTCTCAATATGGGTCAGGGCCAGGGTGGCCAGGCCGACGTCCACGCCTTTTTGCTGTTCGCGGCTCAGGCGATGGGTCCGGTCATGGGAGCAGGTGATGGGAACCTTGCGACGGCACTGTTCGCAGTAGAGCTCGCCGATTTCGCTGGTGCGCAGTTCGTAGAGCTTGGTGATGATTTTCGGTCCCTGGGGCGGGGCGGAGCGCATCCAATTGTAGAAAGCAACCTGGGAATCGGGGGTGGGATTGGGCACGGAGTTGAGATAATAGGCGCGCCAAATAGGGCTTTCGGCTTCCAATTTGTTGCGCAGTTTGACGTAGTCGATGCTATATTCCCTATTGTAGTAGGATTGGCCTCTGTACATATACCCGGCATCAATCAGCCACAGTCTTCGATTGGTCATTGGTACATCCTTCTATAAAATAATTCATTCTTGGCAATTGCGGATTTTCACAATTCGCTTCCACGCAGTATACGCGAAGGGACCAAAGATGGAAGGGGGGCGTTCGACAAATATGTCCAATAAAATTAATGGGTAGGATGTTATGCCAACGTCGGGGGGATTGGGCGTGGAGCATGGCTTCCGATTTTGTTCGCTTCGCCGCTGCCCGTGCCAGCTCCCGGTCCAGCCGAAGTTGGGCTTTCGCCGCCAGCCCGTTCGCCTCCGGCGGCGGGCTGGCGGCGAAAGCGGTTGCCCCGGCGTCCTGTTTCCGCACACCCGACCGCAGGCCGGCTGGCGGCGTTTGCCCCAATGCGGCACAGACCTGCCCGGGGCGAGATGACTTTTCGAGCCGGTTGGGCTAGACTTGGCACGGTCAAACCATCAAACCCCGCCGCGTCGAGGTCCCATGCGTTTCATTCTGGCCTTGTTGCTCCTTTTGCTGCCTGCTGCGACCGCACTGTGCGGCAATCTTGATTTCACCCTGCACAAGCTCGATTCCGGCCGTCCCGGCCCGACCATCCTGGTCATCGGCGGCATCCAGGGCGACGAACCCGGCGGCTTTTCGGCTGCGGCCCTGCTGGTTTCCCACTACAAGATCAAGTCCGGCTCGGTCTGGGTGGTGCCCAATCTCAATTTTTTAAGCATCATCCGCTGTTCGCGCGGGGTCTACGGCGACATGAACCGCAAGTTCGCCGAGCTTGATCCCAAGGACCCGGAATACGAGGCCGTGCAGAAGATCAAGGCCATCATCCGCGATGAGCAGGTGACGGCCGTACTGCATCTGCACGACGGCTGGGGCTATTACAGCCCGACCTTTGTCACCGAGTGGCAGTGTCCGCTGCGTTGGGGCCAGTCGGTCATCATCGACCAGGAGTCGGCCGAGACGACCCGGTTCGGCAATCTGCAGGAGCTGGCCGCGCGGGCCGTGTCCGCCGCCAACGACCATCTGTACGAACCACTGCACGCCTACCACGTCAAAAACACCCACACCAAGACGCTCGATGACGAAACCGCCAAGGAAATGTCCAAAACCCTGACCTATTTCGCCATCGGCCAGGGCAAGCCGGCTTTCGGCATCGAAGGCAGCAAGAATCTGCCGCCGGCCATGCGCTCCTACTACCATCTGCGGGTCATCGAGTCGTTTCTCAAGTCCTTTGGCGTGGAGTATGAGCGCACCTTCGAGCTTGGCGCGCCGCAAGTGGCCGAGGCGCTGCAGAGCAACGTGGCCGTGTCGTTTTTCGACAACAAGGTCTACCTTGATCTGCGCAATGCCCGGGAACGGCTGCGCTATATTCCGCTGAAAAAGGACAGCGCCGTGGAATACCAGCCGGCCAGCCCGCTTCTGGCCCTGGTCTCGTCGGACAAGAGCCTCAAGGTCTATTTTGGCAACACCAACGTCACCGAGCTTGACCCGCAGTTCATGGAGTTCGATTCGTCCCTTGCGTCCGTGCCCATGGAGATTGACGGCGTTCGCCGGGAAGTGCCCTTTGGCAAGGTGGTGGATGTGCGTAAAGGGTTTTCTGTCGCGCCGAGCGGAGAGTACCGGGTCAATGTCATCGGTTTTTCCAAGCCGGGCCTGACCGACGAGGCCGGGGTGACGCTGACCAAGGCCGAACTCAAAAAGGAATTTTCCGTGGACAAGGCCGGCACGGTCTACCGGGTGGAGGTCTACAAGGGCGAGAAATTCTGCGGTATGATCCTGGCGTCGTTTGCGGGTGATGCGCCGCGCATGGCCAAGTCCGACGACGCGCTGCTGCGAAAACTGAAGAAGAACGGCGAAATCAACCTCGGCCGCTGATCTTCCACTGCCGCTTCTCTCTTTCGCGGCACGACATCCCCCCTCACCCCCTTTCCGGGGGGCCGGGGGTGATCCCCCCGGCGGGGCCGGGGCAGCGCCCCGATTCTCTTCCCTCTTCCCTACTTCCCCGACAGCAGCAGCCCGCGCCGGTCGGCGACGCGGATGGTCTTGCCTTCCTCGCTGCGCGTGAGGCTGCCTGGTTCGACGAAGCGCACGGCCAAGCCGACGCCGAGTTCCGAGGCCAGCCGGCGTTCGAGTTTTTCGAGCAGGGCCTGGTGTTCGGAAACGCGGTCGAAGAGCAGGCCTTCGGTCGGCTCCACCTCGACGAGTGCCTGGTCCAGAGCGCCCTGCCGGGTGAGCACGATGCGGTAGTTGGGGGTGACGCCTTCGACTTCGAGCAAAAGCGCCTCGACCCGGGACGGGAAGACGTTGACGCCCCGGATGATGAGCATGTCGTCGCAACGCCCAAGGATGCGGCTGATGCGGCGCATGGTGCGGCCGCAGGGGCAGGGCTCGGGGATGATGCGGCTGATGTCGCCGGTGCGAAACCGGATCATGGGAAAGGCTTCCTTGGCCAGGGTGGTGATGACCAGTTCGCCTTCCTCGCCGTCGGCCAGCGGTTCGCCGGTGGCCGGATCGACGATTTCGATCAGGAAATGGTCTTCGCTGACGTGCATGCCGGCTTTTTCCAGGCATTCGCCGGCCACGCCCGGGCCCATGATTTCGCTTAGGCCGTAGTTGTCCGTGGCCGTCACCTTGAGCCGGTCTTCGATGGCCGCGCGCATGGCCTCAGTCCAGGTCTCGGCCCCGAACAGCCCGTAACGAAGGCTCAAGGCATTGACGTTGACGTTCATGGCGTCGAGCGTCTCGGCCAGATACAGGGCGTAGCTCGGGGTGGCCACGAACACCGAGGTGCGGTAGTCCTGCATGATGGTGACCTGCCGCCGGGTGCCGCCGCTGGAGGCCGGGATGACGGCTGCGCCGACTGTCTCGGCTCCGTAGTGAAAGCCCATGCCGCCGGTGAAAAGGCCGTAGCCGAGCGCAATCTGCACCACGTCGTCGCGGGACACGCCGGCCGCCACCATGACCCGGGCCACGAGGCGCGACCAAGCCTTGATGTCGTTTCGGGTGTAGCCGGCCACCACGGGTTTGCCCGAGGTGCCCGACGAGGCATGCAGGCGCACCACGTCGCGCAGCGGCACGGCGAAAAGCCCGTACGGATAGGCCTCGCGCAGATCGGCCTTGGTGGTAAAGGGCAGGCGGCGCACATCGGCCAGATCGGAGAAGGTTTCGGGATCGACGCCAAGCTCGGCAAAGCGCTTGCGATACAACGGCACATTGCGAGCCACGCGGGTGAGCGTCTCCTGCAACCGTTCCAGTTGCAGCTGGGCCAAGTCCCGGCGGTCCATGGTCTCGAATTTTGGCTCAAAGCATTCGCGCATGGTCAGGCTCCCGTGAGAGAAAGAGTGCCTCCGGCGGCTTTTACAAGAGTGCCTCCGGCGGCCAAAGGGGTGACCCCTTTGGAATCCCTCCTGGAAGGCAAGAGGTTTACGGAGGGGCAATACCTGCCGCTGCAACTCCCTGAAAACCCTTCCCATCAAGGGGGTCCGGGGGGGATTATCCCCCCCGGCCGCCGGAGGCATCTTCTCTCTTCTCTCTGACTTAATTCTCTTTCTCTCGCCCCAAATAGGCACGGCGGACGTCGTGGTTGGCGAGCAATTCTTCGGACGTGCCGGAGAGGAGCACCCGGCCCGTCTCCAGCACATAGCCCCGGTCGGCCACGGCCAGGGCGCTCTTGGCGTTTTGCTCGACCAAAAGGACGGTCAGCCCCTTGTCGCGGCGAAGCGTGGCCACGTGGCGGAAGATTTCCTTGCAGATCTGGGGGGCAAGGCCCATGCCGGGTTCGTCCAGAAGCAGACAGCGCGGCCGGGCCATGAGCGCCCGGCCAATGGCCAGCATCTGCTGCTCGCCGCCGGACAGCGCCGCCGCCTGCTGGCCTTTGCGGTCGAGCAGCACCGGAAACATGGCGTAAATCTCTTCCAGATCGGCCGCCACCTCGCGGCGGCGAAATTTCGTATAGGCCCCAAGGAGCAGATTGTCCTCCACCGACATGGGGCCAAAGACCAAGCGCCGCTCCGGCACATGGGACAGCCCCAGGCGGACGATGCGTTCGGGCTTTTCGCTGGCGATGGAGCGGCCGTCAAACTCGATGTCGCCGCCGGAGACGCGCATGACGCCGGAAATGGCCGAGAGCAGCGTGGTCTTGCCCGCGCCGTTGGCCCCGATCAGGGCCACGATCTCGCCCGGGGCGACATGGAGCGACACCCGGCGCACCGCGTGCACCCGGCCATAGTGTATATCGATGTTACGCAGGGTCAGCATTGTGGGATGTGCCTAATTTTTTAGAGTGCCTCCGGCGGCCAAAGGGCTGAGCCCTTTGGAATCCCACCTGGGAGGCAAGGGGTTCATACAGGGGCAACATTTGCCACTGCAACGCAGTTCCCCCTGAATAACTTCTCCCATCAAGGGGGTCCGGGGGGATTACTCTCCCCCCGCCGCCGGAGGCATCTTCTCTTCTCGTCAATCATCCTCACCCAGATATGCTTTAATCACGTCCGGGTTGGCCTGGATGGCGTCGGGCGTGCCGGCGGCCAGGGGCTGGCCGAAATGGAGCACGGTGATGTGGTCGCTGACAGCCATGACCAGCTCCATGTCGTGTTCGACCAGTCCGACGGTGACGTGGCGGCGGTCGCACACGGCCCGGATGAGGTCGCCGAGCTGGGCTGTTTCCTTGGAATTGAGCCCGGCGGCCGGTTCGTCGAGGAGCAGCAGCTTGGGGTCGGCGGCCAAGGCCCGGGCCATTTCCAGGAGGCGCTGCTTGCCGTAGGGCAGATCGCCGGCCGGGGTATCGGCCTCGTTTGCCAGCCCGACGAACTCCAGGCAATCCAGGGCTGCCTCGCGGCAGGCGCGTTCGGCCCGGCGAAAACCGGGCGTACGCAGCAGGCTGGCCGCGATGGAATAGCGGGTGAGGGCATGGCGGCCGGTCATGACGTTTTCCAGGACCGACATGGAGGTGAAGACTTCGAGATTTTGGAAGGTGCGCACCACGCCGGCGGCGGCCCGTTTCTGGGGCGGCAGGCCGGCGATGTCGACGCCGTCCAAGCGAATGTGGCCGGAGGTGAGCGGCACCATGCCGGTGATGGCGTTTAACATGGTGGTCTTGCCCGCGCCGTTGGGGCCAATGAGTGCTGTGACCGAGCCGTGGGCAATGGCGAAATCGGCTTCGGTCAGGGCGTGGATGCCGCCGAAACGGACGGTGGCGGCGCTGACGTCGAGCAAGGGGGCTGCGGCGGCGTTAGCGGCGGGCATCATCGACCTCGGTGCGCCGCAGCTTGCGGGAAAGGCGCTTGATGCCACCGGCCAGCCCGTCGGGCAGGTACATGATGGTGAGCACCAGGATGGCTCCGTAGACCAGGATGTCGATGTCTTCGAATTCCCGGAGCGCTTCCGGCAGGGCCGTTAAAAAGAATGCGCCGGCCACCGAGCCCCAGACGCTGGCCATGCCGCCGAGAACGACCATGACCACGAGCTGGACCGAAAAGGAAAACCCGAACGAGGCCGGGGCGATGAAGCTCAGGTAGTGGGCGTAGAGCACGCCGGCCAGCCCGGCCAGGGCGGCGGACAGGACGAAGACGAAGCGCTTGTGGGCGGCGATGTCGACTCCGAGGCTGGAGGCGGCCTTCTCGCTGACGTGCAGGGCGCGCAGCGCCCGGCCGGTGCGCGACTTCATGAGGTTCAAGGCCAGGAGTACGACCAGGGTGAGGACGGCGGCCATGAGATTGTAGTAGCCGCGATCGGAATCGAAGGCGTGGCCCAAAAGGGTCAGGCGGGGGATGCCGACGAAGCCGGACGGGCCGCCGGTCAGGTCCACGGCCTCGTTAAAGACGATGGAGACGATGATGCCAAAGCCGAGCGTGGCCATGGCCAGATAGTTGCCCTTGAGTTTGAGCGTGGGCGCGGCCACGATCCAGGCCACGACCGAGGCCAGGGTGACGCCGGCGGCCATGCCGACCGGGATGGGCAGGCCGAAGCGGGTGGTGCAGATAGCCGTGGCGTAGGCCCCGAGGCCGTAGAAGGCGGCGTGGCCCAGGGACACCTGCCCGGCATAGCCCATGAGCAGGTTGAGTCCCACGGCGATGACGGCGTTAAGGCTCCCCAGGATGCAGATGCTTAAATAGTATTCGTTTGGCAACCCGTAGGGCACGGCCAGGAGCAGGGCGAAAAAAAGGGCCGCCTGGGCGGCGTTTTGGCCAAGGATGGGGCGCTTCATACCCGTTCCACCCCGGCTTTGCCAAAAAGGCCCGACGGTTTGACGAAGAGCAGGAGCAAAAGGACAATGAAGGCGAAGGCGTCCTTGTAGCCGGAGGAGATGTAGCCGGCGCCAAACGATTCCAGGACGCCGAGGATCAGCCCGCCGGCAGCCGCGCCAAAGGGATTGCCCAGGCCCCCGAGGATGCAGGCGGCAAAGCCCTTGAGGCCAAGCATCATGCCGACGTCGTAGGCGGTCATGGTGATGGGGGCCAGGATCGCCCCGGCCGTGGCTCCGATCAGGCCGCTTATGCCAAAGGACAAAAGGGCCATGCGGGCAACCGAGATGCCGACCAGACTGGCGGCTTTCTTCTGGCAGGCGCAGGCCAGCATGGCCTTGCCCTGGATGGTGGCCGAGAAAAAGAGCTTGAGCGCGGCCAAAAGGGCCAGGGTCACGGCCAGGACCCACAGGCTTTGGGGCTGGATGGCCGCGCCCAGGGCCAGGATGGGTTTGACCCCGGAAAAGGCCGGCAGGGCGACGGTGTCCTTGCCAAAGGCCAGCATGGCTCCGCCGCGCAGCAGGATGGAGACGCCGATGGTGATGATGACGGCGTTAACGGCCGGCGCGCCGGCCAGGGGCCGGATGGTCAGGCGTTCCATGAGGCCGCCGATGGCGGCCGTGGCCAGGCAGGCGGCCACTATGGCCAGGGGCAGGGGCAGCCCCGCCCCCAAGAGGCAGACCGAGAGCATCCCGCCGAGCATCACGAACTCGCCCTGGGCGAAGTTGATGATGCCGGTGGTGTTGAAGATCATGGTGAACCCAAGCCCGATCAGACCGTAGGCGGCCCCCTGGGTGAGTCCCGAAACAAGGTATTGGGGCGCGCCGGCAAACATCACTGACCAACAATGACCCAGTCGCCCTTCTCGATGCCAAGCATGATGAAGGCGTCGGGACCAAGACCGGCATGGTCCTCGGGGGTAAAGGTGAAGATGCCGCCGATGCCCGGGAATCCCTTGATCTTTTCCAGGGCGTCGCGGATGGCTTCGGGTTTGTCGGAACCGGCGTCGGCAATGGCTTTGACGGCCAGATGCAGCGAGTCGTAGCCGTGTCCGCCGAAAGTCGAGACCGGGGCCTTGAAGTGCGCGTCATAGGCCTGGGCATAGGCCACGAGCTGGGCCTTTTGCGGGTCGGCATCCGGGAGCTTTCCGGCCACGGTGATCTTGCCGGCCGGGAGCAGCAGGCCTTCGGCCGCGTCGCCGGCCAGTTCGATGAACTTTTTCGAGGCCACGCCATGGCTCATGTAGAGCGGGGTGGTGATGCCAAGCTGGACCCGGTTCTTGGCCACCACCGCCGGTCCGGGGTTGGTGCCCCAGCAGATGACGGCGTCGGGGCTGGTGCCCTGGATTTTGGTCAGCTGGGCGGTCATGTCCGTGTCCTTGGGACCGAACACCTCGTCAGCGGTCAGTTCGAAACCGTCGGCCGGAATAAGTTCCTTGAGGACCTCGCGTCCGGCCTGGCCGAAGCCGTCGGACACGGAGAGGATGGCCAGCTTCTTGTATCCCTTGGCCTTGGCGTGGGCCAGGATGCGGGCCACGGCCAAGCGGTCGGACGGGGCGACCTTGTAGATATACGGACTTACCGGCTTGGTGATCTTTTCGGCGGCAGAGCAGGAAATAAGCGGCACCTTGGCGGCAGCGGCCTTGCCCATGACGGCCAGCGAGTTGCCCGAGGTGGTGGGGCCGAGGATGGCGGCCACGTTTTCCTTTTTGATCAGGCGATCAAGGGCCAGGACGGCCTTGTTCACGTCGGTCTCGTCATCGAGGATGACGACTTCCACCGGGCGGCCAAGCACCCCGCCGGCGGCGTTGATCTTCTCGACTTCCATCAGGATGGTGTTCTTCTCGGGTTCGCCGAGAAACGAGGCCGGTCCGGTGACGGACAATACCGCGCCAAGCCGGATGGGTTCGGCGGCGCGGACCGGGCCGGCGACGGCACAAAGGGCGCAAAGGGCCAGGAGGATCGCTTTGATGCGCATGGCTCGCTCCTTAAGACGCGTTCCCGCGCGGCGGGTGGAGCCGTCGCGCGGGTAACGTCAGTGTCATTGATGCGTGTCCCGCCTTGTAGTCGATTCCGGGCGGGAAGGAAACCGGGCGGGACCGGAGATTATTGCTCTTGCGGCAACAGCTTGAAATCGCCGCCGGCGATGGTGACCATGACAAAGGCGGTCTCGTCAAGACCGTTGTGGTCGGTTGGCGTGAACTTGAAAACACCGGTGATGCCGGGGAAACCGGCGATTTTTTCCAGGTTGTCGCGAATGGCGGCCGGGGAAGCGTCGCCGCCGGCCTTGATGGCCTCGGCCACCAGCATGAGCGCGTCGTAGCCGTAGCCGCCAAAGGCCGAGGCCGGGGCCTTGAAGCGGTCTTCGTAGGCCTTGGAATAGGCGAGGAGCAGGGCTTTTTGGGGATCGGCCTCGGGCAGCTGATCGGCCACGGTGAGTTTGCCGGCCGGGAGCAGCAGGCCTTCGGCCGCTTCGCCGGCCAGTTCGATGAATTTTTTCGAGGCCACGCCGTGGCTCATATAGAGCGGAGTGGTGATGCCGAGCTGGACCCGGTTCTTGGCCACCACGGCCGGTCCGGGATTGGTGCCCCAACAGATAATGGCGTCGGGGTTTGCGCCCTTGAGCTTGGTCAGCTGGGCGGTCATGTCCGTGTCCTTGGGACCGTAGACCTCGTCGCCGATCAGCTCCAGCCCTCCGGCCGGGACCATTTCCTTGAGCACTTCGCGTCCGGCCTGGCCGTAACCGTCGGACACGGTGAGGATGGCCAGCTTTTTGTAGCCCTTGGCCTTGGCGTGGGCCAGGATGCGGCCGACAGCCAGCCGGTCGGACTGGGCGGTTTTAAAGATCCAGGCATTGACCGGCTTGACGATTTTTTCCGCTGCGGCCATGGACACCATGGGGGCCTTGGCGGCTTCGATTTTGGGGGCCACGGCCAGGGAGTTGCCGGAGACCGTGGGGCCGACCACGGCCACGACGTTGTCCTTTTTGAGCAGCCGGTCGGCCGCCAGCACAGCCTTGTTCACGTCGGTCTCGTCATCAAGGATGATGATTTCCACCGGGCGGCCAAGCAGGCCCCCGGCCGCGTTTAGGGCGTCGGCCTGCATTTGCAGGGTGTTTCTTTCGGGTTCGCCAAGAAACGACGCCGGACCGGTGGCCGAGACCACGGCGCCGATGCGGATGGGGTCGGCCGCTGCGGCGGGCAGGGCGACGGACAAGGCGGCAACGAGCAGGATTGTCTGGGACAGCAGGCGCATGAAACCTCCGGGCGTGAAAGTGGCGACGATTCTTCGTATTGAGGCCCGCCCCTATACGACAGTCGCCGCAATTTGACAATAATGTCATAATAACTATTTAGTTTTGCAACTTATTTTCGACCGAAGATGCTGCGCCGGAGAGCCGTTGAGCTGGCGACCCGGCTTGCAAAGGCCCAGGCGGCTGGGTATGGAATGGATACCAACCTGCTTTTTCCTGCTGCAAGGAGTTTTTCTTATGATTGCTGCTTGGCGTGCTTCATTGTTGGCGGCAACGCTGGTGCTGCTTTGTGCCGTTCCCGCCCTGGCCCAGGCTCCGGCCCAGGCCCCGACCCAGGACGCCAAGGCCAAGGTTCCGCCGGCCGCCTCCGAACCGGCCCCGAAAAAGATCGAGGAGGCGGCCGGCAAAAAAACGCCGGTTTCCATCGACCACGACGATTCCGATCCGGTGGGGGCGCGTCTGGCCTACCGGGTAAAGGAACTGCTTGGCCGCTCGTCGCTCATGGCCCCGACCAACCGGGATGAGAAAAAGATCGTCCTGGTCCTTAAAACCAAGGAAGAATTCCCGGGCCGGCCCAATTTGTGCTCGATCTATTCGGTGAGTTGGCTTTTTTCCTCCAAGGAAGGATCGCTCAAATATTTTCTGGCCTCCGAGGCCGGCATCGTGGACGCAAGCAGCGTGGACCAGACGGCCGAAGCGCTCCTTGGCCGCACGGACAAGCTGGCTGCGACGTACGGGTATTTGTTCTAGGCCCCCCTCCCCCGTGCCACGCCGTGGGGCGAGGGCCTCCGCCGATGCGCCACCACCTGTGCCGGCCTGATCCGGGCGCAGGCCTTTGAGAGAGGCCGCCAGCCCAATTTCATAGGACGCACCCGGGTTCTCTGGCCGGGCGCAACCACAAAAAAGGCCGGGAGAGGACGTATCCTCTCCCGGCCTTTTTTTCGGGGCGGGTTGCCTATTTGGCGTGCAGGGCGCTGGCGTCGGAGAGCAGGTCGTTTATGCGGGCCACCATCTGGTGCGGATCGGACAGGTAGCCGTCGAGCAAAAGCGCCGAGTCGTAGAGCTGCTCGACCGCCTTGCCGATGAACGGATCGGCTCCGTCGCGGCGGTAGATGGCCAGCAGATTGCGGATAAGCGTGTGGTCGCGGTTGAGCTCCAGGGCCTTTTTCGGGACCGAGGTGTCCTTGCTGACCAGCCGCATGATCTTTTGCATGCTCGAGGTCATTCGGTCATCCGGGGACACCAGGCACGACGGGCTTTGGGTCAGGCGGGTGGAGACGCGCACGTCGGTGACGCGGTCGCCCAGGATCTCCTTGATGGCCTTTAAAAAATCGTCCAGAGAGCCGGACTCCTCAGGGGTCAGCTCCGGGGCCTTGGGCGTCTCGGCCGTCCCCTCGAAGGCGTCAAGCTCGGCCGCGTCGGCCAGCTCGGCGGATTTCAGCGGCAACTCCTTGTACGTGCCGATGGAATCCATGATGAATTCGTCCACCGGCTCATAGAGGTAGAGCACTTCCAGGCCCTTGGACCGGAAGATTTCCAAGTGCGGGTTGAGGTCGAGCGCCGCCCGGGAGGGGCCGGAGAGATGGTAGATGGCCTTTTGGCCGTCGCGCGCCCGGGTGACGTAGTCGTCAAGCGAGGTCAGGCTCGAAGCCTCAACGTCCTCGTCCGTCTTGTCCAGGGCCGAGGAATCAAAGCGCACCAGCTCGGCAAAGGCGTCGCGGTGGGCGTAGTCGCTGTAGCCGAGCTTGAAGCCCTGGCCGTGGGCCGTGAAAAACGCGTTGTACTTGGCCGGATCTTCCTTGCCCAGGGCCTTGAGCTTGTCGAGGATCTGCTTGACGAGGATGGTCTGGATCTTTCGCAGCACCAGATTTTCCTGGAGCGTTTCGCGCGAGAGGTTGAGCGGCAGGTCTTCGGTGTCCACCACCCCGCGCACAAACCCCAGATATTCCGGGATCAGTTCCTTGGTTTCCCTGGAAATGAGCACCCGGCGCACGTAGAGGTCAAGCCCGTGGTGGAGCTGGTCGCGAAAGGCCATGGGGCCAAGGCCGTGCTTGGGAATAAACAGCAGGGCGGTAAACTGCACCGGCGCGTCCACGCTGACGTGGATGGTGGCCAGCGGTTCGTCGCTGTCGTGGGTCAGGAACTGATAGAATTCCTTGTACTGCTCCGGGGTGACCGAGAACTTGGATTCCCGCCACAGGGCCGGGATGGTGTTGGTCTTGTCGCCGTTAAGGAAAATGGGGAAGGAGATGAAGTTGGAGTGGGTGCGAAGGACGGCTTTCAAACGCTCGGGATCAGCGTATTCCTTGGTGTCCTCCTTAAGCGTGATCTCGATCACGGTGCCGCGCGGCGCTTCGCCCGCAACGTCTTCCACGGTGAAGCTGCCCGAACCGTCGGACACCCAGCGGGCCGGGGCGGCGTCCGGGACAAAGGAACGCGAGGTGACGGCCACCTGGTCGGCCACCATGAAGACGGAGTAAAAACCCACGCCGAAACGGCCGATGAGGTTGGAGGCGGCGTCCTTGTTCTCGGCCACCGAGCGCATGAAGGCTTCGGTGCCGGATTTGGCGATGGTGCCCAGGTGGTCGATGAGCTCGTCGCGGGTCATGCCGCAGCCGGTGTCGGTGATGGTGATGCGCCCGGCATCCTTGTCGGTGGCGATGCGGATTTCCAGCGGCGTGTCAGGGTCGGCGATTGTCGCGCCCCGGCTTTGTTCGAAACGCAGCTTGTCCAGGGCGTCGGAAGCATTGGACACCAGCTCGCGCAGGAAGATTTCGCGGTTGGTGTAAATGGAATGGGTAATGATATCAAGAAGCTTGCGGATTTCAGCGCGAAACTCGTGGGTTTCGCCTTGGGCGGCGGACATGGGCATGTCTCCTTTCTCCGTGATGTCGTGCTGTCTGGCCGAAAAAAAGACACCGTCCCGGCAGCCGGGGCGGGTCTGGTGGGGAGATGTCCCCGGGAACAGGATCGAAACAGAAATAACCCGCCCGGGTGGCCTGTCAAGGTCTGAGCCTGGCCGTGAAACCCGGGTTTTCGGTTTTGTTTCGACCATTGACAGGGGGGCTGGCTTGTTTATGTTTCGCTCAGATGCGTCGAACTGTCAGGAGGAACCCGTATGGTCATCGATTTAAGCCCGTTTTATGGTACAACGACGCCTTTTGATCGGCTTTTCGAGACGCTTTGGCCGTCCATGGCCATCAGTCAGCGCAGCGTGGCCTACCCTCCCGTCAATATCGGCGAGGATGACGCCAATCTCTATGTCCGGTGCGAGATACCGGGCATGGCCATTGCCGATCTCGATCTGACCCTGACCGACTCCAGTCTGGTCATCAAGGGCGAGCGCAAGGCGGAACGCGGCAAGTACTACAGGCAGGAACGTCCCACTGGTGTTTTCCAGCGGGTGGTCAACATCTCGGCCGGCATCAGCCGGGAGAAGGTCACGGCGACCATGCGCGACGGCCTGCTCGAGGTGGTGCTGCCCAAGGCCAATGAGAACCGGCCCCAAAAAATCAGCATCGAGGCGGTGTAGCCGATTGGGGCGGGCCGTCCCGCCCGGGGAGTTCTTTCGGCGCAGGCCGGCCCGTCGGTCAGCGGCCGTGTTGCGGCGGCAGGGCGTGGCCGGATCGCCAGTCCGAGGCGTGACGTAACAGCGCCTGCCCCGGGGCAAGCACAGAGGAAAGGAGAAGGACTATGGCGGATCCAAGTGCACCCAGGCCTGAAGAACGCCGGCTGCCCAGAGTCAAGCCGGCCACGGACATCATCGAAAAGGAAGACGGATTTTATATTTATGTGGACATGCCGGGCGTGTCCAAGGAGCATCTGGTCATCGATCTCAACGAGGACGAGCTCAAGGTGTCGGGCAAGGCTGAGTATGTGTTGCCCGAGGGACAGAAGCTTGGCCACGTGGAATTTGGCGGCGGCGAGTATTTCCGGAGCTTCACGGTGTCCCATATCGTGGACAAGGAGCGCATTCGGGCATCGCTTCGCGACGGTGTGCTGGAACTGCATCTGCCGCGCCAGGAAAAAGTCCAACCGCGCAAGATCGTGATTCAAGCCGGCTAAAGCGGTTTTCTGATGGGTCGGGGTGCGATAACGCGCCCCGACTCGTTTTTTTCAAGGCTTGGAAACGAGAGTACTGTGGGGCTGCGGCGCAGGCATATCTCTATTTCAAAAATGTAATTTACATAAAACGTCTGATGGAAAAGTCACTTTAATCTAACAGAACGGGCCAGTGTATATGCAATTCGTTTTTTGCAATTGACAAAAAACAGCCCAGGCAGGAAAGCTCACTCCTTCGCCAGTATCAGCCACGAAGGAGACAGTATGGACGACCATCTTAAAAGTGCTCTTGAAATCGTGAAAGCCCAAGCGTCAGTGCGCAACATGACCGACGAGGAAATCTCCTCCATGGTGCGCCGCTTGGCCCTTGGCATCCGTGATATCTGCCTTGGCCTGGACGTGAGCGTGGGGATGGGTGAGGCGGCGGAGGGGATGGACCCCAAAAAGGCGGTCAAGGAAAAGTCCATAACCTGCATGGAGTGCGCCAAATCATTCAAGGTTATTACCCGCAAGCATCTCGCCCTCCACGGGTTGACCCCTGAAGAGTACAAGGCCAAACACGGCTATAAGAAGACCATGCCCCTGGTGTGCAAGTCCCTGCAGCGAGAACGCCGCAAAAAGATGAAGGACATGCGTTTGTGGGAGAAGAAGGGGAAAGTTGTGGCCTAAGGCCGGGGATTTCGGTATAGCTGACCACGAATTCGGGAATCAGCTGCGGCGACTCCCCCGGACGGGCGATTCGCTCCCGGGCGGACGTGGCGGGTCCCAACGATAAGGAGAGCCCACGCACATGGCTAAAACAGACATCATTGCCAAGATCCAGGCGAATGCCGGCATCGCCACGAAGGCCGAAGCGGGAAAAGTCCTCGACGCCGTTTTGAGCGCCATTCAGGAATCCCTGGTCGGAGGCGAAGCCTTGACCCTGACCGGTTTTGGCACCTTCAAAGTGTCGGATCGGGCGGCACGCACCGGACGTGATCCCCGGACCGGCAACCCCATTGATATCCCTGCCTCCAAAGCCGTGCGTTTCACTCCCGGCAAAACGCTTAAGGACGCTGTAAAATAGCTTTCCTTCGCGTCCGGCCATTTTTGCTGCAATCGTGGCCGTTTTTTGGGCAAACCCTCTCCCGCTTGCGGGGAAGGGTTTGCCTCTTTTGAGCCATGGACCAGCGGTCTGGGCAGGGAGAGCATGGTGAAACGTATTGCATTGGCGCTGGCCGCCCTGGCCATGACCGCGTTGTGCCTGGAAGGCGTCGGCGCGGCCTGGATGGCGTTGGCCGGCTTGCAGGCCGATGCCTTGCGTCTTGATCTCCTCGATCGGTCCGGCGGGGAATTGCCCCAGTCTGCGGCCTCCCTGACACGCACCGGACGAAGCCAGAAACAAGGCTACATGATTCACCCGTACCTGGGCTTTGTTTACGATGGCCGCGACAGCAAGGCGGTCAATAGCCAGGGGCTTATCGGCCCGGACCTGTTGGACTCCGCCTCGCCGGATGCGTTTAATGTGGTGATCACCGGCGGCTCGGTGGCCGGCGATTTCTTCGTTCTGGAGTGGGACGCCCTGCGTCAGGCCGTGGCCGCCCTGCCGGGGACCGAGGGCCGCACGGTCAAGCTGTTTTGCCTTGCCGTTGCCGGGTATAAGCAGCCCCAGTCCCTGCTCGCCGTGGCCTATCTCCTGTCCCAGGGGGCCAAGATTGACCTGCTGATCAATATCGACGGGTTTAATGAAGTGGTCCTGCCCGGCCATGATCTGGTTCCGGCGGGAATTTCGCCGGCCTATCCCATGTTTTGGCGGGATTTAACCGACGATTTTGTCGACGCCAAATCCCGCAAGCTGCTTGGCCGGCTGGCTCTGTGGGACGAACTGGGGCAGACCTGGGCCAAGGGCGCGATGCCTTTTTCTTTTTCGCGCACGGCGCTCGTGCTATGGCATCTGGGCGACAATCTGCTCAAGCGTGGGGAAGATGCGGCCCTGACCCAGATGCGTGACCGGGAGGCGGCGCCGCTGCCCAGCCCGGCCGGGGTTGATCCCACGATTTCACCGGAGGCGGTCCAGGCCCAGGCGGCGGACATCTGGCTGCGTTCCAGTCTGGCTTTGGCCAAACTGGGCCATGAGGCCGGCTTTGCCTATCTCCATGTGCTCCAGCCCAACCAGTATCCCGAGGGGGCCAAGCCGCTCTCGGCCTGGGAGCAGGCCAAGGCCGTTTCCCCGGACCCGGCCTTTGGCGAGGCGGTGCGCAGCGGCTACCGGGAACTCGACAAGCGCATACCGGCGCTGCGTCAAGCCGGGGTCGCCTTTGAGGACGCCACCCGGCTTTTCGCCGACACGCCTGGCGATGTTTTCCGCGATACCTGCTGCCATTTCAACGAAGCCGGCAATGCCTTGCTGGCCACGCGGGTGATCAAGCGCCTCCCCGAGGTGTTGACGTCCCCGACCGGCCCGGCCGGCCCGTCCGGCCAGGACGCGCCAGCCCGGCCGTAACCGCCGTCCCCCTTTGCCCGTTGGGGGCCTCAGGCCCCTCTTCTCCCGCCCTACTCGGCGGCATTGCCCGGTCGCGGCAAAACCGCTGGTCCCGGTCAAGCACAAACACCAGTGCTCTGGCCCCCGGACGCTTCTCGTCTTCTTTTTCGCAACTTTCGCGCATCGCCCTGGCAACGCCCACAGTCAAAGCAAACTCCCCCCAGGAGGGGATTCCAAAGGGACTCAGTCCCTTTGGCCGCCGGAGGCATCTTCTGCCTTCTCTCCCCTCTCTACGCCTTCCGGCCGAGCAGTTCGAAGCCTGTTTCCGGGTCTTTGGCCCGGGCCAGGTCCGTGCCGGTGATCTCGATGACCACCACCTCAAGGATTTTCCAGACATCCAGGCCCGGGCGCACGCAGCCGGTGCGGGTTTCGCCGGCCCGGCCGAGGGCGGCGTGCATGTGCAGCCGGGGCATCCCGTCGGCGTCGGGAAAGAGGGTGCCCACGGCTGCGGCCTCGTGCACGGCGTCGATGGCCGTCAGCATGGCCGTTGGCGGCATGGTCGTGCCGTCTTTTGGACCGGTGACCAGCCGGCCGTTTTCCAGGCCGCCCAAAGCGGCCACCAGGGCCGAGGACACGCCGCGGGTCTTGGCGAAGTCCTCGATGGCGTCCGGGATGCGGTCCCCGTCGCCCAGGCGCAAAACGAACACGCGGCCGAGCCGGCCTTCGGAAACGATCATACACCACCTCGCTTGGCTTGGCCCCAAGGCCGTATGTTGCATCGGAAACCGGTCGCCGGCAGGGACGGCCGGGGCGCCGGACCTTCGCCGGCGCGGCCGAAAAAAAGGGGAACCGGGCAATGTCCCGATTCCCCCGACAGGTCAGACAGAGGGCGATCAGCCGAGCTTGTCGGCCACCATCTTGCCGATGGTGCGGCCCATTTCCGTGCACACGGCCAGCTGCTCGTGGGTCGGCACATAGAGCAGGCGCACCGGATCGACGGGCATTTCCATACCCATCTCGGCCAGCCAGCCGGCAATGTCCTTGACGGCCTCGCCGCTCCAGCCATAGGAGCCGAAGGCCCCGCCGATTTTGCCCTTGGGCTTTAAGCCCTTCATGTAGGTCAGCATGTCGGCCACCTTGGGCAACATTCCGTTGTTGTGGGTGGCCGAGCCCACAAAGACGGCTGCCGCGTCCCAGACCTCTTCCATGACGTCGGAATGGTCAAAGACGTGCAGGTTCATCAGTTTGACCGTCAGGCCATGCTCCATGAGTCCGCTGGCAATGGCGTGGGCCATGTGCTCGGTGGAATGCCACATGGTGTCAAAGACCAGCACGGCCTTCTTCTTCTGCTTCTGGCTGGCCAGTTCCTTGTAGCGTTCGATCACCCAGGCGGCGTCTTCGCGGGTACGGAACAACAGGCCGTGGTCAGGGCAGATGTAGCGGATATCCAGGCCCATGGACTCGATGGTCTCGATGGTCTTCTGGGCGATGGGGCTAAAGGGCAGGACGATGTTGGCGAAGTAGCGGTCGAGCTGCTTGCGCAGCAGGCTGCGGTCCACTTCGTCGGCAAAGCGTTCGCTGGTGGCCCAGTTCTGGCCGAAGGCGTCGGAGGAAATGAGCACGCCGTCTTCGGGGATAAACGTGGCCATGTTGTCGGGCCAGTGGAGCATCCGGGTCTCCAGGAACTGGAGGGTCCGTTTGCCAAGGGAGATGGTGGAACCGGTCTTGACCACTTCGATGGGCCAGTCGGCGCAGGCAAAATGCGCGCGCAAGGCCCGTTCGCCCATGGGGGAGGTGAAGATTTTTTCCGGTTTGGTCCGGGCCACCAGTTCGGGCAGGGAGCCCGAGTGGTCCATTTCCACGTGGTTGATGATGAGATAGTCGACGTCTTCGGGCTTGACCACGTGGGCCAGGCGACACAACATTTCGTCCCCGTGACCGGCTTTGACCGAGTCAAACAGGGCGACTTTCTCGTCCTTGATCAGGAAGGCGTTGTAGGTTGTCCCGGTGGGGGCGGTCATGTAGCCGTGAAAATCACGGCATTCCCAGTCGACAGCCCCGACCCAGTAGACATCCTTGCATATTTCAACGGGTCGCATTTGCAAATCCTTGAAACGCCGCATCGGATGCGGCGAAAAGAGACGGGTTAGGCCTTGCTGAATTCGCTCTTGGGAGCGCCGCAGGTCGGGCAGACCCAGTCCTCGGGAACGTCTTCGAATTTGGTGCCGGGGGCCACGCCGTTGTCCGGGTCGCCAGCGGCGGGATCATACACATAGCCGCAGATGTTGCACTCGTATTTGTCCATGCTTGTCTCCGTTGTCTTGATGTTGGCCGGCAGCCAGTCCTTATTTGCCCTCAGCGCCGGGTCCGCCCGGGGCGCCCTTGCCTGAGCGGCAACAAGGTCATTATCCGTCGGCGCGACAGAGGCCTTCTGGGCCAGGGTCGCGGAATCGCGTCACGGAATCGGCCATGCCGACAGGACGCGCGAGGCAAAAATACCGATCGCGCACGGACAAGTCTATCCTTTAGTTTACCCCATATTGTCAAGCGCGCCCGTCACCGGGTCCTGTCTTACTCTTCCCGGAACTGCTCCACGAGTTTGGCCAGATGATTGGCCATGGTGCGCACTTCGTGAATGCGTTCCCCGGCTTCGGCAATACGCCCGGTCAGGTCCTTGGAGAGTTCATTGATGTGGGCCACGCTGCCGGAGACTTCCTCGCTGGTGGCGGACTGCTCTTCCGAGGCAGTGGCGATGTTGCGCACCATGTCGGCAATGCGGGTGGCTTGGCCGACGATGCGTCCGAGCACCGCTCCCGATCCCTCGGCCATATCCGCCGTCCGTTCCACCCGGGTCTTGGTTTCGCCCATGCCGGTGACCACCTGCCGGGTGCTGTCCTGGATCTCGCCGACAGCCGAGGCCACTTCGGCCGTGGCGGTCATGGTTTTTTCGGCCAGTTTGCGGACTTCGTCGGCCACCACGGCAAAGCCGCGTCCGGCCTCGCCGGCCCGAGCCGCCTCGATGGCGGCATTGAGGGCCAGGAGATTGGTCTGGTCGGCGATGTCGCCAATCACCGAGAGCACCTGTCCGATGTTTTGCGCCCGCACCTCAAGCTCGCCCAGGGAAGCGGCCAGATCGGCGGTGCGCTGCGACACCAGCCGGGTTTCCCGGACGGTCTGTTCGACCTCCCGTCCCCCGGCTTCGGCTTCCTTGGTGGCCGTTTCCGAGGCCCGGGCCGTGTCGCCGGCATTTTTGGCCACTTCCAGGACCGTGGCGTTCATCTGTTCCATGGCCGTGGCCACCCGCTCGGTCTCCTGGGCGGTGTTGGCCACGCCGGAGGTCAGTTCCTCCATGCGGGCGCTTAAGACATCCGAAGCGCTGGAAAGCTCCTGGGCCACGGCAGTGACCTCGTCGGCCACGGCCAGCAATTTTTCGCGTTGGGCCTTGATGTGGTCCTTGTCGCGTTCCTCCTGGGTGAGGTCGATCAGGACGCCGATGACGCCCACAACCGCGCCGGCCGCGTTTTTGAGCGGCGAGATTTCGTAATGCAGCGGGAAGAGCCGGCCATCGGAGCGGGTAAAACGGGTAAAGCCGCTGGAACACTCGCCGGTGGACAGCACGGCGGCGCAGCCTGAACGGCCGTCCTCGCGCAGGAAGCTGTCAGTGACCGGTTTGCCGAGCATCTCCTTGGCGGATTTGCCGAGGATGTTGGTCAGCGGCGTGTTGACAAACTCGAAGCGCCGCTCTTTGTCGGCCACGAAGATGGGGATGATGACGCCGTTTAAAACGCCCCGGTTGTATTCGAGCTGGTCCTTGATGGTGCCGACCATGGCCGAGAGGTTGCCGGCCAGGGCGGCGATTTCGTCCTGGCCGGGATCGTCAAAGGTGAGGTCGAGGGCCCCCTTGGCAATCTCGGCCGACAGGGCGGCGATTTTCTTGACCCGGGAGACCACGGCGAATTTCATAAACAGGAGCAGGGTGGTCAACAGCGCCGCCAGTCCGCCAAGCGACAACCCGGCGGCCTTGTATTGGTCCGCAGTCAGCCGGGCCATTTCCGGGGCAACGTCCTGGACCACCACCATGGCTCCAAGGATGGGCTTGGACACGCCGTGGCAGTGGTGGCAGTCGGGTTCATTGCGCACCGAATTGACGGCCACAAACGACGGCACCCCGGCCCAGGACAGGATCTCGCCGCCGTGGAAGTCCTCGGCCAGGGCCTTTTTGACCAACTCGGCCACGGACGGGTCCGACGTCACGCGGGCCATGTCCTGGCGCACGGCGGCGCTGTCGGTGGCATAGGTCACGTTGGCCTTGAAATCGGTCAGGAACACCCGGATGTCCTGGTGGGCGGCGGCAACCTTGGCAAACTGGGATTTGGTCTCGGCGTTTTTGCCAAGCCGCATGGGTTCCTCAATGGCCATGCGCAGCATGTCGCTTGAGCGTTTGGCCGCCCGGTCGATCTGGGCCACCGCCCCCTGGCGTTGCCAATACGAATTGGCCAGAAACAGTCCGGCAAAGGCCAGTATGGTCAGCCCCGAAACAAGCAGCAGCACCTTGATCCCAAGCGAACGCGCAACCACATTCATCGCCGGCCTCCTCATGGGGCGGCCCGTCAGTCTCCCGGGGCAAACGTCGGGGCAACCTCCTCACACGGATTGTAAAGCGGGCTTGACTCTCCACCCGAACGCCTCACGGCGCGGCCCTGCTGCTCAGTGCGCCCCGGCAAAGAGCATGGGCTTGAAATTAAAGGTCCGGACCCGTTCGGCGTTGTGGCAGCTCTCGCACATGGACATGGCCAGTTTCGCACGAATGAGCGTGGCGTCGCCGCCGGCGTCGGCATGGGCGGAGCCCGGGCCGTGGCAGACCTCGCAGCCGGCGTCGGCCAGTTCCGGGGTTTTTTCAAAGCTGACGAAGCCGCCGGGCTGGCCGTAGCCGGTGGTGTGGCAGGCGAAACAGCCGTTGAGTTCCTCGGCCGAAAGCTTGGGAGCCATGATCTTGATGGACTGGGAGGAGTGGGCTTTTTTGGAATACCTGGTAAACGACTCGTATTCCTTGGGGTGACAGTCCATACAGGCTTTGGAGCCGACATAGGAGGCCGTCGTCCCGGCCGCGGCAGGGGGCTGTGCGGTTGCAAATCCGATGGGGCAGGCACAAAGACCCACCGTGAGCAATGCCTGGCACCAAGCACGCCAACGGACCATGGCGGTCTCCTCGGTTGAAGTGGAAAGGGGAACTGCATATTCGTAACACAATGACAACTGGGGTGCAATACGGTTTGCCGAATGGCGCAGGAAGTCACTTTGGCCGGACAATTCGTGCTTTTGGGGGAAAGGCCCTGGATTGGCCTGTCGGCGCAATGTTGCCTGGCGTATACAGATAGAGCGTTCTTTTCGACTCGGCCTGGGTTCCGGTCGAGGCCAGAGCGCTTTGAAGCAAAAAAAACGCCGGGGGAATGGCTCCCCCGGCGGTATCGGATGGGTTGCGGCCGGCGGTCCGGCGGCAGGGCTACCAGTTAAGCGTAGCCTTGAAGGCCTGGGCCAGTTCTTCGGCCGGTTCCCGGCACAGGAGGGTCTGGCCGCGGCGCAGGAGAAGGGCCGGAGCCTCGGTGACGACGCCGAGCCGGCCGACGGGCTGGCCGGCAAAGAGCGTCTCGAAGGCGGTCTGGTTCTCCGGGGAGACGCTGACCACCAGACGGCTCTGGGATTCGCTGTAGAGCAGTTCCAGGTCGCTGAGGCGGGCGGCGCCCGGGGCGGCGTCGCAGTCGAGATCGGCCCCAAGCCGGCCGCCGATGGCCATTTCGGCCAGGGCCACGGCCAGACCGCCGTCGGAACAGTCGTGGCAGGCACTGACCAGCCCGGCCGTGATGGCGGCAAAGAGCGTTTGGTAGCGACGACGGGCCGAGAGGGCTTCGACTTGCGGCACGTCCGGAGAGGTGAAGCCCAGTTCGTCAGCCAACTCGGACGCGCCGAGTTCGGCCGCCGTGGCCCCCAGGATGTAGACGAGGTCGCCCGGGCGCTTGAAGTCGGAGGTGACCACCCGGGAGACGTCGGGCACAAAGCCCATGACCGAGAACAGGACCGTCGGCGGGATGGAGATTTTGGCTCCGCCGCCGGAATAGTCGTTTTTCATGGAGTCTTTGCCCGAGATGCAGGGTACCATAAAGGCCCGGCAGAAATGGGCCAGGGCCTTGTTGGCCCGCACCAGCTGGGCCAGCTTGTAGCGTCCGTCCGGAGTCTTGGCCGACTCCACCGGGTCGCACCAGCAGAAGTTGTCAACGCCGGCCAGCCGTTCGGGATCGGCGCCCACGCCCACGGCCCCGCGCACGGCCTCGTCAATGGCCGCAGCCATCATCCAGTAGGCGTCGATGTCGGAGTAGCGGGGGCAGATGCCATGGGTGAGCGCCACGCCTTCGGGGCGCGAAAGCACCGGACGCAGCACGCCGCCGTCGGACGGGCCGTCGCGGCGCACGCCGCACAGGGGTTTGACGGCCGAACCGCCCTTGACCTCGTGGTCGTACTGGCGGACCACGTATTCCTTGCTGCAGATATTGAGCCGGCCAAGCATCTTTTTGAGCAGCGGCCCATGTCCGCCAGCCGGCAGGACCGGCTCGGTGCGGGCGATGACCGGACGCTTCCACTCGGCCACAAGCGACATGCGCGGCGTGCCGTTGTGGAGGAAATCCATGTCAATGTAGGCCACGGTGTGCTTGCCGTAGTAGACGCGCAGGTAGCCGGAATTGGTGTACTGGCCAAGCTCCGTGGCCTCGACCCCCATTTCCTTGGCCAGGGCCATGAACTGGGCGAATTTGTCCGGCGGCACGGCCAGGGTCATGCGTTCCTGGGCCTCGGAGGTAAAGATCTCCCAGGGGACCAGCCCGTCGTATTTGAGCGGCACCCGGTCGAGGTAGAGTTCGCAGCCGCCGCAGTCCTGGGCCATTTCGCCAACCGAGCTGGACAGGCCGCCGGCCCCGTTGTCGGTGATGGCGTTGTACAGGCCCATATCCCGGGCGCGCATGAGGAAATCATACATGCGCCGCTGGGTGATGGGATCGCCGATCTGCACGGCCGTGGCCGGGGAACCTTCGTGGAGTTCTTCCGACGAGAAGGTCGCGCCGTGGATGCCGTCCTTGCCCACCCGGCCGCCGGTCATGACGATGTAATCGCCGGCCATGGCCTTTTTATAATGGCTGGGTTTGCCGTTTATGACGGCCGGCAGCATGCCGACGGTGCCGCAAAAGACCAGCGGTTTGCCGAGGTAGCGTTCGTCAAAGACGATGGAACCGTTGACCGTCGGCACGCCGGACTTGTTGCCGCCGTGTTCGACGCCCTCGCGCACGCCTTCGAGCACCCGGCGGGGGTGGAGCAGGCGCGGCGGCAGCTGGCCTTCGAAAAAGGGCGAGGCAAAGCAGAAGACGTCGGTGTTGCACAGCAAATTCGCGCCGATGCCCGTGCCCATGGGATCGCGGTTGACGCCGACAATGCCGGTCAAGGCTCCGCCGTAGGGGTCAAGGGCCGAGGGGCTGTTGTGGGTCTCGACCTTGATGCACAAATTGAGATCGTCGGTGAAACGCACCACGCCGGCGTTGTCGGAAAAGACCGACAGGCAGAAGTCGCGTTCGCCCAGGGCCGCCCGGATGTCGGCGGTTGAGCGCTGAATATAGGTCTTGTACAGGCTGACGATTTCTTCCTCGTCGCCGGTCTCCAGGTCGCGGTAGGTGATGGCCGCGCTGAAAATTTTGTGCTTGCAGTGCTCGGACCAGGTCTGGGCCATGCACTCCAGTTCCACGTCGGTGGGGTTGTGGATCAGCCCCCAGGACACGCGGCGCAGCTTGAACCCGGGCAGGCCGAAATAGGCCCGGATGGCCCACCATTCGTCCAGGGACAGGGCCAGGGTGCGCTCACTACTGAGCGTGAGCATCTGCTCTTCGGTCATGTTGAAGAGATCGGGCACCTCGACCGTGGCGTTGGCCTTGCCCGTGACCTTGGCCTCCCGGGCCGGGAAGCCGGGTTCGGCTGCCCATTCGTCGCGGGATTTGACGTCATGGCGCTGGAGCAGGTCGTTGGCGAGCAGGTCCAGGGCCACGTGCTCGGCTGCGGCCCGGTCGGGCAGGCCGGCAATGTGGTACTGGACGGCAGTGTAGACGGCCAGATCCTTCTTGCGGGCAGCATCCAGGCCAAGGGCCAGGGCAATGGCTTCCTTGGCGGTTCTGGCCTCGTTGTCGGTGACGCCGGGGCGAAAGCCCACTTCGATGACCCAGTCGGCCGGTTCGCCGTGCGGGTGAAGAGGAACGGCGGCAGCGGTCTGGACGACCGGATCGTGGAGTACGCCGGCGGCGATGACGGCAGCGATCTCGGCGGGGTCAAGGCCGGCAACGGTGAATATTCTGATAATGGCGACGGCGGCGACCGGCAGATCCAATTCGTTTTGGATCTTGCCGGCCACGCGCTGGCCGACCACGTCCCGGACGCTTGGGCGCAGGCCCACGGCGACACGACTGAGCATGGCGTTCCTTCCGTTTTGGGGTCAGAGGTGTGCGGGCATGCCGCCGGCTGGATGCTTCCTATTTGTCCCGGGCGAGCATGGGGGCCAGGACATCGCTGATCAGCTCGGCTTCGGGGGAAGGCGGAAACAGGGCCAGGGCGGCCTGGGCCTTGGCCAGATAGTCGCCGGCCATCTCCCGGGTTTTGTCGGCGTGTCCGCCGGCAACAATGTTGCCGCGCAAATATTCGATATCCTCGGCAGAAAGTTGGTCCTGGCGGAAATCTTCAGCCAACCGGCGGCGTTCCTCGAAGGGCAATCCGGCGAGATAGAGGAGCAGCGGCAACGTGACTTTGCCTTCCTTGAGGTCGCCGCCGGTGGGCTTGCCCGACACCGTGGCCGGCGAGGTGTAGTCCAGGGCGTCGTCCACGAGCTGGAAGGCGATGCCGATGGCGTGGCCGAGGTCCCGGGCCGCCTGACACAGGGTGTCGCTGGCCCCGGCCAACACCGCGCCGCAGTGGCAGGAGGCCTGGATCAGGTAGGCGGTCTTGCCGGTGATGATGGAAAAATAGGTGTCCAGGGGCAGGTCGATGTCGCGCAGATGGGCAATTTCCAGGATTTCGCCGGTGGCGGTCTGCAGGAGCGCCTCGGACAGGATGCGGGTCAGTTCCGGATTGTCGTATTCGGCCACCAGTCGGTTGGCCAGGGCGAGCAGGACATCGCCGGCCAGGATAGTGTGGGTCGTGCCGAAACGGACATGGGCGGATTCGCGGCCCCGGCGGAGTTTGGCACCGTCGACGATGTCGTCGTGCAGCAGTGTTGCCGAGTGGAGGAATTCCAGGGAGCAGGCCAGGGGATGGATGTCGTCCCCAGTGTAGCCCAAAGCCCTGGCCACCAGAATGGTGAGCAGCGGACGCAGGCGTTTGCCTCCGGCCAGCAGCACATGGCGCACCACCGGCTGCACCAGAGGGTTCAGCGTGCCGGCCGCGCCCTCCAGGTACCGGTTGATGGCCGGGACTTCCCGAGTAACAATGTCCGCAATATCGCTCATCCGCTCGGCTTTACCAGCAATCGTCCTGGGCTGGCAAGGGGGGAAGGGCCTTGAAATGGCGGGCTGGGGCCATTTGCGCCAGTTCGGCCAGGGCCGTGCGCCCGGCGGGTCCCATGTCCAGGCTCAAATCGCCGACATAGGCCCGGATATGGGCGGCAATGACGGCTTCGTCGCGTTCCCGGGCAAAAAGCCGCACCAGCGGGGCCACCAGTTCCGGTTCGGCCCGGGCCATGGCCAAGCTTTGGCGCAACACCTGGCCCAGCGCGGCCAGACGCTTTTCGCCCAGGCTTTTTTTGGCCACGATGACCCCCAGCGGAACCGGGGAGTCCGGGATGCGCGCCTGCCACCAGGCCCCGAGGTCGAGAACCAGTTCCAGGCCGTGGCTGGCAGCGGCCAGGGCGGTTTCGTGGATGAGCAGCCCGGCCTCGGTGCGGCCCGACTGCACGGCCTCGACGATTGCGTCGTAGCGCACCGGGACAAAGGCCGCGTCCGGGGGCGGCAGCCCGGGGTCGTCGGCGGCCAGGGCGGCGCGCAGGAGCGTTGCGGCCGTGGTGCGAAGCCCGGGCACGGCCACGGAGCGGGGCCGGCCGGCAAAACCCTGTTTGACCACCAGCTTGGGGCCGGCCCCAAAGCCGAAGGCCGCGCCCGAGGGCAGGACCGCATAGGCGTCGGCCAGGGGCGCGGCCATGGCCGCGGAGATTTTGACCACGTCGTAGGCCCCGGCCAGGGCAGCCTCGTTTAAGGTCTCCACGTCCTCAAAGGCGAATTCCGTCCGAACGCCGGGGAGAGCGACCCGGCCAAGGAGCAGCGCCCCGAAGATGGTCACATCGTTGGGACAGGGGGAGATGGCAAAACTGACGACGTCCATGCAGGCCTCGCTCAGGAAAAAAGACAGGCGGCGGCGCGGCCCAGGGCGGCAAAGGCCCCGGGCAGGTCCCAGTCGGCCGGTGGGCGCGAACCCACCCGGTTGGAAATGACGCGCACTTCCAGGGCGGGCAGACCCGCCGAGACAGCGCACAGGGCCACGGCAAATCCTTCCATGGACTCGGCCAGGGCGGCAGTGGTCCGGATCAGACCGGCGGCCCGGTCGGCCGAGGCGGTGACGCCGGCCACGGTCAGGCAGGGACCGATCACGGCCGTTTCGGGCAGAGTCAGGCCCATGGCCCGGGCCGCCTCGGCTGGCGGGGGCAGGGGCAGGCGGTCGTAAATATCGTGTCCGTCGATGGTGGTCTGGGGAAAGGCCATGCCCCGGGCGTCGGCCGCTGCCGCGCCGTCCGGGCGGCGCAGGCCATATTCGGGAAAGATTTCAGCCGTTGCCGCAACAACCCCGCCCAGGGGCAGGGCGTTTAGGTCAAAGCTGCCGGCAATGCCAAGGCCGACGACGCCGCCAAGTTCCCGGCCGGGCGTGGCCTGGGCCCGGCCGATGGCCCGGCCGGCAGCCATGGCCGCAGCCACCGGTCCGACCCCGGAAACAAGGACGCAATACTCCCGGCCGCCGCGCCGCCAGGCTACGGTTTCACCTGGGGCCGGGGGAGCCGGCGCGCCCAGGCCCGACAACGCGGCCCGGTATTCCTTGGCCGTGGCCAGGACCAGGAGCAGCCGGCCGGAAGGGGCAGGGGAGACGCTCCCCGGCCCGGCCGGATGCGCCGCATGGGGCGCGGCGGCCGGGCCGGGGAACGATGCGGGTCTTGGCATGGAGGCTTTTACAAACGCCAGTAGCGGTAGCCGGCGGTTTCGGCCTCGGTGCGCTCGAACACGCCCTTGACGTCAATAAGGATCGGCTCGACCGTGGGGCGAAACCAGGTGGCGAGTTCTGTCAGGGAGAGCGCCTTGAAGGCGGCGTGGTTGACGGCGATAATGAGCGCGTCAAGCTCGCGCAGCTCTTCGCAGGGGACGAGCGTCAGGCCGTATTCCTCGCGGGCCTCCTCCGGGGAGGCCATGGGATCGTGGACCAGCACGTGCATCCGGAAATCGCAAAGCTCGCGGATGATGTCCACGACCTTGGTGTTGCGCAGGTCAGGGACGTTTTCCTTAAAGGTCAGGCCCAGCACGCCGATGCGGGCGCAGGCAGCCCGGCACTCGGAGCGAATGAGCATCTTGATGGTCACTTCGGCCACATGCTTGGCCATGGAGTCGTTGATGCGACGCCCGGCCGGGATGACCTGCGGATGCAGGTTGAGGCTTTGGGCCTTGTAGAGCAGGTAGTAGGGATCGACGCCGATGCAGTGGCCGCCGACCAGACCCGGGCGAAAGGGCAGGAAATTCCATTTCGTCTCGGCCGCGCGCAACACGTCCACAGTGTCGATGTCCAGGCGTTCGCAGATCATCGACAATTCGTTCATAAGCGCAATATTGATGTCGCGCTGGGTGTTTTCGATGACCTTGGCCGCCTCGGCCACCTTGATCGAAGCCGCTTTGTGGATGCCGGCGGTGACCACGGCTCCATAAAGCTCGGCCAGCAGGTCGGTGACTTCCGGGGTCTGGCCGGCCACGATTTTGACCACGGTGGCCAGGGTGTGGACCTTGTCGCCGGGGTTTATGCGTTCCGGGGAATAGCCCACAAAAAAGTCCTGGCCGGCGGTCAGGTTGGAACCTTTTTCCAAGAGCGGCAGGCAGATTTCCTCAGTCAGGCCCGGGTAGACCGTGGACTCGTAGACGACGATGGAGCCCGGGGTGATCCAGCCGGCCAGCAGGCGAGAGGCACTGACCAGCGGGCCGAGGTCGGGCACCCGGTTGGCGTTTATCGGCGTCGGCACGGCCACGATGAAGACCTTGCAGGCGGCCAGTTCGGCCGGATCGCTGGTATAGCGCAGACTGGCGGCGGCCAGCTCATCGGATTCGACTTCGAGGGTGCTGTCGCGCCCGGCGATGAGTTCTTCCACCCGGGCGGCCTTGACGTCAAAACCGACCACGTCGAAATGGCGGGCCAGGGCCACGGCCAGGGGCAGGCCGACGTAGCCCAGGCCGATGATCGCCACGGCAGCTTTTTTCGTGCGGATGTCTTCAAAGCTGATCAATGGTTGTGCTCCTTGATTGAAAAAAAGGCAGCGGGTCAATGGCCGCGATACCGCAAAGCGCGCCCCCCGGCAAGATAGGCGTCTTTACATGTCGCGGCCAAAACCGTACCCTTGCGTGATGGAATTTAACTGGAAACTGTTCCTGACGGCCCTTGGTCTGGCCTTTATTCTGGAAGGGCTGCCGTACTTCCTGGCGGCGGAAAAGATGCCCACGGTCTTGAAAGCCTTGGCCGAGCGAAAGCCCGGCGAACTGCGCGGTCTGGGCATGACGGCCATCCTGTCCGGTCTGGCCCTGCTCTTTTTTCTGCGCGCCTCAGGCGGCTAGTCCGCTTGAGCGGCCGCATGGTTTCCCCAACCAACGGCCGCCGCCTGTTAGTCTCAACATTTCTCCCGGTGCCTGGCCAAAGCAACGCTGTTTCCCTTCAAGCGCCGCCTTCGCCTGTCCCGGTCCGCTGCCGACCGGCTATCCAGCCAGCGCCAAGAGCCCCATAAAAAACTTCTTCCTGTGCAGGGGGCCGGGGGGATCATCCCCCCGGCCGCCGGAGGCATTTTTCTCTTCTCCCCCTTCTTTCTCCCCCTCGCTTTATGCCGCTTTGACCCCGGCGTGGAGAAAGACGATGCCGCCGGCCATGGCCCGGTAGCCCACGTCGGCAAATCCGGCCCGGCGCATCTCGTCGGCGAGCACGGCTTCCTGGGGGAAGTCGCGGATGGTTTCGGCCAGATAGCGGTAGGCCTCGTCGTCGCCGGAGACGATCTTGCCGATGAGCGGCAGCACCTGGCGCAGATAGAAATTATACGCCCCGCCCCACATCCGCCGCTTGCCGGTGCCAAATTCCAGCACAATGAGCCGCCCGCCCGGCCGGATGACCCGAGCCAGTTCGGCCAGGGCGTCCGGGCGCGGCCGGATGTTGCGGATGCCAAAGGCGATGGCCGCGCCGGCCACCGAGGCGTCGGGCAGGGGCAGGGTGCGGCCGTCGGCCACCACCGGATGGATCTGCCGGCGGGCGGCGGCGTCGAGCTTGCCCAGGCCCTTTTGCAGCATGGGGCCGCAGACATCGGCGGCCAGCACCAGCCGGGGGCTTTTGCGGGCAATGGCGATGGAGACGTCGAGGGTTCCGGCGGCCAGATCGAGGATGGGGCCAAGGGGCAGGCCGGGGGCCAGGAGCGTGCGGACCATGGCCCGCCGCCAGACGATGTCGAGGCCGGCCGAGAGCACGTGGTTGAGCAGGTCGTACGATCCGGCCACCCGGCCGAACATGCCGGCCACGCGGCGGTTGTCGCCGGGAACAGGCAGATCAGCCATTGTCGCGCCCGCCCTTGGCGATGACCCGCACGCCGGCGGGCGTGCCCTGTTCGTCCTGGCCACGGCTGATGACCCGCAGCACTTCCTCGTAGATGGGTCCAAAATGCTCGGTGAAATTGCCGGGCGAAATACGGCCGGTCTCGACGAACTTGACCACGATTTCCTTGGTCACCTGCAAGGCCAGATTCTCGCGTTTTTCCATGTTGTTGCGTCCTTCATGGCCGCTGCCCGGCCCTTGGGGCCGGCGGCCTATCGTCTCGGGAACGGTCCCGGAGGCTTCGAGAAAAAACCCGCCCGGTGGGGGAAATGGCCTTGGACCGTCCAAGAGCAGGGGCCGGGCGGGAAAAGGGAAAAACCAGGGGAGGCACTCCCCTTTTTGCGCTGGCCCTAGCACGGCCGGGTTCGCGCGTCGAGGGGGCGTCCGGGGTGGGCGTCCGGCGGCAAAAACGGCCCGGGGCGGGGTGCTGCCTGGAAAATGGCTCTTTGGCGTTGTGATTGGAACCATATTTCCGTAAGGGGAAGGGGAAATCCGAATCCCCGATGTGCGCCGCGCGCTGTCGCAAGCGGGCTTGCCCGGGAAGGGAGCCTCCCGTATGCCGCCGATCTTGTCCATTGCCCCTGGAACAGCCATCCCCGGCCCCTGGTGGCTTTTCGACCTGCTGCTCGTGGTTGCCTTTACCGCCCATCTGCTGGTGGTCAACGTGGCCCTGGGCGGCACGCTCCTGGCCCTGCTCTCGCCGGGGCGCAGCCGTGGCGCTGCCGTGGCCCTGGCCAAGCGCCTGCCCGGGTCCGTGGCCGTGGGCGTCAACCTGGCTATTCCGCCGCTGCTGTTTGCCTCGGTGCTCTACGGCCAGTACCTCTATACCGCCGCCATCTTGTCGGCTGTTCCCTGGCTGTCGCTTTTCATGGTGGTCATGATCGCCTACGCCCTGCTCTACGTGTTCCAGGCGCGGGCGGCGCGTCCTGGTTCGGGACTGGCGGCGGCGGCGGCCGGGGCGCTGTTGCTGGCGGCCAGCCTCATTTTGGTCAACGTCTCGGTCCTGTCGCTTACCCCGCAACTGTGGAAGCCCTCCTTGACCGAGAACGGCGGCTTGGCGCTGGCGGTGGGCGATGTGACTTTTGTGCCCCGCTGGCTGCATTTCGTGACCGCCTCCCTGGCCGTTGGCGGCCTGTACTTGGCCCTTTTTTCCAGCAAGGCCGCCAGGACCGACGCCGAAGCGGCTGTCCGCAAACGCACCGGGCTTCGCTGGTTCACCTTCGCCACCCTGGCCCAGATTCCCATCGGGCTGTGGTTTCTCCTGTCGTTGCCGCGCGGCATCATGGAACGGTTTTTCGGCGCGCACTCCGAAACCACGCTGGCCTTCATGCTCGGCCTGGGGCTGGCTGCGGCGGCGCTTCTTAACGCCGTGCGGGGCCGGGCCGGCCGGGCGGCATTTTTTATCGTCGTCACCGTCGGGTGCATGGCGGCGGTGCGCGAGCTGGTGCGCCAAGCCTATCTGGCCCCGCAGTTTTCGCCCGAGTCGCTGCCCGTGGCCTTTCAGGCCGGACCGCTGATCATGTTTTTGGCCAGCTTTGCCGCCACCGCCGCAGCCGTGGTCTGGGCTGTCATGAGCTACCGCCGCACGGCGAGAAGGGGATAGGGTCATGGAATTTCCTGTCTGGCAGCTGGCTTCGACCGGCGGCGGTTTTTGGATCGTGCTTATTGCCGTGCTCCATGTCTATGTGGCCTATTTTGCCGTAGGCGGCGGGCTTTTTTTGGTCCTGACCGAAGCCCGGGCCAGAACACTCGGCTCACAGCCGCTGCTGACTTATCTGCATCGCCACACCCGGTTTTTCCTGCTGCTGACCATGGTCTTCGGCGGCCTTTCCGGTGTCGGCATCTGGCTGACCATCTCCCTGCTCTCGCCCCAGGCCACGTTGGTGCTGGTGCGTACCTTCGCCTGGGGCTGGGCCACGGAATGGGCGTTTTTTGCCGGCGAGATCGCGGCCCTCCTGGTCTACTACTACGGCTTTGATCGCCTTGCGGCCAAACGCCACATGCTGGTCGGCTGGCTCTATTTCGCCTTTGCCTTCCTGTCGCTCTTTGTCGTCAACGGCATCGTGGGCTTCATGCTCACCCCGGGCCAGTGGCCGGCGACCATGGATTTCTGGGATGGCCTGTTTAATCCCACGTTCTGGCCTTCGCTGGTCCTGCGTTTTGCCCTGGGACTGCTTCTGGCCGGACTGTTCGGTTTTGCCACGTCTCTTGGCATCCCGGACGAAGAAGCGCGGGAGACGATGCTGCGGGCTTCGTGCCGCTGGGTTGTGGCGGCGGCCCCGGTGCTGCTCCTTTCCGGCTGGTGGTACGCGGGTGTTTTGCCGGCCTCGGTGCAGGATTTCCTGCTGCGTCGTTCAAGTGAGCTGGCGACCTGCCGGGCGGTCTGGCCGGCGCTGCTGTTGGCTGCCGCCGCCGGTTCGCTGGCCCTGGTCACCCAGCTGCCGCTGGCCCTTCGCCGGGTGCTGGCCGTGGCCTTGCTCCTGGTTGGGCTTGGGCTGGTCGGAACCTTTGAAACCATGCGCGAGGGAGCCCGCAAGCCCTGGCTGATCGAAGGGATGCTCTGGTCCACGGACATCCGGCCCAGTCAGGCCGCGCCCTACGATGCACCGCTTTTGCCCCGGGCCAAATGGGCCACGGTCACGGACGTGACCCCGGAAAACCGGCTGGCGGCCGGGCAGGCGCTTTTTACCCTGGAGTGCGTCAGCTGCCACAGCATCGACGGCCCCATCCGGGACATCAAAAAATTCACCAACCGGGTCGGCATCGAGGGCATGGAGGCCTATCTCACCGGCCAGGGCAGGATTTTTACCCACATGCCGCCCTTTCTCGGTTCCCCGGCCGAGCGAAACGCCCTGGCCGCCTATGTGGTCGAGGGCCTAAACGGCCACGCCCCGCAAGTGCAAAAGCCGGTCGACATCACCCCGGCCGAAGTCGCCATTCCTGCCTTTGATCTGGAGAATGCCGGGCATCTGGTCCTGGCCGTGGGGGAACTGGGCGTGGCGGCCATGGCCGGCTGCGACGGCTCGTTTTCCCTGGCAGTGCCGGGGAACGGCCTCAAAGCCGTGGTCATCAAGCGCGACGTCATGCCCGAAGTGGTCACCGAGGGGGCAACCGTGCGCTACGCCGCCCCGGACGGGGCCAAAAAGCCGGACGCCCATCTGGAATTCTGGAAATACGCCAAGACGCTGGTTGGCAAGGACCTGCCGGCCAACACCTCGACCACGGGCCTGACTCCGGATGGCGCCATGACCCTGGCCGGCAAGGCCTTTACAGCCTCCGGCATCCCGGTTTCGCCCCTGTCCGACGACGGTAAAATCAATCCGTATCCGGTCTTTACCGTGACGGCCGCCGACGCCGCCGGCGCGGTCCTGGCCCAAACCAAGGCCGTGGCCGCCGTGTCCACGGAAATGGGCTGCAAGACCTGCCACGGCGGGAACTGGGCCATCGACGCGGCCACCGGCGTGGCCACGCCCACGGCCCAGGCGCTCCTGGCCGTCCACGACAAGCGAAACGGCACCAAGCTCGTCCAGAGCGCCGCTGCCGGTGAGCCAGTCGCCTGCTTCGGCTGCCATCCCGATGCCGGCCCGAGCGCGGCCGGTTTGCCCGGCCGGCCGGAACTGTTAAGCCTCTCGGCCGCGATCCATGGCTTCCATGCTTCGTACATGACCGGCCTTGGGGAAGAAGCCTGCAACCGCTGCCATCCGACCGCGCCAAACGGCGTCACCCAGGCCCAGCGCGACAACCACGCCGCCGCCGGCGTCGGCTGTCCCCGCTGCCACGGCTTCATGGAAGACCATGCCATTTCGCTTCTGACCTTTGAAAAGGCCGCCGGCAAGGCTGCTGCCGCCCGGCTGCTGGCTCCTCTGGCCCCGCGAAGCGTGGCCACCACCGCCGCAGTCCATCCCCGGGCCGCCTGGACCCAGCTGCCCGACTGCCTGACCTGCCACAAAGGCTTTACCCGGCCGGCCAAGGACGCCACGGCCTTTAACACCTGGACCAAGGACGCAGCCGGGTTGTTTCGCAACCGCACCGAGGACACCGGCAACATCCCGTGCGCCGCCTGCCACGGCAGTCCCCATGCCACCTACGTGGCGATTAACGACTACGGCCTGGATGTGAACAACATCGCGCCGATGCAGTACATGGGCGCTCCCGGAGTCATTGCCTCGGGCAAGCGCTGCGACGTCTGCCATACGGTTGAGATGGAAGGGGATGCCCACCATCCCAATATGATAAAGTAGCTGGCTGGAGACGGGGAGGAGCGGACATGAAGACGCTGGTCATACTGGTTGTGCTGGGCCTGCCCGGCTTCGCCTGGGCTGCCGGGGACATTGCGGTGACGCCGCAGATGCGTCAGGCCATGCAAGACAAGATGCATGCCCAGTGTCTGGCCAAGGAAGGGGAATTCGCCAGACAAGGCTACACCAAGCCCCAGATTGCCGCGATCTGCAAATGCGCCACCCAGCAGACGGCGGCCCTGCTCAATTCCCGGACCGTCAACTACATCCTGACCCACGGTTCCATGCCCGAGGAGATGGAGCGCAAGGTGGCCTCGGCCACCGAAGGGTGCATCCGGTCGAGCACCATGATCCGGAAATAGCGGCCAGCCTGTCCCGGCCAGACGTCTGTTTGGCCGGGACAGCAGCACTAAAACGCCCCGCCGGCCCAGCCGGTGGGGCGTTTTAGTGCGCGAAGACAGCCGCAGGCCGGGGTCAGACCCGGATAAGTTCGTACTCCGGCCGCCCCAGGCCAATGGCTGCGCCGTGGGCAAAGGTCATGTCGCCGCGGGTCCATTGCCACAGGGCCGTGAACTTGTCCTCGCCAGACGGCAGGCCGTGTTCGAGCTTGCACTCGGGACAGGCCGCCTGCTCGTTGACCAGATCGAGGCAGGCCTTGTCCAGGGCCACCGGGTCGGTCGAAGCCAGAAAGCCGATGTCCGGCACAATGGGCGCGTCGGACCAGGGCACGCAGTCGCAGTCGGGCGTGACGTTGACCAGGAAATTGATATACCCGACCCGGCCTTCTTTGCCGGTCACGGCACCCAGGGCGTATTCCACCATGCGCTCCATAAAGGGCACGATCTCGGTTTTCCAGTCGATGCTCATGGCTTTTTTCGGACACACCGTCAGGCACTCGCCGCAGCCGATGCAGACGTCCTTGCTGATCACGGCTTTTTTCTCGTCCAGGGCGATGGCCCCGACCGGGCAGACCCTGAGGCATTCGGCGCAGCCGATGCACTTTTTGGGGTCCACTTCGAAGCGTACGCAGTGCTGGTCCTGTTTGCCGGCCCGGGGGGCGCAGCCCATGGCCAGGTTCTTGACCGCCCCGCCAAAGCCGGCCAGCTCATGGCCCTTGAAATGGGACAGGACCAGCAGGGAATTGGCCCGGACGATGTCGCCGGCGATTTTCACGGTCTGGAAATGTTTGCCGGCAATGGGGACGTTTACGATGTTGGTGCTGTCCAGGCCGTCGGCGATAATGACCGGCGCGCCAAGCACCGCGTAATCAAAGCCGTGCTCCACCGCCGTTATGAGATGGTCCACGGCGTTGTGCCGGCTGCCGGAATAGAGCGTGTTGGTGTCGGCGGCAAAGGGCCGGCCGCCGCAGGCCTTGATGCAGTCCATGACCGCCCGGACAGCGGTGGGGCTTATGTGGGTGTCGCAGCCGCGCTCGCCGAAATGGACCTTGACGGCGGTCAGGTCGTCCTTGGCCACAACCTCGCCAAAGCCGGCGGCTTTGAAGAGTTTTTTGATCTTGGCCGTACGGTTGCGATTGGCCGTTCTGGCCCGCAGATCGGCGAAATAGACCTTGGCCGGTTCCTGGTTGGTGTCCTGGGTCATGGAATGCTTCCTTTTGGGGCGTCGTCGCCGGCCGGGGCCGGCCGGCGGTTGGTTTTCTCCAGGGCGTCGAGGCGGGCGCTGATGCTGGTCAGCAGGCGGACGGTCTCCTCCTGCTGGGGCTTGGCCAACGCTTCCAGGGCCGGGGCCGTGCGCAGGTGGAGATCGGCCTGGGGATAGGCGATTTCGATGCCGGCCCCGCGAAAGAGCCGGTCGATGGCTTCGCGCACCAAGGACATGGCCGTGACCGCGCCGGCCACGTCGACAAGCCAGATGCGCAGCCGGAAATCCAGGGTGCTGGCCCCGAAATCCCAGTGGAGCACGGCCGGCGGCGGGGTGGTCATCACGGCAGGACACTCGGCGGCGGCGGCCAAAAGCAGCTGGCGCACCTTGGCCGTATCCGAGCCATAGGCCACGCCCACGCTGATGTCGCGGCGCACGCTTGGGTCCGTGTGGCTCCAGTTGGTGATTTTGCCGGAGACCAGTTCGGAATTGGGCACGAACACCGTGGCGTTTTCGTTGGTGAGCACTTCCGTGTTGCGGATATTGACTTCCTTGACCACGCCCTGGCCGTCGCCCAGCTGGATGGTGTCCCCGGCCTGGACGGAGCGGCCAAAGAGCAGAATCAGGCCGCTGACGAAATTATTGACCGTGGTCTGGAGGCCAAAGCCGATGCCGACGGACAGGCCGCCGGCCACCACGGCCACGCTGGTCAGGGACAGGCCCAGCACGGCCATGGCGAACATCGTGTACAGGCCCCACCACAGATAGGTGTTGATGGTGAGGAGCGTGGCCTTGGCCCCGCGCTCCACGGCTTGGCGGTGGCGGGACAACTCGGTGATAAATGTCGCCGACAGGGCAATAAGCGCCCGGGCCGCATAGTAGCCAAACAGCAGCAGCACGAGTTTGTTAAGGCTTATGCCCACGGATTCCACCCGGGTTTCCGTGTTGAGAATTTCCAGGAAGACGTTTTCGCCGCCGAACTGGTTGGACAGCAGCCACAGGAACAGAAACAGAAAGGTCAAAAAGAAAAAAGGGAAGCCGGCCCCGGTCAGGATGCCGAGGAAGATGGGCGGACGGCCCTGGTGGCGGTCGACTTCCATCTGGCCCAGGGTGCGGGTGGTCATGGCGGCAAAACGCAGTGCCAGAGCCACATAGAAAAGGCCCGAGGCGCACAGGATGGCTGTCTGGGGCAGGCCGAGCAGGGAGGTTGCGGCCAGGGGCGGCAGGGCAAAGGCCAGGATACGGGTGATGGACCGGTCCAGACGTTGGGAAACCGGCACGGCCTTGTAGCGTTTCCAGAAGCCCCAGCCGGCCAGTCCCAGCATAATGGCCATGACCGGACCATCAAGGGTGTCGGGATAACGGCCGGATTCGAGCAGCAGTCCCAGGGCGAAAATCCGCCAGGTTGGCCACAGCACGGCCGGCCGTTTGGCGTCGCGTTCCAGGTTGCGGCCCAGGCGTGACAGATGGACCAGGGCGGCGGAAAAGAGAATTTCGCCGATGGATATGAGCTGGGTAAACAGGAAAAACGGCGCGAACTGGGCCAGGGTGACGAAAAAAGCGCCGGCGGCGGCGCAGCCTGAAGCCTTGAACCCCACCGCCAGCGCGGCCTTTGACGCGCCCCGGCCGGCCGCGAAGCGTCGGGTCAGCAGCGCCAGACCACCGAGCAGGGCGGCGGCCAGACAGCCCATGCCGATGCCGTCGAGCAGCAGCTCCCCCATGGCCGGAGTCCGCAACAGCTCCAGGCCAAGGCCGGACCACAGGAGCCAGTCTTCAATGTCTTCACTGGTGTAACGCAGGAACGACGAGGTGAAAATCGTCGGATTGACGTCCTTGTAGTAGGTCTTCCAGGCTGGGGCCAGGGCAGTTTGGAGCTCATCGGTCGCGGTCTTGAGCTGCTCCGACAGTTCCCGAAGCGGGGCGGCCTGCTCGGCCACCTGATCGCGCAGGGCGGCGACTTCGGCCCCCAACTCCTGGACGGAGCGCCGGGTGGGCTCCAGGGTGTCGCGGAACCGCTCGGGCACTTGCTGGCGGGAGATTTCGCCGAGCTTGTCCCGGTAGGATTCGAGCAGGGCGACGTTTTGCTCCAGGGAGGCCCAGGCCTGCTGCGGCCGTTGGGACAGATGCTCGACATTGAGCCGGATGCGTTCCAGGCCGGCCAGGACCGTGCGGATCTCCCAGGGGTCGGAGGCCGTGGCCTGCCACAGGGCCAGCCTGGCCCGGTCGCGCAGGAGATGTTCCAGCTCGATGTTTTGTTCGACGTTTTCAACGGCGTGGCGGGCCTTGAAGGCCCCAAGCCGGCTTCGGATGATGGTGTCCTGTTTGTGCAGGGCGTCGAGGACCAGGGTCCAGGAGGCGTCGTCGTCGGCGATGGGCGGCACGGCAGCGGCCAGCAGCCAGAGCAGGGCCAGCAGCAAGCCGGCAAGGGGGGCGCGTCGGGGCGTCATCCCCGCCTGATACGGCCTTGCCCGGCCGGTGTCCATGGGGCGGCTGGTCAGTCCTGGCGCTTTTTGGCCGCGCCCTGGCCCAAGGCCCATTTGATCTGGCGGCATACGCCCATCAGCAGATTGAATTCGTTTCGCCGCAGGCCGACCCGGTCGATGAACCGACGCACCGGCAACATCCAGTACTCCGGGTTGTCGGCCTTTAAAAAATCGATGGCCAGCAGGCTTTCGCGCAGAGCGGCAAAAAGGGACTCCCGTTCGGCATGGGTGGCGGCCCGGGAGGGGAGCGGTTCGTCCACTTCCTCGGCCAGCCCCTGGGAGGCCTTGAACACCTCGTAGCAGACCACCAGGACGGCCTGGGCCAGATTGAGCGAGGTGGCCTCGTCGGCAGTCACAATGTTGACGAGCCGGCCGCACAGCTGGGTTTCCTGGTTGGACAGCCCGGCATCCTCCGGTCCGAAGACCAGGGCCACGCCGTCGCCGGCGGCCAGGGTGCGGCAGACGCTGCCGGCCGCCTGTCCCGGGGTGATGACGCCCTTGCGCCAGCCGCCAAGCCTGGCCGTCGTGCCGTAGACGTCCCTGGCCCCGGCCACGGCCTCGGCCAGGGTGGCGACGATCTCCAGGCGGTCGAGCAGAAGCCCGCCCTTGCTGGTGGCCATGGGCCTGGCCCGCTCCATATCGAAATAGGGCGGATCGACCAGTACCAGGCGCGACACGCCCATGTTGGCGCAGGCCCGGGCCGCCGCGCCGACGTTCTCCGAGAACTTGGGCCGAAAAAGGACGATCGTGAGATGTTCAAGCATATTTTTTTCTATGGTGCGGGTGGGAATAGGGACAGACCTCAAATCTCCTGAACAACGGATTCGGGGCGGGAGCGTTTGGGCGGCGGCAGGGTTCTCCCTGTCGCCGCCCAAACGCCGCCGCCCCGATCAGGGGGTCCGGGGGGGATGATCCCCCCCGGCCGCCGGAGGCATCTTCGCCTTTGTCTTCTCTTTTCTTGCTTGGATCTAATCCCTACACCCCTTCCTGCAGCCATTCGGCGAAGTCGGAGAGTTCGCCGGTCCAGCCCTGGCTCAGGCGTACGGCCAGGAACTGGGTGTAAAGAGCGTCGAAGAAGGCGGCGCATTTTTCGATCAGAAACATTTTTTCCAGCACCTTGGCGTCAGGATCTTCGCCTTCTTCGGTGCGGGTTTCGGTTTTGGGCGGGCGCAGGGCATTTAAGGCAAAGTCGTCGGCCTTGACCGTGACGGTCCAGGTTTCGCCGTCCTGCTCGAAGCGGATGAGCGCCCGGTCCACCCGTTTGCCGCTTTTGACGCCCAGGCGGGCCTCGGCGAACTGGGCGTGGGGACCGGAGACAGTGGCGGTTTCGGCTTCATCGCCAACGCCGCCGCGCACGGAAATCTTTTGTTCCAGGTAGACGTTGACCTCGCCGCCGTCGGGCAGCTTGAACAGCCAGCCGCTTTTTTCGCTTTTAAACCAGAGCCAGGTCAGGAAGTCCTGGCCGAGTATCGGGTTTTTGGCTTCCGCCATGTTCACGTCCATATCTTCTCCACGGGCAGGCAATTGGTGCAAGATCCCCCGCCTGACGGGGGCTGGGGGCGAATCGCCCCCCGGCGGGTCCAGGGCAGGGGCCTGGCGCAGCGTCAGCCGAGGCAGGTCGCTGCTGGTCAGCCGCCGAACTGGCTGGGTTCGAGGTGTTCGATGGCCAGCGACCGTTCGACGCCGAGGATGCGTTCGGCCAGGAAGGCCGGGGTCTGCGGCTCCAGGCGGAGTTCAAAGGTCATGGTGAAGAGGTCTTCGAAGAGTTCCTGCACCTTGCCGTTGGTGGAGCACAGCCAGATGACTTGGTCGATGGTGTTCCAGACGACTTCGAACACGGCCGGGATGGGCAGCGACCGGGACATGAGCGATAATTTGACGCGCTCGGCGATTTCTTTTTTACGGTCCTTGGACAAAAACGCCTTGCCCTCGCCCTGCATCTGCTGCTGTTTTTCGATGTCGATGGCCAGACGCAGGTGTTTTTTGAACACGGCCGGGGAGATGCGCCGGGTGTCCAAGCGCAGGGAAAAAGCCATGTAGTGGCCTTTTTCCGGGGGGGCGCTGTGCCACTCGGCGTCCAGGTAGTCTTCAAACGCGGTCCAGCCGAAGGAGCGTTCATCGGCGGTGCCGTCAATGTCCACGAAGGCGTATTTTTTGAGCCGTTCCGGGGCCTCGCGCAGAATCTGCTTATCCGCCTCGCCAACAATCCTATATCGGGTGAATCCGCCGCTGGCGGCCAAAAGTCCCAAGGCGTCCTCCTTTGCCCGCCGGAATCTCCGGCGCGCGATGGGTTGGGATACGTGCAGGCTTTTAGATCAAAATGGAGCCATGCGCCAGGGGCGACCGAGGCCAGGAGAAATCGTTTGAATTATAACCAGATGGCAAATTCTGCTTTGGCCCGCCCTATGCAATGGAAGGGAAAAACGGAGGCGACGATCATGGCCGTCTGGAACGTCAGTCACAACGATGGCAGGATGCGGTTCGGCTCGTACACCCGCAAGGCCACGACGCCCTCCGGGTGCAACGAGCCCTTCAAGAATGCCTACTGGTGCCCCAAGCGCAAGTGGTTTTCCAAGGAACCGTGCCCCTTTAGCAATCGGTTCGAGTGCATGAGCTTTGCCCGCCTGTGCGGCGGCATCTAGCTCCCAACCAATCGCCGGGCGCGCAGGCGCCCTTGGCAACAGCGCCGTCAGACGGCCGGAAGCTCCCCGGGATGCGGGCGCTGCCGGCCGTTTCCTTTTTTGAAGCCGCGGTTTGATACGCTGTCGGGGCAGGCGGGCGACAAAACAGTCGGACGCTGCGTCAAAAATGTTGGTCCAGGGGTGTCTTTTCCCTTGAATCTGACGTTGCGTCAGGGTGTACCCTGGGGAAAAGGAGGGCGGCCATGGTGCTTCGTATCGGTGAATTGGCCCGGCGCGCCGGGGTGACGGTCAGGACGCTGCGCCATTATGACGCCTTGGGGCTGCTTCGCCCGACGACGCGGACCGAGGGCGGAGACAGGGTGTATGGGCAGGCCGAGGCCATGCGGCTGCACGCCGTCCTGGCGCTCAAACAGTTCGGCTGCTCCCTGGCCGAGATCCGGCGGCTGCTCGATGAAGACGGGGCGACGTTGCCCGACATTCTGGCCCGGCAGATGGCAGTGCTCAAGGAACAGGCGGACAAGGCCGCGGCCCTTGGCGAAAAGTTGTCGCGGCTTCGCGACCGGCTGCTTCACAACAAGGAGACGGCCTTGGGCGACTGGCTGGACACCCTGGCGCTCATGCATGTCTGGAGTCGGTATTTCACCGAAGACGAACTGGCCCGGCTGCGCCGCCAGCGCAGCCCGGGCCGGGAGCGGCGCACGGCCTGGGCCGGGATTGCCGCCGCCGTTGCCGCGGCCATGGCCGGGCAGGTGGCCCCGGGAAGCGGGGAAGGGCTGGCCCTTGCCCGCCGGGTCGTTGCCCTGGCCCGGACGGTTGCCGGCGATGACCCGGCTCTCCTTGGCAAGCTGCGCCAACTGGTGCGCGCTGAGGCGGGCGTGCGTCAGGCTGTCGGGATGAGCGAACCCATGCTGGCCTGGCTGGAAGGGGCCTTGGACGCGGCCCGGGCCGCCTCCCGGCCGGAGGAAACATCCGGGGATGCGGCGGGTCCGCGCCAGACGGCCCTGGGCATGGCCATGCTGCGGGCGGCCCATCAACTCCTCGACGCTCCCCTGGTCCTGGACGATCCCCTGGCCCTTCGCATCATTGGGCCGGAGCGGGAGGCAGCCCTTCGGGCCGACCCAGGACGCTTCGACGGCGGCGAATTGCGCGGCCTTCGCCTGTCCGGGGTCCTGCGCAGCCGGGTGGCCGAGGATGCCTGGAACGAGGCCAGGGCCGGCGGCGTGGCCCAGTATGTGAGTCTTGGGGCCGGACTGGACACCGCCCCCTGGCGACGGGGGGACGGACAGACCCGCTTTTTCGAGGTGGACCATCCGGCGACCCAGGACTGGAAACGCCGCCTTCTGGCCGAGGCCGGTCTGGCAGTCGGGGGCAACGTGGTCTTTGTCCCGACCGATTTCGAGTCGTTCCGGCTGGCCGAGGCGTTGGCTGCCGCCGGATTTGACTGCACCTGCCCGGCCTTTTTTACCTGGCTTGGGGTAACCATGTATCTGGAAGCGGCTACTATTCGGGAAATCCTGGGCTGGATCGCCGCCTTGCCGCTGGGGACGCAGATCGTTTTCGACTACGCCGTGGACCCGTCCCTGCTTTCTCCCGGGGAATGCCGGGGCCGGGAGCGCGTGGCCGCCCGGGCAGCGGCCAGGGGCGAGCCGTGGAAATCGGCCTTTGACCCGGCCGTGTTGGCCGCGACGCTTGAGCAGCTGGGCTTTGGCCGGGTGGACGATCCGAGTGCGGCGGCCTTAAATGCCCGGTACCTGGCCGGCCGGGCGGACGGACTGCGCAAGAGCGGTGTGACCCGGATCGTTCGGGCTGTGGTAGCCGCCGAATAATTCTGACAAAATTGAAGGACGGCACTCCGGGCTGGCCCGGAGAAGGTTCTCGCTGTAACCTTTGCCGCGTCGCTTACGACGTGGCCCAAACGGCGGCTTCTTCGGCCCGGACCGGGATGGCCGAAACGAGAGACAAGGATGTTGCAATGCATATGACTGCTTCCGGTCCCCTGCGCAGGGGACCGTTTCGCTGGCTGGCCCTGGGTGTGCTGCTGCTCATTGCTGCCGGGGCTTTTTGGTGGCAGGGGGCCGGAAACGGCCAGGCCCAGGGACCCGGCGGCCCGGGCGGCCCTCCGGGCCTGACTGGCCAGCCGGTGTCCGTGACCACGGCCGTGGCCCGCACCGGCGTGGCCCGGGTGACGCTTTCCGGCATCGGCACGGTGACGCCGCTGCGCACGGTCACGGTCAAAAGCCGGGTGGACGGCGAACTCATGGACGTGCGTTTCACCGAAGGCCAGCTCGTCAAAGAGGGCGAGCTGCTGGCCCAGATCGATCCCCGGGCCTTTGCCGCCCAGCTGGAACAGTATCAGGGCCAGTTGGCCAAGGACACGGCCCTGTTGGAAAACGCCCAGGCGGATCTGGCGCGCTACAACAATCTGGCCAAAAAGGACATGCTGGCCGGCCAGACCAAGGATACGCAGGGGTCCCTGGTGCGCCAGTACGAGGCGGCCATCCGCACGGACAAGGGGCTTATCGACAACGCCAAACTGCAGCTCGAATACAGCCGCATCACCGCCCCGATCACCGGCCGGGTGGGGTTGCGCAAGGTCGATGCCGGCAACATGGTCAAGGCGAGCGAGTCCACGACCATTTGCGTCATCACCCAGGTTTCGCCCATAAGCGTCCTTTTCACCCTGCCCGAGGACCAGCTGCCGGCAGTCCTGGCCCGGTATCGGGCCGGCGAGACTCTCTCTGTCGCCGCCTACGACCGCACCATGTCCAAGCGGCTGGCCCTGGGCAAACTGACCACCGCCGACAACCAGATCGACACGGCAACCGGCACGGTCAAGCTGCGGGCGGTCTTTGACAATGCCGACGAAGCCCTGTTCCCCAACCAGTTCGTCAATGCCGAGCTGCTCCTGGAAGAGCGCAAGGGCGTGGTCCTGGCGCCGGCGGCGGCGGTGCAGCGCGGCTCCAAGGGGGCGCGGATCTATGTGGTCGACGCCGAGGGCGTGGCCCGGTCCAAGCCGGTGACGGTCGGCCTGGCCGTTGGCGAGGATGTGGTGGCGGATGCGGGCCTGGCCGCCGGCGAGATCGTGGTGGTCGAGGGGGCGGATCGGCTTCGCGACGGCGCCAAGGTGGCAGTGCGCAACCCCGGCCCGGGGATTGCCGGCAAACCATGAACCTGTCGCGCCCGTTTATTGTGCGGCCGGTCGCCACCACGCTCATTATGGTGGCGGTGATCCTGGCCGGAGCTGTGGCCTATTTCCAGTTGCCGGTCTCGGCCCTGCCGCAAGTGGACTACCCGACCATCCAGGTCCGGACCTTTTACCCCGGGGCCAGCCCCGACGTCATGGCCTCGGCCGTGACTGCGCCGCTCGAGCGCCAGTTCGGCCAGATGCCGGGTCTGGCCGAAATGACCTCGGTCAGTTCGTCCGGGGCCTCGGTCATCACCCTGCAATTTTCCCTGAGCTTAAGCCTCGACGTGGCCGAGCAGGAGGTCCAGGCCGCAATCAACACGGCCTACAGCCTGCTCCCCGACGATCTGCCCACGCCCCCGGTCTACAGCAAGGTCAACCCGGCCGACGCGCCCATCCTGTCCCTGGCCCTGACCTCGGACAGCCTGGACCTGACCGTGGTTCAGGATCTGGCCGATACCCGGCTGGCCCAGAAAATTTCCCAGCTCTCCGGCGTCGGTCTGGTCAGCGTGGCCGGCGGGCAGCGTCCGGCCGTGCGCATCGACGCCAACCCGACGGCCCTGGCCGCCTACGGCGTGAGCCTCGAAGACGTGCGCACGGCCATTGCCGCCGCCAACGTCAACAAGGCCAAGGGCGGCTTTGACGGGCCGCGCCAGTCCTCGATTCTGGAGACCAACGACCAGCTCCTCTCCAGCGACGAGTACAAGCCGCTTATCGTCTCCTACCGCGACGGCCGGCCGGTGCGGCTTTCCGACGTGGCCGACGTCCATTCCGGTCCGGAGGACGTGCGCCAGGCCGCCTGGGTGAACGGCAAGCCGGCCATCGTCTTGAATATCCAGCGCCAGCCCGGGGCCAACGTCATAAACGTGGTGGACCGGGTCAAGGCCATCATGCCCCAGCTGCGCGCCGCCCTGCCGGCCGCCGTCAACCTTGCCGTCCTGACCGACCGCACCGTCACCATCCGGGCCTCCATCGACGATGTGCAGATCGAACTGCTCCTGGCCGTCGTCCTGGTGATCGGGGTCATCTACCTGTTTTTGCACGACCTGCCGGCCACGCTCATTCCGGCCACGGCCGTGCCCCTGTCGCTGGTCGGCACCTTTGGCGTCATGTATCTGCTCGGCTATGGGTTAAACAACCTGACGCTCATGGCCCTGACCATCGCCACCGGCTTCGTGGTGGACGACGCCATCGTCATGATCGAAAATGTGGCCCGCCATGTGGAAGAGGGCGTTTTGCCCCTCAAGGCCGCCCTGGACGGGGCCGGCCAGATCGGCTTCACCATCCTGTCGTTGACCGTCTCCCTGGTGGCGGTGCTCATTCCGCTCCTTTTCATGGGCGACGTAGTGGGCCGGCTGTTTCGGGAATTCGCCGTGACGCTTGGCGTGGCCATTTTGCTCTCAGCCGTGGTGTCGCTGACCCTGACTCCGATGCTGTGCGCCCGGCTGCTTGGCCGGGGCAAGGCCTCCGGGGCCTCGGGCGGCTTCGTGGCCCGGGGCTTCCAGGCCTTTTTTACCGGTCTGGCCCGTTTTTACGCCCGGACCCTGACCGTCGTGCTGCGCCATCAGCCCTTGACCCTGCTCATTGCCGTGGCCACGGTCGCGGCCACGGTATGGATGTACGCCGTCGTGCCCAAAGGTTTTTTCCCGGTGCAGGATACCGGGGGCCTGACCGGCGTCTTTGAGGCCCCGACCTCGGCCTCCTTTGCCGCCGTGTCCGAAGCCCAGGCCGGGCTGACCGAGATCCTGGCCGCTGATCCGGCCGTGGCGTCGGTGGCCGCCTATGTCGGCGTGGACGGCATCAACCCCAGCCCCAACGTCGGCCGCCTTGCCCTGGAGCTGGTCCCCAAGGCCGCCCGCACGGCCGACGCCGCCGGCGTGGCCCGGCGTCTCGAAGAAAAAGTCCGCAGCCTGCCGGGGCTGACGACGGCCCTGTCGCCGGTCCAGGATCTGTCCGTGGACGCCAGGGCCGGGCGCGCCCAGTACCAATACACGCTGGAGACCCCGAGCACCCGGGAGCTTGGCCAATGGACGCCGCAGTTTGTGTCCGCCCTGGCCGCCCGGCCCGAGATGCGAAACGTCTCCCACAATCTGGCCCTGGGCGGGCTTCGCCTCAATGTGCACATCGACCGGGTGGCCGCCGCCCGCTACGGGCTGACCCCCGAGGACGTGGACAACGCGCTCTACAGCGCCTTTGGCCAGCGCCAGATTTCCACCATGTTTACGGAACTGAGCCAGTACCGCGTGGTCCTTGGCGTGTCCCCGGCCATGGCCCAGGGACCCGAGGCGCTTTCGCGCATCCGCCTGACCGGCACGGGCGGCGGGCAGGTGCCCCTCTCGGCCGTGGCCACGGTCACCCAGGGGGAAGCGCCGCTGGTCATAAACCGCCAGGGCCAGTTCCCGGCCGCAACCGTATCCTTTGACGTGGCCCCGGGCCATTCCCTGGGCGACGCCGTGGCGGCGGTGCGCACGGTGTCGGCCGCGCTCGGCCTGCCGGACAGCATTGCCGGGGCCTTTACCGGCGCGGCCCGGGCCTTTATGGACTCGCTTCAAAACGAGCCGCTCCTGATCCTGGCCGCCCTGATCACCGTCTATATCGTCCTTGGCGTCATGTACGAGAGCTTCATTCACCCGATCACCATCCTCTCCACCCTGCCTTCGGCCGGGGTCGGGGCGGTCGGGGCCTTGTGGCTGTGCGGCGAGGACCTGGGCATCATGGCCGTTATCGGCATCATTTTGCTGATCGGCATCGTGAAGAAAAACGGCATCATGATGGTGGATTTCGCTTTAAGCGCCGAGCGCGAGCGGGGACTCCCCCCGGGCGAGGCCATTTACGAAGCCTGCCTGCTGCGGTTTCGGCCCATCATGATGACCACCATGGCGGCGCTTCTTGGCGCGTTGCCCCTGGCCCTTGGCACGGGGGTCGGCAGCGAGCTGCGCCGCCCCCTTGGCATTGCCATTGTCGGCGGGCTGGTGGTCAGTCAGGTCCTGACCCTCTATACCACGCCGGTCATCTATCTCTTCTTTGAACGCCTGGCCGGTCGCGGCCGCGGCCCCGGGGCCGGGGAGTCGGCCCAGTCATGAATCTGCCTGAAATCTGCATCCGTCGCCCGGTCGGCACGGCGCTGTTGACCCTGGCCCTCATGCTGGCCGGGGCCATCGCCTTTCGGCTCTTGCCGGCCGCCGCCCTGCCGCAGGTGGATTTCCCCACCATCTCGGTCCAGGCCCAGCTGCCCGGGGCCGAACCCGAGACCATGGCCACCTCGGTGGCCGCCCCCCTGGAGCGCCAATTCGCCCGCATCGCCGGGATCACGGAAATGACTTCGTCGAGTTCCCGGGGGTCGGCCCAGATCAACCTGCAATTCGAGCTGTCGCGCGACATCAACGGCGCATCCCGCGACGTCCAGGCGGCGATCAACGCGGCCCGGGGCTTTTTGCCGTCCACCCTGCGGCAAAATCCCACCTACCGCAAAATGAATCCGGCCGACGCCCCGGTCATGGTGTTGGCCCTGACCTCGCCCACCGTGCCCCGGGCCGACATGTACGACGTGGCCGCAACCGTGCTCCAGCAGAAGCTGGCCCAGGTCGAGGGCGTGGGCCAGGTGTTCGTGGGCGGCGGGGCCTTGCCGGCCGTGCGGGTGAGCGTGGATCCGGCCAAGCTGGCCCAAAACGGGCTGAGCCTTGAAAACGTGCGCGGGCTTATTACCAAGACCACGGTCAACCGGCCCAAGGGCCGCATCGAGTCGGACGGGGCCGCCTATGAGATCGACGTCAACGACCAGCTGCACAAGGCCCGGGAATACCAGCCGCTGATCTTGTCGTACAAAAACGGCGCGGCCGTGCGTCTGTCCGACGTGGCCACCGTCACCGATTCCGTGGAGGACGTGCGCACGGCCGGCGTGGTCGGCGGCACTCCGGCGGTCATGATCATCGTCTTTCGCCAGCCCGGGGCCAACATCATCGAGACCGTGGACAATGTCCGGGCGCTGTTGCCGCAGCTCACGGCCTCGCTGCCCGGGGACGTGAACATTTCGGTCGAAATGGACCGCAGCCCGCCGATCCGGGCCTCGTTGTCGGAAGTGGAGTGGACGCTGGCCCTGTCCTGCCTGCTGGTCATCGCCGTGGTCTGGATGTTTCTGGGCACCCTGACCGCCACGGTGATCCCGGCCGTGGCCACGGTGGCCTCGCTGGTCGGCACCTTTGCCGTCATGTATCTGCTCAATTACTCGCTCGACAATCTGTCGCTCATGGCCCTGACCATCGCCACCGGCTTTGTGGTGGACGACGCCATTGTGGTGCTGGAAAACGTCTCGCGCCACATGGAGACCGGGCAGACGCCGCGAGCTGCGGCCATTGCCGGCTCCCGGGAGGTGGCCTTCACCGTCGTCTCCATGAGCATCTCGCTGGTGGCGGTTTTCATCCCCATCTTTTTCATGGGCGGCATGGTGGGCCGGCTGTTTCGGGAATTTGCCGCGGTGCTGTCCATTGCCATCATGCTGTCCTTGGCCTTGTCCCTGACCGCCACGCCGATGCTGTGTGCCGTGCTGCTGCGGCCGGGCCGGTCGTCTGGAACATCTGGAACATCTGGAACATCTGGGGAGTCTGGGGCAACCGACGCCAAAGGCCCGGGGCTTGGCCGGCGGTTTTTCGCCGCCCTGACCCGGGGCTATGCCCGCGGCCTGGACGTGGCCCTGTCCCATCCCCGGCTCATGCTCACGGTCACGGCCGGCGCGCTGGCCGGCGCAGTCTGGCTCTATATTGCCATTCCCAAGGGTTTTTTCCCGGAACAGGACAACGGCCGGCTCATGGGGTTTGTCCAGGCCTCGTCAGACAGTTCGTTTCAGTCCATGGCCGGCAAGCTTGAACACGTGGTCGCCGTCGTCAAGGCCGATCCCGATGTGGAATCCGTCACCGGCTTTACCGGCGGCGGCGGCGGGCCTGGCGGCGGCGGCACCAACTCGGCGCAGATGTTTGTGACACTCAAGCCCCAGGCGAAGCGGCCACCCCTGGTCGTGACGCTTTCGCGGCTGCGCCAGTCGCTCGCCGCCATCCCCGGAGCCCAGGCCTTTCTCATGCCGGCCCAGGAACTGCGCCTGGGTGGCCGGCCGGGCAAGGCGCTTTACCAGTTTACGCTCCTTGGCGACGGTTTTGCCGAACTGCTCGCCTGGGTTCCCAAGGTGGAGGAGCGCCTGCGCGGGGTGCCCCTGCTCACCGACGTGGTGGCCGACCAGCAGGCCAAGGGGCTTATGACCTCGGTGGTCGTGGACCGTGACGCCGCCGCCCGCCTGGGCGTCTCCATGGCGTCCATCGACGCCGTGCTCTACGACGCTTTCGGCCAGAGTCTGGCCGGGGTATCCTATGCCGAGGTCAACCAGTACCGGGTGGTGCTGGACGCCGAGGCCCGCATCTGGGCCTCGCCCGAGGGCCTGCGCCACATCTATGTGCCGGCCGCTGACGGCAGCCAGATCCCCCTGGCCTCCCTGGCCACGGTGCGAAGCGCCCTGACCCCGCTTTCGGTCTCACACCAGGGCCAGTTTCCGGCCGCCACCATTTCCTTTAATCTGGCCCCCAAGGTCTCGCTCTCCCAGGCCTCGGCCGCTATTGATGCGGCTGTGGCCGAAATGGGTCTGCCCTCGTCGATTCGCACCACCTTTGCCGGTACGGCCCAGGCCTTTGGCGAATCGCTCAAAAATCAGCCCTACCTGCTCCTGGCCGCGCTGCTCGCCGTCTACATCGTCCTTGGCGTGCTCTACGAGAGCACCATCCATCCCATAACCATCCTGTCCACCCTGCCCTCGGCCGGCCTTGGGGCCGTGGCCGCCTTGTGGGTGTTCGGCCTCGACCTTTCCATCATCGCTGTTATCGGCATCATTTTGCTCATTGGCATCGTCAAGAAAAACGGCATCATGATGGTGGATTTCGCCCTGGAGGCCGAGCGCACCCGGGGCATGGGTCCCAGGGAGGCCATCACCGAAGCCTGTCTCAAACGCTTTCGGCCCATCATGATGACCACCCTGGCCGCCCTCCTTGGGGCTTTGCCCCTGGCCCTTGGGCATGGATCGGGCTGGGAGCTGCGACGCCCCTTGGGCATCGTCATTGCGGGAGGGCTGGTGGTCAGCCAGATCATGACGCTTTTCACCACGCCGGTGATTTATCTGTATTTGGACCGGCTGCGCTGGCGCGTAACCGCCAGGAAGCGAGGCCGAAACGCTGCGGCAGTCAAGGCGTTGTAGACACGGCCAAACGGATTCCAGGTATCCACTGTCGTGTTTTTGCCGACGCCAGTGCCTGGCCTTGCCTCATAACGGCTTCTCAGTATAGTACAACGTCAGGACACATACCACCGGGGATGGCGCAATGGGGCCACGCCGCGCCGCGCGAAAGGACATCGCATGCCCGAGCCTGACACGACGCTATCTGCCGACCTAATTGACCCAGATCTGACCGGCCGTCCTGCGCCAGCCGGCCAGGCTCCCAGCCACGTTGCTCCAGGATCGGATACAGTCGTTGCGGAGCTTGAGCGCGAACTGGAGGCCTGCCGTCGCCGTCTGGGCCTTCTGGCCGACCACGGTTCCACGGCCATGCTGATTTTCGACGTTGCCGGCCGCATTCTGGAAACCAATCCTGCGGCCCGCACGGTCTTGGGCTTGGCGCCGGGCCAGGAGCGCGACATGCTCTTGGACGATCTGGCCGCGCCGCTCCTGCCGGGAACAGGGCTTTTCCCCGAATCCTGGGGCAAGGGCAGCGAGGACAGCGGGAGCGGCCTGCCGGTGGGCTGGCGGCTGAAGCGGGCCGACGGGGAATGGGTGTCGGCCGTTGTGCAGGTGGCCCGGCTAAGTGGAGTCGATTCGGGCCGGCTCATGGCCCTCTTTGAAGATACCGGCGATATGTATGACCTGATTGCCGCTTTGGAGGCCGCCAAGGAGGCGGCCGAGGCCGCCAACCAGACCCGGGAAGCCTTCCTGGCCAATGTGAGTCATGAAATCCGCACGCCCTTAAATGGCGTCCTTGGCATGCTGCAGCTCTTGCAGGGCACGCCGCTTGACCGGGAACAGGGCGAATTCGTGGCCACGGCCTTGACCTGCGGCCGGGACCTCCTTGGCGTCATGAACACCATTCTCGATTTTTCCAATGTCGCAGACGGCAGTCTGATCCTGTGCCGCACGTCCTTTTCCCCGCTGGCTGTCTTGCGCGGCGTGGTGGACGCCTATGCGCGCCAAGCCAAGGCCGCCGGGCTGGAGTTGACCCTGGCCGCCGACCCCGGGTTGGCGGAACCGGCCTGCGGCGATGCGGCCAGGTTGCGGCAGGTGGCGGCCAACCTTGTCTCCAACGCCGTCAAGTTCACTACCGCCGGGTCCGTGCATGTCCGGGCCGATCGCCTGGACGATGTTCAGGCCGGACCACTCCTGCGCCTGGTGGTGTCCGACACGGGCATTGGCATCCCGGCCAAGCAGCGCGAACGCATTTTTGAGCCGTTTACCCAAGTGGACGGTTCGCTGACCCGTCGCTACCAGGGCACGGGCCTGGGGTTGGCCATTGTCGACCGGCTCACGGCCCTCATGGGCGGTTCGGTGCGCCTGGAAAGCCAGCCCGGCGTCGGCACCAGCGTCACCGTGGACATCCCGCTGCCCGGGTCCGGGAGTCTGGCCGCGCCCGCCCAGAGGGCGGACAGGGACGGCCTGCGCGTCCTGGTGGTCGAGGACGAGCCGGTGTGCGGCGTGACGGCCGTGCGGCTGCTCGCCTTCCTCGGCCACAACCCGGTCTGTGCCGGCAGCGGCGTCGAGGCCTTGGAATTGCTGGCCCGGGAAGTCTTCGATGTCGTCTTCATGGACATCTGCATGGCCGGCATGGACGGTCTGGCCACCACCCGCCACATCCGGGCCTTGCCGGGCAGGACCGGTCGGATACCCATCGTGGCCCTGACCGCCCGGGCCCAGGCTACGGATCGCCGGGCCATTGCCGCCGCCGGCCTGGACCATTTTCTGGCCAAGCCGGTGGAGACGTCGGAACTGGTGCAGGTGCTGGCCAAGGTGGCCGAAAATCGTCCTGGCGCGGAGAATTAAAGCCGCACGAAGGTCAGCTCGTGCTTGTTGTGGCTTAAGTGCAACAGTCGGCTGCCCGGCACGGCCCGAAACCGGTTTAATAGCGAAAAATCCGTCTCGCCCTGCAATTTGACCGTCAGCACGTAGCGGCGGCATTCGCCCAGTTCCAGCCAGCGGCTTAGCCACTCGAAAAGCCGCTCGGGATAGCAGATCACATCGGAAAAAAGCCAGTCCACGGCCCCGGCATGGCGGGGGTCGAGGCCAAAGGCGCTGCCCGGACACCAGGACACCAGCGGATTTCGGTCCACGTTTTCGGCCAGCGGCGCTTTGTCGATGCAAAAGACCCTGGCCGAAAGCGCGGCCAGGACAAACGACCAGCCCCCGGGACTGCCGCCCATGTCCAGGCACAGCTCCCCCGGCCCGGGATGGACGCCAAGACGCGTAAAGAGCTCCCACAGCTTGAGATAGGCCCGGCTCGGCGGGCCGGTCCTGTCTTCCTCGAAGCGGTAGACGCCCTCCGGCACGGGCTGGCTGGTCTGCGCCGAGGCCAGCAGCACATTGTCTTCCCACAGGGTAAAGGCCCCAAGCGGGGCCGTCGGCAGCCCCCGGCCGTAGACGAGCGGTTTGGCCGACACCCGGGGCAGCTTTTCGGCGATGAGAGCAGCCCGGCGGAAGTGGCCCGACGGCACAAGCGACCAATTGCGCTGGATGGCGGTCAGCTTTCGGGCGGCGTCGCCGATGGATTCAACGGGGATGAAGTCCGGCGTGAGCCAGACATTGGCGGCAAAGGCGCAGTCGATGGGCGCGCCGTCGGCCACGACCAGCGGATCGCGCACGGCGGTGACGGCGCTGCCGAGTTCGCCGGTCAGTTCGGACAAAAGCCCGGGCGGGGCCTGATAAACGGTAAAGGGCATGGGTGGTTGCGCCAGGGTTGCAGGTGGCAGGTCGGGCGGCGCGGGCCGCTTGCCGGCGGACGGCCCGCCGGTAAGGAGAGGCCCTACCCTTTTGGCCGCACGAATTCCACCCCGAGCATGCTCACATCGTCGCGGGGCGGGGCCGCCTGGCAAAACTCCCAGGCCGACTGGCGCAGCGCGGCGAGCAGTTCGCCAACCGGTTTGGCGGCATACCGGGCCACCACCGCATCGATGCGCTCTTCGCCAAAATAGTCGCCGGCAGCGGAGCGGCTGTCGGCCAGCCCGTCGCTGAGCGACAGGATCTTGTCGCCCGGGGCCAGGGTCAGTTCCCCGGGCGGCACGGGACCAAGGCCGGACAGGCCGATGATGGTGCCGCGCATGGGGAGCGGGGTGATGCCTCCCTCGGCCGTAATGAGCAGGGGCGCGGGATGCCCGGCATTGCCATAGCGGGCGTAGCCGGAGCGCAGATCAATGGTCATGAAGAAAATTGTGAAAAATTTCTGGAATTTGGTGAAGGGGAATTCGTCGTTGAGCCGCTCCAGCACCACTTCCGGCGGCACCACGTCGATGTGGCCTTCCGAGCGGTCGATGAGCGTCGAGCGCTGGTAGTGCATGAAGTTGTAGACCGAATGGGCCACCAGCGACGAAGCCACGCCGTGCCCGGACACGTCGAGCATGTAGAGGCCGACGTGGTTTGGACCCAGCGGAAAGACGTTGAAGATGTCGCCGCCGATGTTGTCGCAGGGCAGGAACTCCCAGGCAAACCGCAGCGAGTCGGACATGGTGAAGCGCCGGGGCAACAGGCTCTGCTGGATCTCGGCGGCCGCGTCCAGGTCTTTTTGGTGCCGGGTGTGCTTTTTGACCAGATCTTCCTTTTGCTTCTCAAAAAGGGTCATGTCCTGGATATTGAGGATGAGATCGCCGCTTGGCATGGTGGAAAAATGGATCTGGCAGACCCTGCCCTGGCCGTTCTTGTCGGCAAAGGGATACAGCCGCCGCCAGACATGGCCCGGGGCCGGGCGCGAGCTGAAGATGTCGGCCAGATCGGCCCGGGCGGCCTCGTTGGGAAACACGATGTCCAACCAGCGGTCGGCCGTGGTGTAGGTGTCGGCCGGCAGGCCGAAGATGCGTTCCATGCCCGGCGAGACAAAGGTGAAGCGGCCGCCCGGACCGGCCACGGCAATGCCGTCATGGGAATATTCCAGGATGGCGGCAATGTAGGCTTTCTCGGCTTTGAGATCCCGTTCCCGGGCCTTGCGTTCGTCAATGGCGCGCTTGAGGCGCAGGGCGGAATCCACCCGGGCCAGCAACTCGGGGCGGCACGGCGGTTTTTTGATGTAGTCCATGGCCCCGGCGGCAAAGGCCTCGGCCAGCGAGGCGTCGTCCTCGGCCACGGTGATGACGATGACCGGCACGTCGGCCATGGCCGCATCGGCCTTGAGGCGCCGGGTGGCGGCCAGACCGCCCATGCCGGGCATGATCAGGTCCATGAGGATGAGGTCCGGGGCTTCCCCGGCGGCCAGGGCCGCCAGGCAGTCTTCGCCCGAAGCATGGAGGCAGGTCTCGCCGCAACCGGTCAGCAGTCCCGATAGGTAGGCCCTGAAGGTTTCGGAATCGTCAACGATGCTGATACGCATGGGGGACCGCTAGACCGGGGCCGTTTGGCCTGGCGCGGAAGATACGGCGAAATATTCGGAAAGCCGCAGCATATCGAGGAGTTTTTTGATGGGCGGGGCAGGGTTGGCCACGGCCATGGTCTTGCCCCGCTCCTGGCACAGCCGGCGCAGGCCGATCAGAAAGCCCACGCCCGAACTGTCCATGAAGCTCACGCCGGACAGATCGACAACGACGCCGGCCGCTGCGGTTTCCAGGGCCAGTCGTTCGACCTCGGCCTTGTTCTCGCTGACGGCGTCCATGATGATTTCGCCCGACAGGCTCACGACCATGGCTTGATCCGTTTCGCTTACTGTGAACTGCATCGGCCAGCTCCTCAGGACCATGCGGCCCGAAATCTGTTCAGGAACAGGCTACCAGCCTTGCGGGAAAAAACCAATGCTTCGCGGGGGGATTTTGCCGGCTTCCCGGTATTCCCACTGAATTGATACGGAGAATTCCAATCCTCCGTCAAGAAGTCTGTGCCAGGGGCGCAACCCGGCCGGACAAGTCCTGGGCCAGCCGTCCCAGCGTCGCCAGCGCCTGTTCCACCGCCGGGGTCCAGGCGTTGCCGTAGCTTAAGCGCAGGAAATGCTTGAACTGGTCGCAGCCGGAAAAGATGTTGCCCGGGGCCACGCCGATGTCGAACTTCTTGGCCTCGTAAAAAAGGGCGATGGAGTCCACATTGTCGGGCATCTGTACCCAGATCACCGTGCCGCCGCTTGGATGGGTGACCCGCGTGCCTTCGGGGAAATGGCGCAGAACGCGCTCCTCGGCCATGCGGGCCTGGCGCTCGATCACGGCACGGAGCTTTCGCAGATGGCGGTCGAAGCTGCCCTGGGCCAGATACATGGCCGCCGCGATCTGGGTGGGGGTGGCGCAACAGACGTTGGTGGTGGCTTTTATTTCAAAGGCCCGGGCGGCGTAGCGGCCGGGCAGCATGTAGCCCAGGCGAAAGCCCGGGGCCAGGGTCTTGGAAAACGACGAGCAATGCAGCACGTTGCCGCTGGCGTCAAAGGAGCGCAGGCAGCGCGGCCGCCGCTCGGAGAAGTGCAGGTCGCCGTACACGTCGTCCTCGATGACCGGCACGCCGCGTTCGGCCAACAGCGCGGCCATCTCGGCCTTGGCTTCGTCGGGAATAAGCGAGCCGTCGGGATTGTTGAAATTGGGCGTCAGGATCACGGCCCGCAGATCGAAGCGGTCCAGGGCGGAGCGCAGATCCGCCGGGCGCACTCCGCCGTCCGGGTAGGAGGGCAGCTCCACGGCCCGCAGACCGAGATTTTCCAGCAGTTGCAGGAAGCAATAATAGGTCGGGGCCGGGATGGCCACGTTGTCCCCGGGTCGGGTCACCGAGCGCAGGGCCAGATAGAGCGCCTCCATGGCCCCGCCGGTGATCATGACGTCCTCGGCGCTGGCCGTGATGCCGGCCTCGGCCAGTCGCCAGGCGATCTGACGGCGCAGCTCCATATTGCCGCACACGGCTTCGTACGACGTCACCCGGTCGTCGCCGGCCGCCACCTTGGCCAGCAGACGCCCCAACTGCTTGGTGGGCAACAACGCCTCGTCGGTACGGGCCACGCCCAGGGGCACGATGTCGCGTCGGGCCATGCCGTCGAGCACCTCCCGGATAAGCGCCCCCCGGGCCACGGTGGCCGGCGCTTGGGCTGGCCGGGTCGCGCCCCGCGGCGCCGCCCGCCGGGCCGGCATCTGGCGGACGAAAAATCCCGATTTGGGCCTGGCTTCCACAATGCCGCGCCGCTCCAGCTCCAGATACGCCTGGTTGACCGTGGAGACGCTCACTCCAAGCCGGTTCCCCAGGGCCCGCAGCGACGGGATGCGCTCCCCGGCTTTCAGTTCCCCGGACTCGACGAGTCCGAGAATATGTTTCTCCACGGTGACATAGCGAAAAACTCCGGCAGCGGTTTCCGGCAGCGTCATGATGCTCTCCTGGGTCATGCTCCGTCGTCGCCCGGATGTCTGCCGGGCCGCCTCTGGCCTCATGGGGCGTTGGTTTGACGTCTTGTCGGGCCAAGGCTGTTATGCACGTTTTTTTTGAAATCTGTATCTGTAATGGTAACAGAGAATGTGGTCCAAGGGAAGCGCGCCGGAGGCCGTCGCCGCCGGGCAAGGGAAAGGAGCAGGCCATGTTTGCAGATCGTGTGCGGGAAGACAGGGCGCTTGACGCCGCGCGGGTGGGGATCATCGACGAATGGCTGTCACGGTGGCGGGACAACCGGATGCTTCGGGTGCTGGCCGAGGCCGGGTCCAAACTGTTTTCGCCGGGAAAAAGCCTCTATTTCCGGCTGGGCCAGGGCAAGTATCTGGCGCTGACCGGCGTGCGCTACTGCCGGGTGACCTGCGCCAAGGGCGTGGTCTGGGTGACGGCCTCGGGCGACGGGCGCGACACGGTGTTGACTCCGGGCGAGAGCCTGACCCTGGGTCAGGCCGGCAAGGTGATCATTTCCGGGCGCGGCGAGTCCTCGGAAGTCAAGGTGCGCTGGGACTAGCGGTATGCCTGGTCATTGCCGCAGGGGGGGCGGCGGCAACGGCGCAGGGCGGGACGAGGCCGCGATTTCGTCGGTTTGTCGCCGGCCCGTGTTGCTGCCGGGGGCGCAAGCTGGTAGGCCTTGACCGGGTCAAGGAGGACGCCATGGAAGACCGCTGCCCTGTCTCTGACGCCGATACCGCCATCACCGTGCTCGGGCCGGCCAAGATTCCCTCGCCGCTGCCCTACTGCCGGTTCGACGACGACGCGGCCCGGGTGCGCCTGGAACTCGACGCCAGTGATTTCGGTTCCGGACGCGGCCCGTGCCTGGCCGATTTCGAACTGGCCGGCCCGCGCGGACGCATCTATTTCGATTCCTCCAAGGTCAAGGTGGCCATTGTCACCTGCGGCGGGCTGTGCCCGGGCTTAAACGACGTCATCCGGGCCATCGTCATGGAGTGCCACCACAACTACCATGTGGCCGGGGTGCTCGGCATCCGGTTCGGCCTGCAAGGCTTTATCGAGTCGTATGGCCATGCCCCGATGGATCTGACCCCCCAAAGCGTTTCCGACATCCACCAGTTCGGCGGCACCATGCTCGGTTCGAGCCGGGGACCGCAAAAGCCCGAAGATATTGTCGATTCGCTGGAACGCCTGAACGTCGGCATCCTCTTTGTCATCGGCGGCGACGGCACCATGAAGGCCGCCCGGCGCATCCAGGAGGAAATCGCCCGGCGTCGGTCGAAAATAAGCGTCATCGGCGTGCCCAAGACCATTGATAACGACGTCAATCTGGTCACCAAGTCCTTTGGCTTCGACACGGCCGTGGAAAAGGCCACCGAGGCCATCCGCTGCGCCCATACCGAGGCCATAGGCGCGCTCAACGGCGTCGGCGTGGTCAAGGTCATGGGCCGGGAATCCGGATTTATTGCCGCCCAGGCCACCTTGGCCCTCAAAGAGGTCAACTACGTCCTGGTGCCGGAATGTTCCTTTACCCTGACCGGGGAGCAGGGGCTGCTCCCGTCCCTGGAAGAACGGCTTAAGGCCCGCAAGCACGCGGTCATCGTGGTGGCCGAGGGGGCAGGACAAAATCTGCTGCCCGATACCGGCGCGCGCGACGCCTCGGGCAATCCTGTGCTCGGCGACATCGCCCAATATCTGTGCGGGGAGATCGAGGCCTATTTCCGGGACCGGCAGATGCCGATCACGCTCAAATTTATCGACCCGAGCTACATCATCCGGTCCGTGCCGGCCAATGCCAACGACCGGGTCTACTGCGGCTTTCTGGGCCAGAATGCGGTCCATGCCGCCATGGCCGGCAAGACCGGCATGGTGGTGTCCCGGCTCTTTGACCGCTACGTCCACCTGCCGCTCGATCTGGTCACGCTCAAGCGCAAAAAACTCAATATCTCTTCGGATTACTGGCGTTCCGTGCTCGAATCCACCGGCCAGCACGAGGTGACGCCCTTTACCGACGACCCGGTGGTGTTTTGTCCGGTGTAGGCCGGGACGGCGATTGTCCGCTCAAAGCGGCAGGGGTGGCCAGCCTCTGCCGCTTTTTTTAATAGTCCCACTTCCAGTTGACGCCGACGCCCTGCTTGTTGTCGGTCCCCACCCGGCTGTCCACGGTGATGTTGGGCGTGACCTGCACCTCCACGGACACGGCCCCGCTTTGCGCCCCCATGCCCTGCTCGACCCCGACCGTGACCCCCTTGAAGATCTCTTTGCCGGCCTTGAGCACGGAGCCGGCCATGCCGGCCTTGCCCGGGACAATGGTCAGCTGGTCCAGGCCGATGATGCGCCGGGTGCGGGCCAGGATGCTGGTCGGCGTGCCGCCGGCATAGAGGGAGGCGGCGGCCTGGGCCAGCTGGGCGGCCTGGAGGGGCGAGAGGGAGCCGGCGCTTTGGCCAAAGAGCAGGCGCGAGAGAATTTCGTCCCGGGGCAGGGGCGGGGTGGAGGTCAGGGTGATGCTCGGAGCCCCGGCGTCGCCGGTGATGGCGATGCCGGCGGTGATGTTGTTTTTGGTGGTTTCCGCCCGGATATCAAAGGCCGGGGTGGGCGGGGACGCGCCGGTGAAGGCCAGCTCGCCCTTGGTGATTTCCAGCGTGCTGCCCAGCAGATCCAGGCTGCCCTTGGCCACGCTGTATTTGCCGATCACCACCGGTTCGGCGGCGGTCCCGGTGATGGCCAGCTGGCCGGTCCAGCGCGATTCCAGGCCCATGCCCCGGACATAGACGGCCTGCCCCAGGACGACCTTGAGGTCGAGGTCGATATGGCGGGCCGCAGCCGGTGGGGCGACCTTGGCCGGTTTTTTGGGGGCGGCCGGGTCATTGATGTAGGTGACCGGGATGACGGCCACATCCGGGGGCAGCGAGGTCGGCAGGTTGATGTCGGCCGGGCCGATGGCGATGGTCCCGGCGGCCCGCATGTGGTCAAGGGTGCCGGACACGGCCACGGAGCCGTCGGCCACGGCCGTGGCCAGATCGAGGCCGACCACGCGCAGCCGGGCCAGGGTGAGCTTCAGGTCCACCGGGTCTTTGGCCGGATTGGCAAAGCCGCAATGGCCGGCCAGGGTGAAACGGCCGCCCCGCCCGTCCTCGCCCGAGGCCTTGGCTATGGTCAGGACGCCGCCGGCGGCTTCGGCCTGAAGGGTCACGTTGGTGAGGACCAACCCGGCGTCGGCGTTTTCCACCCGATTGGCGGCCAGGGCCAGAGCGCCGGTCGCGGTCGGGGCGGCCACCGAGCCGCCAAGGGCCAGATCGGCGGTCAGGCGGCCGGTGAGGCGGGTATTGAAGCGGGCCAGCACGGCGGCCAGATCGGACAGGTCGGAATCGGCTGTCATCCGGCCGGACAGCGCGCCGTTTGGCGGCAGATCGAAGGCGGCCGGGGCCAGGGACAGGCGCACCGGCACTCCGGCCTGGACCGTGATGGCGTCACCCCCGCTTTTGCCGCCCTTGCCGCCCTTGCCGGTCAGGCCGGCCGTGATGTCCAGGCGGGTGGCGGTACAGGCGGCCTTGGCCCAGAGGCCGACGCTTGGCAGGCCCTTTCCCTGTTCCGCCGCCAGCCGCAGGCCCGAGAGTGTGGCCTGGGCCGTCACCTGTGGTTTGGCCGGGCTGCCGGACAGGGTGGCGCTGACATCCGCCGTGCCGTCGATGCCGGCCAGACCGAAGAGGGTGAGCAGGGGCAGGGGAAAGTGCTCCACACTGACCTTGCCCGAGGCTTCAGTCGGGCCGTAGCCGCCGGCGGCAGTCACCCGGGCCTTGTCAAAGGTCAGGGCCAGCGTGTCCACTCGGGCCACGCCGCTGCCGAAATTCAGGGTTGTCGGGGCGTTTAGGGCAAAGGGATGGCCTTCCAGGCTGCCGGACAGGGTTTGCAGGGTCAGACGCTGGCGGCCGGCCTCAGCCGGGGCCAGATTGCCGCGCACCGAGGCGTCCAGGCCCATCTGGCCGTTTAGGCGTCCCTTGGCGTCGGCGGCCAGGGCCAGGGTCCGCCCGTCGCCCGAGGCTGTGGCGGAAAGGCTGGCCAGGGAGAGGCCCGAGGCTTCGATGGTCTTGCCGGCGAGGCTGGCCTTGCCCCGGGGCCGGCCGGCCAGGTCGTCGAGATTGGCCGTGGCGGTCAGGGTGCCGGCGGTCAGGCCGGGCAGGCGCAGGCCGGTTCCGGTCAGGTCAAGGGTCAGGGACTGGGTCGCCCCTTTGGCGGCCGAGGCCGAAATCTTCAGGCTGCCGCCAAGCGGCAGGCCGACAAAGCGGCCAAGTCCGGCCAGATTGGCGGCATTGCCCGATAATTTGCCGGCCACGCGCCCGGTTGCGGTGTCGATGTCGGCTTCGCCGGCAAAGGCCGCCTCCGGAGCGGTCAGCCGCAGGTCGGCCACGGTCAGGCGCGTCCCGGCCAGGACATAAGTGGTTTCCAACCGGGCCGCTTCGCCCTCGCGACGGGCCGTGAAGGTGAGTTTGCCGGCCGGACGGGTGGCGGCGTCGGCCATGGTCAGGTCACAGGCCGCGTCGGTCAGGGCCAGTTCGCCCAGGTGCAGGCGGTCGGCCTTGGCCGAGAGGGCCAGATGGGGCGAGACGAGCGGTCCGGACAGGGTGACGCCCGCCTCCAGGGACCCGGAGCAGGGTTGCCCCAGGGCCGGAGCCAGCAGGGAAAGGTCGGCCGCCTTGAGGCTGGTTTTGGCTTCGAGGTGCCCGGTTGCGGCCACAAAGCGGCCTGTGCCGGCGAGGCTGACTCCTTTGCCGGTCAGGGAGAGTTCGGACAGGGTTGCGCCGTCCGGGGAAAATGCGCCGTCGACAGACAGCCCCGGGGCCGGGCCGAGCAGGGCGGCCAGGGCAGCGGCGGCGGTATCGGCCGGGTCCGGGGCGGCCAGCCGGGCCAGGGACACGACCGCCTTGGCCGTGCCGTGGCCGTTTGGATCGGAAGCGATGTCGGCGGCCACGGTGGCGCTGCCGCCGAGGCGCAGGCCGCCCAGGGAGGCGGCTCCGGCCACGTCGCCAAGGGCCACGGCCACATGCCCGGCCAGGGTTTCGCCGCTGATCCGTCCGCCGCCCAGGGTGGCCGAACCGCCGGCTCCGGTCAGGGCGGCGTTCTCGATGGCCAACGCGCCGTCCGGGGCCAGGCTGCCGTTGGCGGCAAGCTCCAGGGACTGGCCCAGAAGCGTTGTGCCGTCAGGACCGGCCAGACCGCGCAAGGTGCCGGAAACGGCCAGGATTGCGCCGGGAAAATCGTTGGTCATGGGCCGGGGTGTCTGGGCCGTGGCGGTCAAAGCGGCGTCAGCCAGGGTGACCGGACCGGCGTGGAAATTGTGCGCGGTGATGCTGGCCGCCAGGTTTGGCTGCAACAGCGTGCCCGAGGCCGTCATATCGGCTCCAAGCGTTCCACCGAGCGTCCCGTCCAGGCGGGAGGCGTCGGTTATAGCCAGCTTGGCCGTGGCCGACAGGGCGTTGCCGACCGGGTCCAGGCGGGCGGCCAGGGCCAGGGAGCCGGCGGCGGCGTCCAGCGTGAGCTTGTCCAGGAACAGGGCGTCGGTGGTGATGCCCACCCGGGCGGCTACGGAACAATGGGGCCGCGGGCCAAGCAGGCCCTCGAAAAAGGCCGGGAGCAGGCCCGGCGGCGGCGCGGCACGAGCCTCCAGGGTAAAGGCGGCCAGGGCGTCCTTGGCCAGGGGCACGGCCAGCCCCAGGTCCATGGCCAAAAGCGGCGTGGTCCCGAGTTTGGCGCTTAAGCGTCCTTTCCAAGCGTCCAGCGGACCGTCGCCGGTCAGGGCCGCATCCAGGGCCGGGGCATTCGGGCCGGCCAGGGCGCAGCACAGGAGGCCCCCGGCCGCGTCGTTTAAGTGGGCCTTCACCGCCAGCCGCCAGTCGGCGTAATTGAGCGCCGCGCCCACATTGAGCGTCAGCGGCATGTCGCCGTCCAGGCGCTTGGCGTCAAGGGCCAGAGCCACGGCTCCCTGGCCGGATTCGGCCAGCCGGCCATTGATGGACAGGACGGCGGCCTGTCCGGCCAGTTCTTTGTCCAGCATTAGCCGGTTGACGGCGAGGCGGTCCAACAGAATGGGCGGCAGGGAGGGGAAACGCGGCGGCCACGTAAGCGGCGTCGGGGTGGAATGGGTGTCCGGAACCTGGGGGGCGCGCAGCAGGCGCACCACATCGGCGGCGATTTCGCGGATCTCGATGCGCCCGCGCAACAGGGCCGCCGGCGACCAGGACACGGCCGCGTCGCCGATGACCAGCCAGGGACCCTTGGCATCGGCCAGGGCAAAGCGCCCGACCCGCAGGGAAAAGGGCAAGACGCCGGAGACGTCCTCGATGCGGGCCTCAAAGCCGCTGCCGGCGGCGATGCCGCGTTCGGCCAGTCGTGCGGCGGTGCGCAGGCCGACCGGGGTCAGCAAAAAAGCCCACAGGCCGGCCAGAATCACGGCTGCTGCGGCCAGACCCCGCAATAGGGAGCGGGTCCAGGGCCGGTGCGGGACGGGAGCCGGGGACGGCCTAGAAGGATTGTCCGATGCTGCAGTAGAATTGGGCAATGTCGTCGATGTCCTTGCGCCGGGCCAGCGGGGTGGCCACGTCGATGCGCACCGGGCCGACCGGGGTAAATATCCGCAGGCCAAGGCCCGCGCCGAGCATGATGGGCTGGTCGTAGGGCGGCAGGGCGCTCGTGAAGGCTGTGCCGCCGTCCAGGAAGGGGACGATGCCGACCAGTTCCGTGACGCGCAGGCGCAGTTCCGTGGAAAAGGTCAGCACCGAGCCGCCGCCGATGGGCGTTTTGCCGCGGGTGGGACCGACGCTCTGGTAGGAATAGCCCCGGATGGAACCGCTGCCGCCGGCGTAGTAGCGCAGGTCCGGGGACACGTCGTCGCGCTCGGCCCCGGCGTTGGCCCCGCCGGAAACGCGGGTGGCCAGGACCACGCCGGGCTTGTCCATGAGCTTTAAGTAATGGGCCAGGGAGAGTTCCGGCCGGATGAAATTCGCGCCGCCGGCCAGGGTGCCCCAGTACGGGGCCACCGAGGCGCTGGCCAGAACGCCTTTCTGGGGGTCAAGAACGTCGTCGCGGCCGTCGTAGGTGGCTTCCACCGGCACGAACACAAAGCCGTACCGGGCGTCGTCCTCCCAGGGGCGCGACTGATCTTCTTCAATGCGCGAGGCCCGGTAGCCAAGACCGGCCCCGGCGGACAGGGAATCGGTGAACTGGCGGCGTAGCGTGGCCGTGGCCGTGGCGTTTTGGCCCTTGTACGCCTTCTTGTCCTCGTTTGCGATCCTGGCCTTGGCTCGGAAGAGATCCTTGGGCGTGATGGCGTCGGGCTTGTCAAAGGACGCCTCGCCGAATTGTTCGATGCCCGAGGCGCTGGCCGTAACCGCCATCTTTTCGCCGCCGCCAAAGAGGTTGCGGTTTTCCCAGCCGAGGTTGGCCCCGGGGCCTTCGTCGGTCTTGTAGTCCACGCCGCCTTTGATCGTGCGGTGCTTGCGTTCGACCAGGGCCACCTGGATGGGGGCTTGGCCCGTGGCCGGGTCCACCGGACCGGTTTCCACCTGCACGGCGTTAAACAGCTCAAGGCCAGTCAGTTTGCGGCGATAGCGCTCCACGGTCCGGGCGTCGTAGGGTTCGCCGCGCAGCCAGGGCACAAGCCCGGCCAGATAGCTTTCCTTGACCGTGGTCAGGCCGGAAAAGACCACCGGGCCAAAGGCCGTGCGGGGTCCCGTGTCCACGGTCCAGACCACGCTGACGGCGTGGTTGGCGAAATCAGCCGTGACCTGCCGGTTCTCCACCTTGACGAAGGGGTGGGCGTCGTTGCGAAGCAGTTCGGTGATTTTTTCTTCGGCCTCGAGGATGGCCTTGGCCGTAAACGGTTCTGGCACGGTCAGGCCGATCTGTCCGGGGCCGGGCAGGGCCGGGGCGTCGCTGCCGCTGGTCGGGGTCAGGACCACCCGGCGCAGGTCGAACTGCGGGCCGGCGTCGATGCGGTAGGTGAGGGCGGCCGGTGTCGCGGCGGTGTCCAGGCTGGCGGCGATGGTGGCGGCAAACCGGCCCTGGGACTGGAAGACCTTGGCAAAAGCGGCCTTGTCTTCTTCGGCCCGGCGTTCGAGCAACAGCGGCGAATCCGGCGGCGTGTCGCGCAGGGTTTCGGCCTTGGACACGCGGTGCAGCAGATCAAGGGTTTCCGGGGCGACGTCGCCTTCGTAGCGCACCACGTAGGCCAGCCCGGCCGGAACCTTGGCCGGCTCCACCCGGCTGCCGGCCAGGGCCGAAACGGCCAGAACCAGGACAAACCCGACCGGAAGCGCGAGGCCCCCGGCGGCTTTTAGAAAACGCTCCCAGTGCGCTATGCGAAGAGAAATAACTGCCACGATCACCCTGTATCACGAGGTCTGGCGGCCAAGCAACCGCCAGGGTGGCCTAAGCCCGGTTCTCCAATGTTTTTTGGGCTTCGACCAGGAAAAAACCGGCCACGGCCACGCCAAGAATCCGTACCCAGGCCATGGGCGCGATGGCGGCCGAACCGAACAGCTTCTGCATCAACGGGGCATAGGTGAAAAGTCCTTGCAGGGCCACGGCTCCGAGCATGCCCCAAAGCACCCAGGGATTGCCGGTCAGGCGCAGGGACAGGGCCGGCCGCGTCAGGGAGCGGCAGTTTAAGAGATAGAGCGCCTCCATGGCCACAAAGACATTGACCGCCACGGTCCGGGCCTCGGCCACGCCGGCTTCGTGGCCCAGTTCCCAGGCGTACAGGCCAAAGGCGGCGGCCAAGAGCACCCCGCCGACAAGGACCACGCGGCGCAGCAGTCCGGCGTCGAGGATCGGCCGGCCAGGGGCGCGGGGCGGCCGATCCATCACACCCGGTTCGCGCGGTTCAAAGGCCAGCATGAGCCCGAGGCTGCCGGCCGTGGTCATGTTGATCCACAAAATCTGCACCGGCGAAATGGGCAGGTCCAGGCCAAAGAGCACAGCCGCCAGGATGACCAGCCCCTCGCCCAGGTTGGTCGGCAGGGTCCAGACGATGAACTTGGTGAGATTGTCGAAAACGCCGCGTCCTTCCTCCACCGCCGCCTCGATGGTGGCGAAGTTGTCGTCGGTGAGCACCATGTCGGCGGCTTCCTTGGCCGCTTCGGTGCCGCCCCGGCCCATGGCCACCCCGATGTCGGCCTGCTTGAGCGCCGGGGCGTCGTTGACCCCGTCGCCGGTCATGGCGCACACGTGGCCAAGTCCCTGGAGCGCCTTGACCAGACGGAGCTTTTGTTCCGGGGAGACCCGGGCGAAGACGTGGGCAGCCTCGGCCAGCCGGGGCAAGTTTTCAGGCGGAGCCGCGTCGATGTCGCGTCCGGTCATGGCCACGATGGGGTTGTCGCCGGACAGGCCGATGTCGGCTCCGATGGCGGCGGCGGTGGCGGCGTGGTCGCCGGTAATCATCTTGACCATGACGCCGGCCCGGCGGCAGGCGGCCACGGCGGCCACGGCCTCGGGCCGGGCCGGGTCGATCATGCCGACAAGCCCAAGGAAGGTCAGGCCGCTGTCGTGGTCGGCGGCCGCAATGGCGGTCCTGCCCGGGGGCAGCTTCCGTCGGGCCAGGGCCAGGACCCGAAGCCCGCGCCGGCCCATGTCCTCCACGGTCCGGCGGATGGCGGCCGCATCCAGGGGCGCGCCTGCGGCAGCGTGGCAGCGGGGCAGGGTGGCCTCCACGGAACCCTTGAAAAAGAGGTGCGAAGCGGCCTCCCGGCCCGGGGCATGCAGGGTGGCCATGTACATGCGTTCGGAAGCAAAGGGCTCGTCAGCCAGCCGGGGGAGGGCCTGGGCCAGACTGGCGAGGTCGAGTCCGGCCCGTTTGGCGGCGACGAGCAGGGCGGCCTCGGTGGGATCGCCGGCAAAACCGCTGCCGTCGGCGTCCAGGACCGCGTCGTTGCACAGGGCGGCGGCGGTCAGCGTGTCGGTGAGTTCCCGACGGTCTGCCCCGGCGTCTCCGGCTGTCGGGGCAAAGCCGTCCGGCCCGACCGTCCAGACGCCGCCCGGCAGGACCAGCTCACTGACCGTCATGCGGTTTTGGGTCAGGGTCCCGGTCTTGTCGGTGCAGATCACCGTGGTCGAGCCAAGGGTCTCAACCGCCGGCAGGTGGCGCACCACGGCCCGGCGTCCGGCCATGCGCGAAACGCCGATGGCCAGGATGACGGTGACGGCGGCCGGCAGGCCTTCGGGGATGGCCCCGACGGCCAGGGCCACGGCGGCCATGAACATGTCGGTGGTCGGCTGGCCCCGGACCACGCCCACGACAAAGGTCAGGCCGGCCAGGACCAGGATGCCGCAGAGAACAAGCCGGGAAAAGCGGGCGATGGCCCGGGTCAGCGGCGTGGCCAGCGCGTCGGCGGCGGCAGTCAGGGCCGCGATGCGGCCGATGGCGGCATGGTCGCCGGTGGCGACCACCACCCCCGTGCCCTGGCCGTAAACGGCCAGGGTGGAGGCAAAGGCCAGATTGCTGCGTTCGGCCAGGATGGTCTCCTCGGCCAGGGCGGCGACGGCCTTGTCTACCGGTACGGATTCGCCGGTCAGGGGCGACTCGTCCAGGCGCAGGCTTTGCACCGAGAGAAGACGCAGATCGGCCGGGACCTTGTCGCCCGGGCGCAGCCGCACGATGTCGCCGGGGACCAGTCCCTCGGCGGCAATGGCCTGCCAGATCCCGTTGCGAAGGACGGCCGCTTCGGTGACCATGGACCGGGCCAGGGCCGAGAGGGCAGCCACGGCCTTGGCCTCCTGGAGATAGCCGACAACGGCGTTGACCAGCACCACGCCGCCGATGACGGTAGCATCCACCGCTTCGCCCAGCAGGGCGGCGACAACTGCGGCGGCCAGCAGGATATAAATGAGCGGTTGGTGAAACTGCAGGAGAAAGCGCCCAAGCGCCCCGGTCCGGCGGCCGGGGCTGACGGCGTTTGGGCCGTGGCGCGCCAGACGGCGGGCGGACTCATTGGCGGACAGGCCGCTTGCGGCGTCCGTTTCCAGTGCGGCCAGGACCTCGGCTTCGGCGCGGGCGTGCCAGGCCGGGCCGGTGGTGCTCTGCATGGTTGATCCTTGGGTTTGACGGCCGACGGCGGATGGTTGCCAGTCCACCCTTGCCAGGATCGGGTGGTCTGTTCAACCTGCAATCAAGCAGTTGGGAGGTTTCCCGACTTGACCCTGTGGTTTTCTATCCTCTAATAGAGAAGACCGAAGGCCTTCGGGCAAACACAAGGTATAAGGCTGGTGTGTGTGGACAAGCCCAAACGGATTTTGGCGATAGACGACGAGCGCATCAATTTGCGGGTTATTGGCGGACTGTTGCGCAATCTCGGTCACGAACCGATCCTGGTTGAATCCTTTGCCGAGGCCAAGGCCCTGCTTGATTCGAGCATCGACCTCGTGTTGCTCGACGTCATGATGCCCGAGACCGACGGCTTTACCGTAGCCCGGCAGATCCGGTCCATGGAGGGCGTTTCCGACGTGCCCATTATCATGGTCACGGCCCTGACCAGCAAGCAGGACCGGCTCAAGGCCGTGGAAGCCGGGGCCAACGATTTTATTTCCAAGCCCATTGATCTCACCGAGCTTCGTGTGCGCATGGGATCGCTGCTCAAGATGAAGGAATCCCAGGACGAGGTGAAGCGCTACCAGGCCGAGCTGGAAGAAATGGTGGCGGTGCGCACCTCGGCGCTCAAAATGGCCCTGGACAATGTCCAGCAGTCCCAGCGCGTCATCCTGACCGCCCACCTGGAGACCATTCACCGTCTCGCCGCCGCAGCGGAATTCAAGGACGAGGAAACCGCCGACCACATCCAGCGCATGAGCCGCTACTGCGCCCTGCTGGCCGCCCGGCTGGGGCTGCCCGAGGCCGAGGTGGACCTTATCCTGCAAGCCAGTCCCATGCACGACATCGGCAAAATCGGCATTCCCGACAGCATTCTGCTCAAGCCCGCCAAGCTCACTCCCGAGGAGTGGGAGGTCATGAAGCGCCACACCATCTACGGGGCGCGCATTCTTGGCGAATCGAATTTCGAGCTGTTGCGGGTGGGCGAGATCATCGCCCTGTCCCACCATGAGAAATGGGACGGATCGGGCTATCCCAAGGGGCTTTCCGGCGAGGATATTCCGCTGTACGGCCGCATCTGCGCCGTGGCCGACGTGTTCGACGCCCTGACCAGCCGGCGGCCCTACAAGGAGCCTTTCAGCAATGAGAAGTCTCTGGAAATCATGCGGGCCGGCCGGGGAAGCCATTTTGAACCGCGCATTCTGGATGTCTTTTTCAACGATTTCGATCGGGTTCAGGAAATCCAGCGGGAATTTCTCGAGGGCTAGGCAGAGCTGCCCGATTGCCGCAACCGCCAGCCCATGACGACGCCGTCCAAACTTCCTGCGATCCTCATCGTTGACGATGTGCCGGCCAACATCCGCATGCTGGCCGCGTGCCTGCACGACAGCTACACCATCCATGCGGCCGCCAGCGGGACCGATGCCCTGGCCCTGGCCCGCCGGGTGGCTCCTGAGCTTATCCTGCTCGACGTGGTCATGCCCGACATTGACGGCTATGAGGTCTGCCGCCGGCTCAAGGCCGAGGCCGCAACCGCCGACATCCCCATCATTTTCGTCACCGCCAACCATGCCCCGGAAGACGAGGCCCATGGCCTGTCGCTCGGGGCCGTGGACTACCTCATAAAGCCGGTCAGTCCGGCCGTGGTGCGGGCCCGGGTGAAAAACCACCTGGAACTGCGGGCTGCCCGGCAGGCCCTGGCCCGGCAAAACGAGGAGCTACTCGATGCGGCCACGTTGCGCGAGGACGTGGACCGCATCATGCGCCACGATCTCAAGGCCCCGCTCACCGGCATCATCGGCCTGCCCCAGATCATCCTCGACGACGGCGGCCTGACCGACGCCCAGGCCATGTATTTGCGGCTGATCGAGGAAAACGGCTACAAAATGCTGTCCATGATCAACCTGTCCCTTGATCTGTTTAAGATCGAGCGGGGAACCTATCGCTTAAACCCCGAGCCGGTGGAGCTGGTCGCCATGGCGCGACGGCTCTTTATGGAATTTTCCGCCTTGGCCGGACCACGGAATCTGACCTGCCGTCTGACCATCGACGGACGCGAGGCCGGCGCAAGCGACACCGTATATCTCTGTGGCGAACGGCTGTTGCTCTATACCATGCTGGCCAATTGCGTGAAAAACGCCTTGGAAGCTTCGCCGGCGGGCGGCGTGGTGGCGGTGCACCTGCACCCCGGGGAACCGACCGAGGTGCGGGTGCAAAACACCGGCGTGGTGCCGCCGGGGATGCGGGAACGGTTTTTCCAGAAGTACGCCACCGAAGGCAAGATGGGCGGCACCGGTCTTGGGGTCTATTCCACCCGGCTCATAGCCGAGACCCACGGCGGCACGGTCCGCATGGAAACCAGTGACGAAACCGGCCGGACAACGGTTTTCCTGAGCCTGCCCCAGGGGGAGCTGCGCATTGGCCCAGACCGCAATTCCGGGGCGGCCCAGGTGGCTTGCGGCAGCGGCCAAGTGTAGTGGGGGAAGGCGGGAAGAGTGCCTCCGGCGGCCAAAGGGACTGAGTCCCTTTGGAATCCCCCTCTTGGGGGGAGTTTGACTTGACTCTGGGCGTTGCCGAGCCGGTGAGCGGCAGGTGGGCACGAAAAGAGGGGCTGGGACCGTTGGCCCTGGCTGGCAAGCCGGCCCGGTCAGACGGAAAGGCTTAGGACCGACCCCTTGGGCAGAGCAGTCTCCTGGCCAAGGGGCAGGTCGCCCAGGTCGCCTGCGCCGTAGTTCTCGGTCAGGTAGGCGTCGGCGGCGGCAATGGCCTTGCCGAGGCCCTCGCGGGTGGAGCCGGTCTGGGTGAAATTGGTGTCCAGGATGTCGGCAATCGTCTGGGCCGCATCCACGCCGTACTGCTTGGCCACATGGGCCAGGGTGGAGGACACCACGCCCTGGGCCTGCTTGATGGCGCTGCCTGTCCCGCTCGAGCCGTCCGAGGCGTAAAATTCCTCCAGATGCCCGTTCTGGTAGAAATCGTTTATCGAATTGTTGAGCGCTCCGTTGAAATTGGCCATGGCCGCGTCTCCGGCGGCAACGCCGAAATTGCGGTCAATGAATTTGAGCGCCGAGACCAGGGCGTCGCCCAGGGCGTCCTCGCCGCCGGACCCATCCCCGACGCCCTTGATGACAATGCCCATGACCGCCGTGGCCGCGGCGTCGCCGTGGCTTTGCCGCACGGATTCGACCGCGTCGGCCAGCGAGGTCTGCAAGTCGCCGGCAGCGCCGAAATTGACCCCGGTTCCGGCGTTGCTGGCCGTGGTCGGGGTCTCGGCCAGACTGATGCGGCGCATGATTTCCGAGGCAAAGACCTCCGAGGTGCTGCTGGGGGCTTTGATGGTGGCGGTGGTCTTGTCATCGCCGTTGCCAAAGGTCAGTGAGGCGTGCCCCGAGGTGGCGGACGCGCTCTGCTCTGTTCCCTGGGCTGTTGTCTGGCCGGACAGGGTGAGCAGGCTGGAAATGTTGCCGGAGTAAGATGTGATCTGCATGGCCGGGCCTCGTCTTTGTGTTGGTGCACAGCTCTTATCGGCCCTTTGGGCCAGGGCTTTAGGGGGGCGCGCTGTTGCCACGAAACGACCCGTCTGCTAGGTCGCAGCCGGTTACCGCAAAAGGACAAGCCATGGACCAGCCGACTGCCGACATCCTTTTTTTCGACCTGACCACGGGTCGCCGCCGCCGGGAATCCCCGGCCGGCTGCGACCTGCGGGCGGACCGGGGCGGGCGTGGGCTGGCCGGAGCCATTTTCGCCGCCTCACCGGCCGTCCCGTGGGACGACCCGGCGGCCTGCCTGTGCCTGTTTCCCGGGGCGCTGGCCGGTTACGACCTGCCTGGGGCCTCGTTTGCCTCCCTGGTTGGGGCAAATCCGCATACGGGCGGGGTGTTGACGGCGTCCGTGCCCGGCGGAATCGGGCAGGGTCTGGCCCGGTGCGGTCTGGCCGGGCTGGTGTTGACCGGCCGGGCGGATGTGCCGATGCTCCTCATGCTTGACGGGCAGGGGTTGCGCCTTGTCCCGGCCGGCGACCTGGCCGGACAGGGCTTGGCCGCAATAGCAGCCGCCTTGGCTCCCTGGCACGGCCTGCTGGCGGTCGGGCCGGCGGCGCGGGCCGGTTCGCGGCTGGCCATTGCCGTGGCCGACGGCGTGCATCCGGTTGGCCGGGGCGGGAGCGGCCTGCTTTTGGCCGCCAAAAATATTGTGGCGGTCGTGGTCGCTGCCACGGTGGCCGGGGAACCGGCTCCGGTCCCGGTCGATGCTGCGGCCATGGGCGCGGCCCGGGCCGCCATGGAGCGTCTCATCGCTGCGGCCCCGGCCTTGTCCGGTCCGTGCGGCTTTGGCCGCTTCGGCACGGCCGCCCTCCTGGACCTGACCGCCGGGCGGCGGATGCTCCCCACCCGTAATTTCCGCCAGACCGTTTTCGCCCAGGCCGCGGCCGTCTCGGCCCCGCGCCTGGATGCCGTCTTCACGCCCCGGGCGGTCGGCTGTCCCGGCTGTCCCGTGCCCTGCCGCCGGGTGACGGATTCCGGGGCCATCATGCCCGATGGCGACGCCCTGTCCCATTTCACGGCCCTGCTCGGGCTGGCCGACGGCCGTCTGGCCGTTGCCGCCAACTCCGCCTGTCTGGATATGGGCCTCGATCCGCCGGGCGCGGCGGCGGTCCTGGCCGGCCGGGCCGAGGCCGACGGCCGTGACCCCGACCCGGGCGAGGTCCCCGCCGCCGTCGCTGCCCTGGCAAAGGCCCCGGCAGCCCTGCCGGCCCTTTGCGTCAAGGGCGTGGCCCTGCCGGCCTTTGACCCGCGCGGAGCCTGCGGCCTGGCCCTGTCCCTGGCTGTGGGTCCGGCCGGACCGGATGCCTGGGGCGGACTGTGCCTGGCCCATGAGCTGCTGCGAAAGCCTGTGGCCACCGACCGTTTCACCTTTGCCGGCAAGGCCAGGGCGGTCTATCTGGGCGAAAACGCGGTGGCGGCGGCGGCCTCCCTTGGCGGCTGCCCGCTTTGCACCCTGGCTGTCGGTCTGGAAGAATGGGGGCTGGCCGTGTCGGCCGCAACCGGAACCATTGTTGCCGCTGGCGAACTGGCCAGGCTTGGCGAGCGGGCGGTTTTCCGGGAGCGGCAGCGAAACGCCCGGGCCGGGATTGCCGCCGCAGCCGACGATCTGCCCGAGCGCTTTTTCACCGAACCGGGCTCAAGCGGCGAGGGCATCGACGTGCCGCCGCTGTCCCGGCCGGCGTTTCTGGCCGCCCGGGCCGGGTATTACCGGCTGCGGGGCGTAGCCGAAGACGGCCGGCCAAGCCCGGGGCGGGCCGAGGAGCTGGAGCTGCCATGGCTGGCCTGAACCGACAGACGGCCAAGGATCTGGCCCGGCAGTGGGCCGATAGGCTGGTCCGGGCCGGGTTGTGCGCCCCGGAGACGGCCGTGGTGGCCTGCCTGGACGACGCGCTCGTCTTTTCCCGGCCCTCGTCCCGGGCCGATCTGCTGGCCGGGCTGATCGACCGCCTGGGCGTCGGCTGCGTCATCCTGGCCCCGCCGGCCGAGCCGCACCGCACCATCCTGGAATGGCTGGCCGCCCGGGAAGCCCCGGCCATAAGGCCCCGGGACTGCGAGACGCGCACCTTTTTTCACGACATCCCGGTGGTGGCCGAACCGACCGTCGCCGCCGCAGCCGAGGCCCTGGCCCGACGCAAGGGGGCCTACCTCCCCGGCGTCGGCATCCTGGCCCATGGGGCGCTTTCGCCCGAGCAGGCCTTTGTCACCGTGTCCTCGGTGGCCTTTGCCGGGTTCGTCAAGTTTTTCGCCGACCATCTGGCCGCTGCCCGGGCCGGAACCCTCGACGCCGTTGCCTGGGCCGCCTTTGAGACGGCCGTGGCCCATCTGCCGCCGCCGCCGGCCGCCGTGCCGCAACTGGCCAAGGGGCCGTTTGGCGACCGGGAAACGGTCCTGGCCGCCATGATCGAGGCCGGCCGGGCCACGGTGGAACTGGGGCTGGTCGATTCGGTCTTTGGCAATATTTCCTACAACCTGGACGGGGCGCTGGCCATCAGCCAGACCGGGGCGGCCCTGGACGAACTGGCCGGCGGCATCGATTGGGTCCCCCTGGATGGTTCGTCCTGCGCCGGGCTGACGGCCTCAAGCGAACTGGCCGCCCACAGCGCCCTGGTGCGCCTGGATCGCCGCCGGGCCATCCTCCACGGCCATCCCCGCTTTGCCGTGGTCATGTCCATGGATTGCCAGGCGACCGACTGCGCCCAGCGCAACGCCTGCCACATCGCCTGCCCCCGGGAACGATTCGTCGGCGACGTGCCCATCGTGCCCGGCGAAGTGGGTTGCGGCCCCCGGGGCCTCGTCCACACCATGCCCCCGGCCCTGGCTGCCGACGGCGGACGGCGCGGGGTCATTGTCTGCGGCCACGGCGTCTTCACCATGGGGAGGGATGATTTCGGTCCGGCCCTGGCCGCGCTGTGCGCTATTGAAACTTCCTGTCGAAGCCGGTATTTCCAGGCACTCGGCCAATCCTCCCTCTGATACGGAGCCACCCATGCAAGCCCCTGATTCCGGTCGCGCCATGACCGTCAGCATCGTCATCCCGGTTTATAACGAGGTCACAACCCTGCCGGTCCTCCTGGGCATGGTCCTGGCCCGACCGGAAACCACCGAGATTATTCTGGTTGACGACGCCTCCACCGACGGCAGCGGCGATTACCTGCGTACGTTGGCCGGCGATCCCCGCATCCGGGTGCTGTTTCATGCCCAAAACCAGGGCAAAGGTGCGGCGCTTCGCACCGGATTTGCCGCTGCCGCCTGCGACATCGTGCTCATTCAGGACGCGGACCTGGAATACGATCCCGAGGACTATCCGGTCCTGCTCCAGCCCATTCTCGCCGGCAAGGCCGACGTGGTCTACGGCTCCCGGTTCCTCGGCGGCCCGCACCGGGTCTTGTACTTCTGGCACTCCGTGGCCAATCGGATGCTGACCCTGCTGTCGAACATGTTAAACGACATCAATTTGTCGGACATGGAAGTCTGCTACAAGGTCTTTCGTCGTGACGTCTTGCAGAAAATCCGCATTCAAAGCGACCGGTTCGGCGTGGAGCCGGAGCTGACCGCCAAGGTGGCCCGGCTTCGGGCCCGTATTTATGAGGTGCCGGTGTCGTATTACGGCCGAACCTATGAGGAAGGCAAAAAGATCGGCTGGCGAGACGGGCTGGCCGCTTTGTGGTGGATCGTGCGGTTCGGAGTCTTTGACCGGGGCTAGCCTTGTCTTGGGAGATTGGCGGCTTTTTGGGTACTGGAAGCAAAGAAACATTTTTCCCGGGACAGCTTGGTCGGGGTCCTTTGGGGCGGTTGCCGGAGGCAATGCCATGTGCACACTGAAGTCGATGGCCCTGATACTCGTCGGAGTTGCCTTGGCGGTTTGCGCCAGGCCGGTGTCCGGGAATGCGGCCGGCGCATTCAATCAATTTGTCGGATTTGGCGACAGCACCCTGGATTCCGGGTATTTTCGCTATACCACCAGCGGCAACGCCAGCGTCGACGCCGCAGTCGTCGCTGCCGTAGCCAATGGAGCCGGCGGCGGGTTTGCCGGACCAGGGGTGATGACGACCACCATGCTGGCGGCGCGCTTTGGCCTTGGCGCCGAGCCGGTCAGCATCGGCGGCGGCAACTTCGGCAACGGCAGCGCCTATACGGCGCCCCTGAGCGCCACGACCGGCGGTACCCCGGCTTCCGGGCAACTGCCCGGGAACGTGGCCACGACCCAGCAGATCGCAACCTTTCTGGCCGCCGGGGGCGGGGCTGCCAATGCCGACGCCCTGTATGTGGTCAACAGCGGCAACAATGATCTGATTTTCGTGCAAAACCAGGGCGCGGACTGGATCGCCGCCAATCCGACCTTTTTAAGCGGCGTGGCGGCGCAGTTGACTGCCGGCGTGGCGGCCTTGCAGGCAGCCGGCGCGCGCACCATCATGGTGCCGAATTCGTTTTATACGACGGTGTTGTCCGGTTCCGGCGGGCTTGTCCCGGAAACCAGCATTGAGAACTATGCCCGGACCGTTGCCTACGGGAATACGAAATGGGCGGACCTGACTGCGGCCGGCGTCCGCTTCATTCCCGCCGACCTCTCCAGCCTGTTTCGGTTCGTGGCGACCAATCCGACCCTGTTCGGCTTTACGTACGACTCGGTGCTGGCCGCCAACGCCCCCTCGCCGGTCGCCGCCCTGGTGACCTCCTGGGCCGACATCACTCCCGTCCAATTGCAGACCTATCTGTTTATCGACGGCAAGCACCTGACCACGGCGGGCCAGCGGATTGAAACGGATTACGAAACCAGTCTGCTTGTTGCCCCACGCCTGATGTCGCTTCTGGCCGAGGCCCCGGTGCAGGGCGGTCTGGCCCGGGCGGCCGCTCTCCAGGGACAGATCGATCTGACCGGGCAGCACCGCGGTCCGACCGGCATAAACGTCTGGATCGGCGGCGGCGTGGGCGCGTTGGAACTCAAAAACGACTCGGGTTTCCCGGGCGTTGCCGGCACGCCGTTTACCGGTTCGATTGGCGCGGATTACCGGACGCCTTGCGGCTTGATCCTGGGCGCGGCCTTCACGGCCTCCACCCAGACCCAGCAGTTTTCCATGGGAGGCGGGCGCTTTGACCAAAACGAGCAGGCACTCAGCCTCTACACCGCCTATCAGGCCGGGCCGGTGTGGGGGGATGCGGTGGCTTCCTACGGCTGGCAGCAGGACAAGATCGTCCGCGACGTGACCCTTGGCCTTTTCACCGACGCCAACAGCGCCGACACGACCGGCCGCTCCCTGGCCCTGGCCCTGCGCCTTGGCGGCGATCTGCGCCTGGGACCGGTCACCACCGGCCCGGTGGCGGGGTTGGTTGTGCAGCAGGTGCGCATCAAGGGGTTTGCCGAATCCGGGTCCAGCGGAACGGCAACCGGCAGCAACGGCGTTACCGCCCTGTCGTACGGCGAACAGATCCGGGATTCGGCCGTAAGCCAGCTCGGCTGGCGGGCCTCGGTGGACCTTGCCGACTGGCGGCCGTTTGCCGAAGCCAAATGGAACCATGAGCTGGTTGACCAGAGCGGACGCATGGTCAAGGCCGCGCTCACCTCGACCACCGCCGCGCCGTATGCCCTGCGCGCCGCCCCTGTCGCTGCCGATTGGGCCACGGCTTCGGTTGGTTCCTCGTATAAAATCAGCGAACGGATCATGGTCCGGGGCGCGGCCTCAGCCACGCTGTCCAATCCCCAGGTGATCGGCTACGGCGGCGATGTGGGCCTGAGCGTCAGCTTTTAGCCGCAACGGACTCGCGCTTGGAACGAAGCGGGCGCTGCGGCAAAGGCCTGCCTGGAAGGGCGCGTCCGCAGACGCGCAAGATTTGGCCGGACAGGCAGAAAAACCGGGTGGGCGGGGACGGCCCTGGCAAAGGAGCGGCGAATGGCCTGGGACGTGTTCGTGTACGGCACGCTGCGCCGGGGGTTTTGCAACCACGGCTGGCTTGGCGGGGCGGCCTTTTGCGGCACGGCGACAACAGCCAGGGCCTACGGCCTGTATCTGGAAGCGGGCATCCCCTATCTGGCGGCCGACGAGGCCCGCTATCCGGTGGTTGGCGAGGTGTACCGGGTGACGGACGCCCACACGCTGGCCGGCCTGGACGACCTGGAAGAGCATCCCCAGGTCTATGAGCGCCGCCAGACGGCTGTGGTCATGGACGCCGACGGCGAAATCCGTACGGCCTGGGTCTATTTCGCCCGCCGCCCCCCTGGCGTGGCCATGGCGACGGGCGATTTCGCCGCGCTCAATAGGCTTTGAAAATCCAGGCGTAGAAGACGTAGATCCAGCCCAGGATGCCGTGGATGATGGCCCAGGCGATGGATTTGTTGAGGGCAAACGACACGGACATGGCCAGGGCCGAACCAAAGCCCACGCCGTATTTGATGATGGTCTGATTGGCATAGACGGCCATTTTCGCCTCCTTGTGGTTGGCTGCAGCCTAGCATGGAATTGTTTCGGGCGCATCCGCCGGCTGCGAGCGCCGCACAATTGACATTTGCCCACTGGCCGCGCACATTGTCCAAATGGCCGGCATCGTGCAGTTTCACCGCTCCCTGTGGCGTCCCCTCTCCGGCATCCTGCCGGGTGTCCTGCTGTTGTGCTGTCTGGCCTCTGTCCCGGTCCGGGCTGCCGATTCCCGAGCCGACCCCAAAATTGTGCAGGCCGTCAACCGCCTGACCTACGGCCCCGGCCCGGGGCTGCTTGGGCAGGCGGAGGCCATGGGCCTGCCCGCCTTTATCGAATCCCAGCTCAACCCGGAAACCCTGGCCGAGCCTCCCGGACTTACTGAGGCCCTGGCTGCGCTGCCCTCGCTGCAAATGGACACGGTGCGCCTTTTCCGGGAATACGGCCCGCCGGCCGAAGCCGGGCGGGACGGTGACCCCGAGGCCATGCGCCGCACCTTTGACCGGGCCGACGTGGTGGCCCTGGAAGCGGCCAAGGCCCGCCTGCTGCGGGCCATTGCCTCGCCGCGCCAATTGCAGGAGCTCATGGTCGACTTTTGGTGCGAACACTTCAGCCTTGGGGCCAAAAAGGGCTTGGCCCACCTGTGGGTCGGCTCGTTTGAACGCGAGGCCATCCGGCCCTACGCCATGGGCAGGTTTCTCGATCTGCTGGCGGCCACGGCCATGCATCCGGCCATGCTGATCGCCCGGGGCAACTGGAAAAACGTGGTCCACCGCGACGGCGGCCAGGGAGCGCGCGAAGCCCTTGAGCCGACCTATGCCGCGCTGCTTTTAGCCCACCACACCCTCGGTCCCGGCGGTCCCCAGAAACCCGCCGACACCCAGGCCCTGGCCCGCATCCTCACCGGCTGGCGCGTGGGCGCGGCCCGGGCCGATTCCGATACCGGCGGGTTTTATTTCGACGTGGAGCTGCACGATCCCTCCGACAAGACACTGCTCGGCCAGACGGTCAAGGGCACGGGCCTTGGCGAGGGCGCGGCCGCTCTTCGCATCCTGGCCGAGCATCCGGCCACGGCCCGCAACATCAGCCGCAAGCTGGCGGTCTATTTCCTCACCGACGACCCGCCGGCCGGGCTGGTGGCCAGCATGGCCGAGACCTTTGGCAAAACCGGCGGCAATATCCGCGAGGTCTTGCGCACGCTTTTTACCAACGATGCGTTTTTTGACGCCAAGTACCGGGGCGGGCGGATCAAATCGCCGCTGCGCCATATCGTCTCGTCCGTGCGGGCCATGGGCCAGACGCCAACCGACGCCGCCGCCCTGGCCGGGGCCCTGGCCGGCCTTGGGCAACCGCTTTTTGCCGCCGACGGTCCCGAAGGGTATCTGCCGGGCTCGGCGTCCTGGCAGAAGCCTGAGGCCTTGCCGCGTCGGGTGAGCTTTGCCGGGGACCTGGCTGCCGGGCGTATTGCCGGACTTTCGCCGGCGGCCAAAGTGGGGGTCCAGACCCTGACTGAGGCCCTTGGGCCGGAGCTGTCGCCGGCAGTGGGGCAGGCGGCGGCCAAGGCCGGGGACAATGGCGCGGGCGTCATTTTGGCGTCGCCGGATTTTTTGCGCTACTAGGCTGGCGTTCCTTACAAGATAACTCCTCCTGCATGCTGGCCTGGGCGTTCGCAAAAACGAAGCTTGCGGACGCGCCACGTGAGCGCGCAGACCCGGGAATACGGACGAGTGGGGGGCAAGGTGCGACGAAGAGACGTGCTGCGGTGGCTGGCCGGGATAGGAGCGCTTGGCCTCGTGCCGGGGCCGGCCCTGGCCCGCAAGGCCGGCCGATCGTCCGGCGAGGGGAAGGCCGAGGCCGGCGGCAAAGGCCGGGAGACGGCGGCCAAGGCTCCCTGGCGCACCGGCAAACAGCTGGTGGTGGTGCTGCTCCAGGGCGGCCCGGACGGCTTGTCCGTGGCTGCGCCCGTGGCCGATCCGCTGTATCCGTTCCTGCGTCCGACCACGGCCCTGCCGGCTGATTGCGGCGGCGTCGACCTTGGCAGCGGCTTCCTGCTCCATCCGGCCCTGTCCGCCCTGGCCCCGCTTTTTGCCAAAAAACAGCTGGCCGTTATCCCGGCCTGCGCCATGCCCGGCCAGGGGACGAGCCATGGCCCGGCCCTGGCCCAATTTGCCGCCGGCACGCCAACCGCCCAGGGCAAGCGCAGCCAGTCGGGCTGGCTTGGCCGACTGGCCCTGGCCCTGGCCGGGGAACGCTCCCAGATGCTGGTGGCCTGCCAGTCCGACGCCTACGACGGCGCGCCGCACTACACCATGATCGCCCCAGGCCGGGGGGAGTCCCTGCCGGGACTTCCGGTGGAGGACCAAGCGCTTTTTGCCGCAGTCGGCCGGCTCTACGGCGAAACCGGCGGGGCGCTCGGCAAGGCTTTTGCCGCCGGGCGGGAGGACCGTCAGGAGGTCTTGGCCAAGCTGCTCGAAGAATCGCGCCGGGCAGCCGGCGGAGCCATCCCGGCCCCGCATTTTGCCGAATTTGGCCAGCACTTTGGCCGGGAACTGGCCAAGCGCCGGGATGCGGCCCTGGGATTCGTCTCGGTTGGCGGGTTTGACACCCACAGCGGCCAGGGCGCGGCCAAGGGCTATCTGGCCGACCGCTTGCGCGAAACCGGCCAGGGCTTGGCCGGAATGTTGGCCGGGCTTGGCCAGGCGGCCGAGGACACGGTCATCGTGGCCCTGGGGGAATTTGGCCGCAGCGCCCGGGAAAACGCCTTTGGCGGCACGGACAACGGCCTGGGCGGGGTGATGCTGGTCCTTGGCGGGCCGGTCGTTGGCGGGCGGATCTATGGCGAGTGGCCGGGGCTGGCCGGCCATCGGCTGGCCGGTGGCCGGGATGTGGCCGTGGCGACGGACTGGCGCGATGTTATCGCACCCATTGCCGTGCGCCATCTGGGCTTGCCGGAGAAAAAGGTCGGGGATGTCTTCCCGGGGTTTGCGCCTGTGTCTGCGCCGCCGGGCATTGTTGGTTGATTTTATCTGTCGGAATCAGAGGAACAAGTGGCCTACGATGGAATTGTTGCACGAGGCGGTCTTGCTCCAGGGGCTGTCCCCTTGTATCCTGCGACCATGCTATTTAGTGGCGTGACCCCAAAGCGAACAGGTTGCAAGCCTCCAACCTGTTTTTTCTTCGTCGTTTCCTTGGCCCTTTTTCTGTTCCTCCCGGCCGGGCCTGCCCTTTCCCGGGGATTGCCTCGCAAAAATGTGTTGCTCCTGCATAATCTCAATCAGGACCATCCGGCCATCGCCCAATTTGACCACGGCCTGATCGAGACACTGCGGACGAGTACGCAGTTTGATGTCCGCGTCTCCGCCGAATATATCAATGTGACCAATTTTGAAAACGTGCCGTTGTATGCGTCGGATACGGCCCGCTATCTGGCCATGAAGTATGCCCACTGGCAACCGGAAGCCGTTTTTGCGGACCGGGCCGTCACCGGCCTGTATACTCAGTATCTGCGCGAGGCCTTCCAGGGCGTTCCCTGTTTTATCGCCCAGGACCGGGGCGGCGAGGGCGTTGTGGCCGGATCGGCTTTCAAGACGATTTCCTGGACAACGGCGACGTCGGATATTGAAAAAAACCTGGAACTGATTAAGAGGCTGCGGCCTGGGACGAACTCGGTGCTGGTGGTCCTCGGCGCATCCGAGGAAGAACGGCGTCTGGCGGATGAAATCACCAAAGCCGCCGCCAAGTATGCCGACCGGATTGCCTGCGTGTCCACCTCCGGTCTGTCCCATGCGGCGCTCATGGGGCAGGTTGCTGCCGTCCCGGCCGAGCAGGCCATTTTGTATATCCGTTTTGCCCTGGACAGCGACGGGGTTTCCTTTGTGCCGGCCCAGGTGGTCCGGGACATTGTCGGGCGCGCCGCCGCGCCGGTGTTTGTGGTGGCCCAGCACCTCATCGGCGAGGGAGCGGTCGGCGGTTATGCCGCGAGCTTCGAACTGTTCGGCCGGCGCACGGCGCTTTGGATGCTTGATGCCCTGGACGGCCGGGAACCGTCCGGCGAAGCGCTTGCCGCCTCCATCAATGCCTATGTCTTTGACCAGCGCGCCTTGCGCCGTTTCGGCATCCGCGAATTCGTCCTGCCCGCCGGCAGCACCCTCCTTTTCCAGGACAACAGCCTCTGGGGGCAGTACAAATGGTATGTCGTCAGCGGTGTTGTCCTGCTGCTCGTCGAGACGTTTCTCGTCCTCGGTCTGGTGGTCAACCGGATGCGGCGCAGGCGGGCCGAGGCCGCCCTGGTGGGGCTTAACGCCACGCTGGAGGCCCGGGTGCTGGAGCGCACCCGGGAGCTTCATGAAGCCAACGAGCGCCTGCATGAGGCCAAAGAGGAACTCGAAGCCCTCAATAGCAACCTTGACCAGTTGTCGCGGACAGACAGCCTGACCGGTCTGGCCAACCGCCGCCATGCCGAGGAAGCCCTTGAGGAGGCGGTGCTCCGGTTTGGCCGCTACGGGGCCGGACAGGGGAGTGCCGTGGCCATGGTCGACATCGATTTTTTCAAGCGGGTCAACGACGAGTATGGCCATGAAGCCGGGGACGACCTGTTGCGGGGTCTTGCCCGGACCATGGCGACCGAGGTGCGCGCCTGTGATCTGGTGTCGCGTTGGGGCGGCGAGGAGTTTTTGCTGCTGCTGCCCGGGACCGGTCTGGACGGGGCCGGCCGGTTGCTGGAGCGCATCCGGGAAGGCGTCGGGGCGACACGCTTTGACTGCAGGCGGGGCACGGAGTCGGTTACCGTGTCGGTCACGGTGACCATCGGCGTGTCAGCCATTGCACCGGGGGACGTCCTGGACGATGTCGTGCGTCGGGCTGACGCGGCCCTCTATCGGGGCAAGGAACAGGGGCGCAATCAGATAGTTCTGGGGTAGCGGGCGAGTAGGGGGGGACGGCCTGCTGCTGCTTCTGGAGGACGAAGCCAGGGCCTTTGGGCGGAGCGCCGGATGGGGATTGGGGCAGCGGCAGTGGACGCCGGGACGGGACGGGGCGAGACCGGAGTGCCAAAGTCCTTGTGGCTTGGGGTCCGTGTCAGGAGGCCGGCGGGTTCGCGTCCGCCATTGGCTTTTGTTTCGGCACTCCGTCCTGGCGCGCGTGGTTGGCGTACGTGCGTCAGGCGGTCTCGCCGCGTCTCGTCCGGGCATCGTAAAAAAAGTGGCGCAAAGGGCTGTTGCCGGCTTCCCCTACTCGTAAAAAACGTGTAGATAAATGAATGGCCCTTTCTTTTGCGCTTTTTTTCACATAAGTGAGGGAAAGGCAAGCCGACCCGAAACTGCAACCCGTTGGAATTGTACAGGCGGGGAATTTTTTTTCAAACGGGCGTATTTTTTTCGTGACGTGGTCGGTCCCGGCCGGGCGTGTCGACGCACGCAGCCCACCCGAGAGCTTCCGGTCCACAGCCGACCGGCATCGCCAGCCCGCGCCCAAAATCCCGTGATAAATTTTCCCCACCAAGGGGGTCCGGGGGGGATTATCCCTCCTCCCGCTCACCGTCGCGGTAACGCCACTCCCTTTACCCCATTTGGGGGGTCCGGGGGCCTCAGGCCCCCGGCCGCCGGAGGCCTCTTCCGCCTCTTCCGCCTTTACCCCCGTCCCTTACCCACGCAACTTACGGCGGCGGGGCGATGGTCACCAGCACCCGCATGTCGGTAATCGAGCGGATGCCGTGGGGGGTGGCGATGGGGCACACCAGCACGTCGCCGGCCTTGGCCGGGCTGGCGGCATTGTCCGCTCCGAGAAACTCCCCCTCGCCCTCAAGGACCACGATGGACAGCTCGCCGTCCATGTCGTGGGCATGCACCGGCAGGGTCTGTCCGGCCTTGAAGTTGAAGTTGATGATCCGGAAATTGGCCGAATCATGCACCCAGAGCATGCCGTAGCCGGTGTCCTTAAACGGTCCTACCTCGAATATATTGGTCTTGTTCATGACCGTACCTCGTGTTTCCTGTCAAAGGGGCCGGGAGGCCTATCCTCCGGGCAGGCGTCAGGCCGGGAGCCGCCGGGGTCAGCCCAGCTTGCCAAGGGGCGCGCCGCCGGCGGCCAAGGGCTGCATGCCGGCGATCTCGCCGCGCCGGGTCACCACGACCTGGGTGGCCGGCACGGCCTTGCCCGAGGCGGCAATGGCCGCTGCGGCGATGCGCGACATGCCGGCGCAGCAGGGCACTTCCATTTGCAGCACCGTGACGTCGACGATGTCGTTTTGCCGCAAAATTTCCGCCAGCTTGTCCACATAACTTTGCACGTCATCGAATTTGGGGCAGCCAAGGAGGGCAATGCGGCCGGGCAGGAAGGCGCTGTGAAAGGCCGGAAAGGCCGGCGGCACGCAATCGGCCGTCAACAGCAGCCGCGCTCCCTGTAAAAACGGGGCGTTTGGCGGCACAAGGCGCAGCTTGATGGGCCAGGCCGCCAGGGCCGAGCCGCCGCCGGCGGTCTGAGTCGCCTGGGCCGTGGGCGCGTTGGCCGTCTGGCACGGCGTCATGGTGACCGGCGCGCCCGACATGCAGCCGCAGGGAGAAGGAGTCTTGGGTGCTTTTTTCAGTTCGGCCAATCGCTCTTCAACGGCGTGCTCGTCGAATTCCGGGGCGTCGCGTTCAATGATTTGCAGTGCGCCTGTGGGGCAGTGGCCGATGCAGGCCCCCAGGCCGTCGCAGAAATGGTCGGCCACGATCTTGGCCACGCCGTCAATGATTTGCAGCGCCCCTTCGGCGCATCCGGTGACGCACTGGCCGCAGCCGTTGCACAGCGACTCGTCTATTTCGATAATCTTGCGTTTCATGGCTTTCTTTCCTGGGGGGCGGCCCCGGCATTCGCCGGGGCCGCCTCTTGGCGTGGCCTGTTAGCCGAGGATGGCCTTGAGGTCTTCGTCAGGGGTGGTGATGGCCTTGATGTCGTAATTGGCCACCAGGAAGTTGAGGACATTGGGGGTCAAGAAGGCCGGCAGGGTGGGTCCCAGGCGGATGTTCTTGACGCCAAGGTGCAGCAGGGTGAGCAGGATGGCCACGGCCTTCTGCTCGTACCAGGACAGGATCATGGACAGGGGCAGGTCGTTGACGCCGCACTCGAAGGCCTGGGCCAGGGCCACGGCCACCTGGATGGCGGAGTAGGCATCGTTGCACTGGCCCATGTCGAGCAGGCGCGGGATGCCGCCGATGTCGCCGAGCTTTTTGTCGAAGAAGCGGAACTTGCCGCAGGCCAGGGTCAGGATGACGGTGTCGGCCGGGGCCTTCTCCACGAACTCGGTGTAGTAGTTGCGTCCGGGCTTGGCCCCGTCGCAGCCGGCCACCAGGAAGAAGTGCTTGATCTTGCCGGCCTTGACCGCGTCGATGACCGGTCCGGCCACGCCCATGACGGCGTTTCTGGCAAAGCCGGTCATGACCGTGTCCTTGTCTTCGTCGGCCGGGAAGCCGGGCATGGCCAGGGCCTTGGCGATGACCGGGCCGAACTCGCCGTTTTTGACGTGGACGGCGCCGGGCCAGCCGACCAGACCGGTGGTGAAGATGCTGCCCAGGTAGCTTTCGGCCGGCTTCTGGATGCAGTTGGTGGTCATGAGGATCGCGCCGGGGAAGGCGGCGAATTCCTTGTGCTGGTTCTGCCAGGCCGTGCCGTAGTGGCCGTAGAAATGCGGGTACTTTTTCAGTTCGGGATAGCCGTGGGCCGGAAGCATTTCGCCGTGGGTGTAAATGTTGATGCCCTTGCCGGCGGTTTGTTCGAGCAGCTGCTTGAGGTCTTTGAGGTCATGCCCGGAAACCAGGATGGCCTTGCCGGCCTTGTGCCCCAGCGGCACGACCGTGGGGACCGGGTGGCCGTACGCGCCGGTATTGGCGGCGTCGAGCAGCTCCATGGCCCGCAGGTTCACTTCGCCGCACTTGAGCACCAGCGCCACCCAGGCCCCGAGGTCCTTGTCGGTGGTGAAGGTGGCGGCCATGCCCTCGTAGAGGAATTCGTACAGGGTCGGGTCTTCCTGGCCGAGGATGGCGGCATGGTCGGCGTAGGCGGCCACGCCCTTGATGCCGAAAATGAGCGTATGCTTGAGCGAGCGGATGTCGGCGTCGGCTTCGGGGATGTCCTTGAGGCCGTGTTTCGCGCCCTGGGCGACCAGGCCGGCCAGGTCGGCGGCCGGGACGAAAGTGGCCGGGCCTTCGGGCAGCGTGGCCTTGATCAGGCCGGCCAGGGCCTTGCGCTTGGCCACGGTCTCTTCGATCAGCGGCTTGAAGTCGGCGGCATCGAAATTGACGTTGGTGAGCGTCGAAAACATGGCCTTGGCAAAAAAGCGGCCGGTTTCCATGGGCACGGCCACGCCTTCGCTCTTGGCGGCCGCGGCGGCCTGCCCCAGGCCCGTCAGGGCGTAGACGAGCAGGTCTTGCAGGTCGGAGACGTCGGGCTGTTTGCCGCACACGCCGAGTTTGTCGCAGCCGAGGCCTTTGGCGGTCTGTTCGCACTGGTAGCAAAACATATGTCGTCCTCCGTTTGGGTTTGGTTCGGATTCCCGTTTCGTTGATTCGGGTCTACGCGGGCCGGGCCGAAAGCGGTTTGACCTAAGTCAAACAAGGAATTTTTTTTCGAAAGGGCCGGTTTTTTTCAGTCCGGAGCCGCCCGGAGCCGCAAAGCCGGAAAAAAGGAATCCGCAACAGTGGTTACCGAGGCGTGGGAACGGCGCACGGGCGCGATTCCCGACGCGGGGACGGGAAACCTTTTTGGGAATATTAGGGGCTATAGCACGGGATGGGGGAAAAAGGTCAAGGGCGGATAGGCCTCAGGTTTTCTTGGACACCAACTTGCCAGTATGAACCTGCCGTTGGGGAGGTGTCTTATGGAGATCAGGGGAGGCGCGCCAGAGCGATTCAGAGCGCGACACAAGGCCCATGCTGTTCCTAGGCTGCTTCGCGCGGGAGAGTACGGATTAAATTTGCCATTGATTAATTGGCGGCTGTTATGTATGTGTTAATATATTTTAATGCTGCAAATTGTTTTGCCAGATACGAATAGGTTGTTTTCTAAAAGCGTTTCAAAAATGTTTTGAGGTATTTTTTGATCTTTTTTAACATAAGCATAGATAGTTTCTATGGCCTTGCTACTGCGTCTATTGTTTGTTTCGCAGCTTTGCTTGAGTCGATTCTGAGAGCCAGGGTTAAAATAACAACTGGACGCTTTTGTTTAAAAAACTAGATGGTGTTTCGATAGGAAATTTCAAAATAGTGGTTTTATTATTGTATTAGCGAACAAGCTTATGTCTTGTTTGTGTGTGGAGTAGAGGGAAAAATGGTTTTGTCTTCGTAGCTTGTGGAAACTTGTTGGGTTTGCAATAACTAAGTAGGGGCTGTGCTTGTGGCAAGACTTCGTTGCATAATTGTACTCATCTTCTGTCTTTGCTTTGGCGTTAGCTGCTCTAACGATTCTTATAAAGAATGTGATCTGACGCCTATTCACGATAATTTTTGTGAAGTACAATGGGGTGAGAGCTATGACAATATATCTAAAAAATTTATCTTGATACGCACAAGATTTGGAGGAAATGACAAGGAGCCAGGCTACCAAGTTATTGATGGGCTCCCGCGCAATATTGAAGGAATTCCAGTTGATATTTTTTTTCAGTTTGTCGATAATAAACTTAATGTTGTGCATATTTATGCAAAGAATATAAATAAAAAATCACTCATGTCTTCTTTTTACGCAAAATATGGCAAACCAATCGCTCTCCCGTCGAATAATACTGCAGTATGGCAAGACAGCACTTCAAGTATGACTTTGCAAAAAGAATTGATGGATGAAGGGTGTCTGTTTTCGTTGGTAAACAATGCTAATTATATGCTTCTGACTGGAAGAATGATGCGCAAGTACTGATTATAACGGTTTTTGATGGATCGTATATGGCCTTTTACAATGTTATTGTCTGGCTGCTGTGCTCTTGTTATTAGTTTGAGTTTCTTTAGCTGCAAATTATGGAACAATATTATCTGGGATTGACTTTTTTGTTATAGATAAATGGCTGGAGCTTGCCTGTCTAAATCCGCGCTACCCCCAAAGACACTGTTTGCAGCGCCACTACCAGCGCAAAGAACACCTGTCGCGCCGCCATCGGCGAGGGCCCGGGAAGGCGAGAGCCGATGCACGCGCCAGGGCAGGCCCCCACGCAGTCGCCGCACAGGGTGCACGTTGCGTTAGGCAGGTTCCGGTTTATATGTGTCAGGGCGGTCTGTGGCCGATGGCGGCATGGCAGGCCTGTCGCTCAAGGGACTCATTCCGGTATGAAGGACGCAAACGGCAAGGCGGGCTTTGCGGGGGGAGGCGGCTGGTGCCGGGCCTACAGGTGGGGAGGGGCTGAGTGGGGGATTTGTGTGCCTCGTCCCTGCCTCTATTCTACGACGCAACGCCAATAAAAAAAGCCCGCGCTCTTTCGGAAAGAGGCGCGGGCTTTTGTCGTGAAGCGGCTAGGGCCGCTTTTGTTCGACGTCGGTCTCGGCGGGCGTGATGTTTTTGGCCTCCATGGAATCCTTGAAGCCACGGATGGCCTTGCCAAGGTCATGGCCAAGGCTCGGCAGTTTGCTCGGGCCGAAGATGATCAAAACGACGCCCAGGACGACCAGCCAGTGCCAAATCGAAAATGCGCCCATTGTCATGCTCCTGTTTTCGTTTTCCTGTCCGTCCCTGGCGGGGGCTGGGAAAGGGAAGGTCTTGGTCTTGTTCTATGGATAGTGCTGTTGCAACGCTTGCCAAGGGGCAGGCGGGATGAAAAAAGGCCCAGGGTGACGCAGAATTGTCTGGATTTCTGGCGTGCTCGATGCTGCGGCACAGGCCTGTGGGAGACTGCTTGAAAATGACCCTATGGCTGTTCCAGGTGTTCAGGGTAAAGGGATACCTCTCACAGGGCAAGGGAAAGTGAACATTTGCCGGGAGGGTGTCCTGGCAGCCGTTGGTTGGGCTGGAGCAAGTCCCTGCCACCCCGGAACATGTTCAAGGGCAGCCGCCGGGTTACATTCTTGCCACCCCCAGAAAGACGGCATGCAGCGCGACAACCAGCGCGAAAAAGGCCTGGCGCGCCGCCGCCGGGGACAGGCCCGGAAACCGGAAGCCGATGCGCGAACCGGGACAGGCTCCGACGCAGTCCCCGCACAGGGTACAGGTCGAGCCGGGCCGGCCCCGATCGAGATCGGCCCGGCCAAGCGCCAGATAGCGGCAGACCCGGGCGCACCGGCCGCAGCCGTCGCAGCCCGCCGCAATGCGGATGCGCCAGGGGCTGAGTTTCCCCAGCACGTTGCCGACAAGGCCGATGGGGCAATACATGGTGCAGTGGACCATCACCCCGGTCGCCCGCGAGGCCGTGGCCATGACGACCAGTCCCGCCAGCCCGAAAATCGCCGCCGCCCAGACCGCCGTCAGGGTCGGGACGCCCAGAAGCCGCATCCCCACCGCCCCGCCCACCGTCAGGAGCAATGTCGCCAGCCGCCACCAGCCGAGTCTGGCAGAGAGGGGCTTGGGCGTTTTGCGCCCGAGCCGGGCGCAGGCGTCGTCGGCCGCGCCGATGTAGCACAGGTGGGAGCACCAGCCCGGCCCGACAAGCAGCACGGTGGCCAGATAGAGGATGGGCATGAAATAGCCGCCGCCGCGGTACGCCGGTCCGGCGGCAATGAGCGCCGGCACTGGCAGATGGAGCGCTCCGGTCATGAGAAAGATCGTCTCGCCGGCCAGACCCAGGGCCAGCTGGCCGAAAAAGACCAGGGAAAAGGCGGCCCAATAGCGTGAACGCAGGGGGCCGGTGCGCGGCGCGTCGAGCATGCGTCCGGTCAACCAGGCGGCATAGCCGGCCAGGACCGTGATTTCAAGCAGTCCCCAGCCCGGGAAAAAGCGGTCGGCGAGCAAGATGGGTTGTGGCGCCTTGGCCCGGGCCAGGGCCAGCACTCCGGCCGCAAGCCAGAAGGCCGCGGCCTGGGCGGCGGTCGCCTGGCTGCCGCGCCGGTAAAACGCGGCTCCCCGGGCCGAAAAGGCGAAAAGCCCGCCGGCCGCGCATACCGCCGTCACCCCGGCCATAATGGCCAGCAGACGGACAGAGGGCAGGCCGGCAGCCAGGCGAAAAAGCGCCATGTCCCGGGCCACGACGGCAAAGGCCAGGCCCATGGCCAGAAGCGCCGGTCCAAGGACCAGCCGGGCAAAACCCTGCCGGCTGGCGAGAAGGCCAATCAGCGCCAGGCTCGACGCGGTCAGCCCCGGATCGCCCTGGCGCAGGCTGTGGGCGGCAAAAAGCAGCAGACCGAGGACTTGCAGGAGAACACCGGCCGTGGTCATGACAGCACCCAGGCCGGCAGCCCCGGCAGGCCGCCCGGGGACAGGATGTCGCCAAAGCGCAGGCCCGGGCGCAGCTGGCGGACGTAGGCGATTGTCGCCCGCCCGGCCAGGGCACAGGCAGCCTCCGGCGTCAGGCTGTTCCCGACCGCCAGCCCCAGGCGCGGGCGGCGGCCCAGGCGTCCGCCGAGAAAGGCCCGAAAGCCGGTCGGGCCGACGGTTATGGCCCGCATCGGACAGACCCTGGCGCACAGCCCGCAACCCAGACAGGCCACGTCGTCGAGCACCGCCTTGCCGCGGCGTACGACAATGGCCGCATCAGGGCAGGTCTCGGCGCAGACGTTGCAACCGACGCAGACCGCCGCGTCCACCGTCGCGCTCCGGGCCGCGACAAGGCCCAGATCGGCCACCTGCGGCCGCACGCAACCATTGGGGCAGGCGCATACGGCCAGGCGGAACTGCTCATGGCGGCGCATGGGCCGGGCCAGATCGGCCAGGGCATCGGGCACGGGGGTGGTTTCGGCCAGACGGCTCAGAGCGGCCAGGGCATCGGCCGGCAGCGGCGCGGCATGCGGGCAGCCGCCTGGCTTCACGCCCCGGCAGGTTTCCAGTAGAACGGCGGGTGCAGACATGGCGCGTCCTTTCGCAGAGCGTATGGTACGAGTCAGGGGACTATTTTGGCCGATCCTGGCCAAGCCTGGACCGGAGCGCCTTGACGTAGGTCAAAGAGGGGGATTGTTGTGGAGAAAAACCAAGCCGTGGCCGCTATCGGCCTTTTTGCCGGCCTTGGCCCCAAGGAACTGGCCGCTTTGGCCGCTGTGGCCGAAGTGCGCCGCTACGGACGCGGGCAGGACATCTTTTTTTCGGGTGATGCGGCCGAGGGGTTTTTCTCGGTGGCCTCGGGCAAGGTGCGCATCTACCAGACGTCGCTGTCGGGCAAGGAGCATATCCTGCACGTGTTCGGCCCGGGCGAAGTCTTTGCCGAGGTGGCGGTCTTTGCCGGCGGGGTCTATCCGGCCAACGCCCAGGCCCTGGAAGAGGGCGACTATCTATTTTTTCCGCGTGAACGCTTCCGGCGGCTGTTGGCCGAGGAGCCGGATCTGGCCATGAACATGCTGGGGCTTTTATCCATCCGGCTGCGCCAGCTGGTCAAAAAGCTTGAGGATTTAAGCCTTCGTGAAGTGCCGGCCCGCCTCGCCGCCCATCTGTTGCTGCTTGGCGCGGAAAGCAAAAAGCGCGTGCTGTCCCTGGATCTGCCCAAGGGCCAGCTGGCCGCCTATCTGGGCACCATTCCGGAGACGCTCTCCCGGGTGCTGCGCCGCTTTGCCGACGACGGTCTGATCAACCTGTCCGGCCACGCCATCGAAATCCTCGACGCGCCCCGCCTGGAGGCCCTGGCCGCCGGCCACGCCACCGGCGCCGCGCCGTTTGGCCCTGGCGGACGCTAACAAATGGGAGTGGGGTGTAAAAGAGAAAGATACCTCCGGCGGCCGGGGGGATGATCCTCCCGGACCCCTGCAAAGGGGGGAAGTTTTAAGGGGTTCTCGGCGCTGGGTGGCAATACGGTCGGCTGTTGGCAGGGTCCCGAAGTTCCCCCTTGACGGAAACCACCGTTGCTCCAGCGTCCGGCATTGTCCCCGAAAGGGGACGGTTACTCGTTGGGCACAAGCTGCGGCAGACCACAGCGGTCGTTCGTTTCCGCCTCGCCTTCCTGGCAGTTTTCCGCCACCGCCACCCGGTTTCGGCCGGCGTTCTTGGCGGCGTACATCGCGGCATCCACCCGGCCCATAAGCTCCTCCACGGTCTCCCCCGGCCGCAGTTCGGCCACGCCCAGGCTGATGCTGCCGGTTATGCCGTGGGGAAAGGGCGTACCGGCCACGAGCAGGCGCAGTTTTTCAGCCAGCAGGGCGGCGTTGCCCAGGTTGGTCTGCGGGGCGGCCACGACGAATTCCTCGCCGCCGTAGCGGAAAAGCCAGTCCACGCCCCGGGTCGCGCCGTCCACGCGATGGGACAGTTCGCGCAGCATGTCGTCGCCGGCCCCGTGCCCATAGGTGTCGTTGACGGCCTTGAAGTGGTCGATGTCGAACATGACCACGGACAGCGGCTCGTGGTAGCGGGCGGACCGGTTGACTTGCCGGGTCATGACCTCGTTGAATTTGAGGCGGTTGTACGCGCCGGTCAGCTGATCGGTGACCGCCAGTTCGGCCAGGGCCTCGTTGGCTCCCTGCAGGCTTTCGCGGTCGGCGCAGATGCGTCGCACCATGGGCCGGAAAATGAACAGGCCCGAAGCGATCAGGATGGCCAGTACGGTGCCGGCGGCCCCGGCTTCCAGACGGCGCAGCACGGCCAGCCGTGAGGCGGCCAGTTGCTGGTACTGCCGGATCACGGCATTGAGGTCGCGCAACAGCTCGTTTTCGCCAAAGGCCAGGAGATTTAAAAAGGACGGATCGGCCAGGGACGGCCGGGTCGCGTCGGAATCGATGAACGCGCGGGTGTTTTTGATGAAAAGCTGCATCCCCTTGTCGAGGTCGTAGGGCGGTTTGAAATAGATGGCGCGCAGTTCCGGGGAACTGGCGGCCAGGGACCCGGGGGCGTCCAGGTCGGCGAGCAGGTGTTCGTGGTTGGCGACCAGGGCGGCGACGGCCTGCTTGAGGCGTTGCTGGATGTCGCGGCGGTTCTCGTCGTCGTCGGCGGCGGACAGGAGCAGGCATTGGGCCAGGACGCGCTGGGTGAGCAGGCGTTGCGAGCCGGAGATGGCGATAATGGCGGCGGCCCGGTCGATGGTGCCCATGATGTGCCGAAACAGCGTGTAGGAGATGACGACCAGGGCGGCGACCAGGGCCAGGGCCGTGATGTAGCGCAGGGTGAGGCTGCGCTTGTAGTGCCGGTTGTGCCGGGCAATATGGTCTTGGTCAGAGTTGCCCATGATGTGCCTGTAGGCCAGGGCGGGGAAATAGGCAAGGCCGGCGGCGTTGTTGGCAAGGGACTGCGGCGCGGGCAGGGCGAACAGGCTATCCGTTTTCCGGTTGCCGCGCCGGCCGCCGGTCGGAGGCCGCGAAGGTGCATTCCAACAGGCTGGCAGGTGAGATTTCGTATAGCTGTTATTGATGGCGTTGTTGTTATACTTAATCAGTTGTTTATGAAAGTGTGTGTCTATATCAATATGTAATAAATACCCAATTCGGTGTGATCATCGTAGACTTGTATGAAGGATTTATTGTAGCAAAGTATTCTTTCCCCTCGTCGTCGCTGTATTCAAATCCTGTCGATGGAATACCGTCCAAGTCAGTTGAAAAAAATAAAGTATATTTGCCATTTATCCGAGAGTACTCGACGCTTCCATGAGGAAAGGAAGTGTGTTTGAATTTTTGTGGCAGATCTATCTTGCCTTCGGATTTGTCAAGTTCTTGAAATTCACCCTGCTTAATGTGTCGAATGACTTCCATCCTGTCCGTATAGAATTGAGAGAAATAGAACTCCCAATTTACCTTCCAGGTGTCATTTGGCCATGGAGAGACTTGGAGTAATGCATAAACGATCAGTGGCAAAATGGAATATAGTGGCGAAAACCGAATTTCACTTGCAAAGATCCAGATCGCTCGAAAAAAGATGAGCGCCACGGAGATGTTTATGAAGTTTGGAATGGTTGTCTGCAGCCCAAATGGCATATGGCAGCACAGTACAAGGCCAAAACACGCAAAGGGCATTGCCAGGACCAAAGAAGTTATTGTCGCCCGCAACGCCCGCAGGCAGCGACGTCTGGCCAGCCAGCGGCGGCGCTGGCGCATGGCGGCTTTATCGGCAGGGGACTGCGGCGCAGGCAGGGCCATCATGGCGGCAGGTTATCCGTTTTCCGGTCGCCGCGCCAGTCGCGGGCAGGAGGCCGAGAAGGTGCGCTCCGGCTGGTTGGCGCCAAAAAACGATTGAGTGTAATACAGGATTTTTATCGTGCCAGATCGTGGCCGTTGTAATTGTATCTAGAACAATAGATGCATTCTAGTCGTCAACAAAATACCACGATGAAGCCGTGTGGTCTAAAGCATATACAGGGTTCTGAGATTGTGCGGCTTCTTTGTGGTAATCCGTGTCGTATTCAAATCCATTTTGCGTTAACGGATCCCACTGGGCTGGAAAATAAATTCTGTAGCGAGTTCCCTTGCGACTGTATCCAACTCGTCCTGTTGGGAATGCCGTATGCGCAAATGCTGGCGGCAGCAAGACAACGCCATGGGGTTCGTCAAAACCAACCAACACACCGTTTTCAACCAGCCGGATAACCTCCATGCGATCTTTATAGAATTGTTCAAAATACAAGCCGTAATTTGTTTGCCACGGATTCCCTGGTGGGTAAGCGACAATGAAGGCAATATTTACAAGCAGAGGGAGAGCAGCAAAGCGTGGTGCGTGCCAGATGTATTTTGTGAATACGTAGCCGTTTTGAAAAAACATCCACCATTCGTAGAAGTAGATCTGGGCGCGAATGGCCCCTCCCATTCCTGCCGGCATACCGCAGCACAGGATCAAACCGAAATAGCAAAACGGCGTCACCAGAACGATGAAGGTCAGAGTGCGCCGCAACGCCCGCAGGCAGCGGCGTCTGGCCAGCCAGCGGCGGCGCTGGCGCATGGCGGCTTTGTCGGCAGGGGACTGCGGCGCAGGCAGGGCCATC